>JBAXBX010000003.1:0-127315 GCA_037141755.1 Candidatus Saccharimonadota bacterium
GGAGTGCCTGCTTTTTTGTTTAGTTATGTTGCAAAGGTGGTGAGTTACTACGTAGCTATTGCTTTTTAAAGAGTTTTAGTGTATAGATATAAGTAGTAACCGTTGCTCATATTTTGATTATTAATAGTAAAGGAAAACACAGGCCGTGAACAGCACTAATTCTGAGACACTCACTAATAACTACCTTGGTGCTATTAACAATTCTTCATTGGCAACAAATAACAACGATCCAGAAGAGCAACCAGAAATAAAAAAAGGGTTTATTAACAAAAAGTTAGTAATAGGGATTGGTTTTACTATTCTGACTATCGCATTCGGCGTTGGTGTTTGGGCGCGAAGTTCATCCGCTGACAAATCAAAGCAAATTGTCGATACAAACAATGCAACAGAACAACAAAATGTTCCAGAGGTAACAGATACATTAAACCAAACTTCGACAGCTGAAACGACCAGCTCGACAGAGCCTACTAAGGAAAAGTCTCCTGAGCTAGAATTGACAGTAAAAGGCCTGGAGATACAATTATCAACTATATCTAGCCCGGAAGACTTAGCTAGAGCCTTTGACAACGAGCGAGTGACGGCGTGGATTAATGCCGGTGCCACACCAGAAAACGCTCAAGCCGCTATGAAGTCTACTGACACCCTGGAAGATTATGCAACCAAAATCGCAAATAGCTATGACGGAACCTTTGAAGACGCTTTGCTGGCTGAAGGCTGGAGAACAAACCAAGATTTATCCGACTGGGCGAAACGTATGGAAACGATTCACAAATCAACACTTTGGTCATACTTCTTAACTTCATTCCCAGATACTAACTCAGCCGACATAGCTCCTTATAGGCGCGAAATTAAATTTATTGAAGCATCTGGGCAAGACCACTCACAGCAATTTGTTGCTTTTAAAACAAATTCGATTACAGTAATAGACACAACTTTACATGATACAGACAATGCAAACCTCAATAGAATAAGTACAAAATTTGGCGGTGGCGTGACTGGAGAATATAACTATTCTACGAGATGGTTTGCTATTAGTAATGGAATCGTAAAGTTATCAGACATTAAATTGGGCAGATAGATAAATAATACTAACTTATAGCCGGCCAGCAATCACCAGTATAGACATTGTAATTCTCTTTTAATAATGGGGCCTTTATGATTCAATGGATATATATGTTATCCAAACATAAAAAAACCCACAGGAGCCCAAAGATAAAAAGTCCAATGGCGGACAAGGTGTATAGATTTAGGATTATATTATTAGCATTATTAATTGCGGCTTCAACTGCATTCGCACCCATCATACAATCATCGAACGTTAGTGCGCTCAGTACATCAATTGACGACCCGACATCCTATGATAGTCAAATTAAATCACTCTTGTTGTATGGCTCTGTGTCTTGGTGTATAGCAAACGACTTTGGCAAATCAACTGTAGTTGATTACGGGTTTACTATTGGCGGACAAGGTAGCACGGATCATGTTTTAAGCTTAAGTGATGCAAAAAACGGAAGCTGGTTTGGGGTGGCCTCAAACAAACATGTGTCACCTGGGGCTTATATGAGTGGGCAATATGGAATCGGCAATGACGGCATCACTACATGTGACAATAGTGCACTTGTGACAGGAGCTTTAAGTAGCTATATATGGAACTTAAACCCCGTCAATGTATTATGCAGTATAGGTTTACAATTTTACATTAAAGGTAGTACAACTACAAAAAATGGACAAGATTGTATAGATTACATAAATAATACAAATGGTGCAGACGGGTATTTCATGCTCAAAGAATACACTAATACTAACATCGACAAAGTGGCAGCATCATTTGCTTCATACGTTAGAGATAACGTCTACCATAACTCTGGCAACCCAAAACTTTCAACCGAACAATCATATATATATTATCGGCAAATAGTTAAAAATAAATGTATATCATCTATTGGCTCAACTGGTAATACAGGCTCGGTACCAAACGGCAATGGTTTTTACGGTGACGTAAAGTGGGTCGCTTGGTCTGGATCCGGCGCAAGCGAGCTCCCAACACA
Organism: Candidatus Saccharimonadota bacterium; assembly: GCA_037141755.1. Taxonomy (GTDB): domain Bacteria; phylum Patescibacteriota; class Saccharimonadia; order Saccharimonadales; family Saccharimonadaceae; genus UBA1547. The sequence goes on from JBAXBX010000003.1 coordinate 2,049, forward strand.
TCCGTTACCGGCATCACCAACTACATATTGGTATCAAGGTATTGACAAAGATAATAGTATACGAGTTAGACCATACCAAAGTATTCAAGATGGGGCCAACCTAGATACATCTTATAATGCGGATAATTCTGGAACCGAAGAAACTTGTAAAACACTAGTTAGCTGGATGAATAACGATATACAACCTTATTTAACAAAATTCGGTGTAGCATGGGAAAAATCTAACCCAGACTTGTTGTCAAAGACAGTTGTAGACCCTAACGGCTCAAATAAAGAGATTCCCACTGGAACAAAGTCTTGTTCTATCGATGGTGTTGGTTGGATTATATGCCCAGTTGTTAATTTTTTAGCAAATATTGCTGACAAATCGTTTGTTTTTCTGTCAAATAATTTCCTAAGCACAAGCCCTGCCATATTTACAAATACAGCCTTAAATAGTGAAGGTAAAAACGTAAACCCAACATTTGAAGCCTGGTCTGCTATGCGAAACATTGCAAATATCGCATTCGTTATTGCATTTATGGTGATTATATTTTCACAAATAACTAATTACGGCATAGACAATTATGGAATTAAAAAAATACTGCCTAGGTTAATTATCGCCGCTATATTAGTCAACGTATCGTACTATATTTGTCAGATAGCTGTGGATATTTCAAATATTCTAGGTTACTCATTAAAAAGCTTTCTGGCTGGTCTAGCACCGTCATCTACCGTGCATCCAGGCTGGGGATCTGGGAGCAACTGGGTAGGTACCTCTGCTGATATTCTTGGTGCGGCTGCAATAGCCTGGGCTTCGCTTGGCGTTCTAATACCTGCAGTATTGGCCGCTATTGTTTCTCTTGTTATGATTTTATTTCTATTGACTGCTCGCCAGGCATTAATAATCTTATTAGTAGTCATCTCACCATTGGCTTTTGTCGCTTTCTTACTGCCAAACACAAACGACTGGTATAAAAAATGGCAAAAGGCTTTCGTAGGTATGCTGATGCTATTCCCAATAATTGCCGTCGTTTTTGGTACGTCAACGTTAGCATCGACTATTCTAGGTAGCGTATTCGACACAGCTAGCAACTCAGATTACCCAACACTAGGTAAAATAATTGCGGCTGTTGTGCTTGTTGTTCCACTATTCATCGTACCAAGCTTATTAAAGAAATCACTCGACGGGGTTGGTGGCATCGGAGCAAAACTTAATGGAATAGGAGATAAATTGGGCGGAGCATTAGGTAAAAAAGGTTCAGAATGGTATGACAATACGCCAGTTGCACGAGGCAGGGCTGAGCGAAAACAATACAGACAATCATATCGAGATCAACGATACGCTGAAAACCTAAGCAAGGGTGGTTTAACGAAGAGTTTAGCTAAAGGCCTAAGAGGAAGGTTTAGTCCACTTGCAGCAGATAAATTTGCAAACGAAAGACTTGATAGCTATGCCGCTGCAAACGCAAATGACTTAGACGAAAAAGCAGTTAATAATAAATCTGCTCAAATGAGAAGAGACCTAGGGCCTGGTAATCTAAACGGGGCACAAACTTCATTAATACAAGCCATAGAGGAAGGTGACAGTGTCAGCGCAAGAGCAGCAATGAGGTTATTAAAAGTAAACAATACAGGACGAAACTTAATGGCTGAAGCTATTCAGGGAGCAAAAGTAACAGAAAAGAACGAAAAAACTTTGAGCAATATGAAATCAGAGGCCCTTACGTACGGACTTAAGGGTCAAAACATTTTGCTCGATAAATGGGCATCTAATGCAACATACGACGTCAAAGATGCAAACGGCAACGTAGTCAAAGATGCAAACGGCAAAAACGTTAAAGAGTCTTACGCTACAATCAACGACATATCAGCCGGTGAAAATATATTTGAAGGTCTAAACGATACGGAACTTGCAGGTCAAAGCGAAAAACTAATCGCCAGCAACGAAGCTAACTTCAAAAAAGTTGTCAATCGTGATACAGCAAACCGCATCTTGTCAAACGCGAACCTTGTAAAAGATATGAATCCAAAAAACCGTGCTCTATTGGAGCAAATAGCAAGGCAGTCTGGTGTTGGTAGAGGACCAAACGATGGCAATAGTGGCGGATTCATTCTCTAGTAAATCAACTGCGCTCATAAGTTTTTTATATAAATAACCGAACTTGATTACGGTTTAACCAAGTTCAATAAATGATATACTATAAGCACTATGGCAGTGTACAAAGTTCCACAGGATGTCGAGGCGGACGATAATTTAATCGGTCCGTTTAGCTTTCGCCAATTCGTCTATCTGATTATTGTCGCACTGGCTATTGCAATCGCTTGGGGGTTGGCGCAATTATTTGTTCCACTGGCTATTATTCCGTTACCAATAATTATTGTATTCGGCGCTTTGGCACTACCACTACGCAAAGATCAGCCGATGGAAGTATACATGGCGGCTATTTTGTCGTTTTATTTGAAACCTCGCAAACGCCTTTGGGACGCTGACGGAATTGAATCATTAATCGAAATAACTGTCCCAAAAACTATCGAAATTCAGCGTACTAAGGATCTGTCACAAAACGAGGCCCAACAACGTTTTAGTTATTTGGCTGAGATTGTTGATACCCAGGGCTGGGCGGTACGCGGTACAGGAGTTCAAGCGCCAAATAGCGCTATGAGAAGTGACGTTTATTTTGAAGCCCAACAAGTCGATGACGTCCTGGACAGCAACAATGCCATCGCAATCGCCCTGAATCAAAAACTAGATCAAAATGACGCCCGTAAACACCTTGAAATGGTTAATATGGTACGTGGGCAAGCCAGCGCCGCTGCGCCATCAGCCGATATGTTTAATTACTTCAGTGGCTCCACGCCAGCACCGACCACAGTTGCTATAGAAGCCCCAGTCGTTGAGCCAGTTATCCAATATAATCCATATCCTAATGACATTCAGCAGTCAGTTTTGCAACCTATTAATGCGTCCGAGCAATTTCATCAACCCGAACCGCCAACCACTAGCGAAAAGGTGGCAACAGCTGATATAATTAACCTCGCAAGTAATTCTGATTTGTCGATCGAAACAATCGCACGGGTTGCCAATCGAATCCATGACAAACAAGAATTAAATCAAGAAGTAATAGTTTCGCTACGATAATAACAAAGGGGAGTGGGAGCAAAATATATGCCGCCAACAAATCAATTTCCGATGACTACACCCGATGTTGCCAGCGCTGGCAGTTCTGTCCCTAAAGGTTCAGCAACCAATAACCAACCAGCCCAAAAACCAAAAAACGCCAATTCAACTCAAAACAGTCTGCAATTATCCGAAGTCCGCGACAATATGGTTATTATGGCCGATGGTTCGTTTCGGGCTGTAGTCGCTTGTAAATCAATTAATTTTGATTTAATGAGTAGCCGCGAACGCGAAGGTGTTGAGTATAGTTATCAAAATTTTCTAAACAGTCTCAATCATCCTATTCAAATCTTGGTCAGATCGCAACGCATCGATATTGGTCCTTATATCGAGCACCTGATTCAGATTCGTCGTGGCCAAGATAATATGTTACTGAATGTGTTGATGGATGATTATATTAACTTTATCGATGTTTTATCCCAAGAAGCAAATATTATGGATAAGTCGTTCTTTATCGCCATCCCATATTATCCAATGGGTGATATTACAAACGTTGTCGAACAAGGCAAAAATAGCTTTGCAAAATTATTCAGCAAATCAAAAGATACTGTCACAAAAATCGATACCGTAACTTATGAAAAAGCCAAGACCGAAATCAAAAACCGCGTTGATGGCGTTATGGCTGGGCTGTTTCAATTGGGTGTTCAAAGTATCCAACTGGACACCAAGGCCCTAGGCGAGTTGTATTACAACTTTTACAACCCCGACACGGCCGTCCGCGAGCCACTGGGTGATTTTAATGATGTCACCGCCATGTATGTCAAAAAAGGTCCAGGTGAGGCTCCATATATAAAACCAGGAGGAATGTATTAATGGCACGCAAAAAACAACTTGATGTCGCCGATATCGCCGCTCAACAACGCGCCCGCGAACAAGTTGAGGTTGAACAAGCATTCTTAAAAGGCGTCACAACACTTCGCGATTTGATTGCCCCCAGTAGCCTGGAAATTCACGCTGCTTACTTTCGATTAGGCACTAAATATGGCCGAACTATCTATGTTTATGGCTACCCACGACAAATCTACACTGGCTGGTTAAGTTCGCTAATCAATATCGACGAAGTACTGGATGTCAGTATGTTCGTTTATCCAGTCGACAGCCAAGTAGTTTTGAATAACCTACGCAAAAAGGTAACTCAACTCGAAGCCTCGATGTCAATTAACAGCGAAAAAGGCCGGACTCGTGACCCAGGACTAGAGGCCGCTATTAATGATGCCGAGGAATTGCGCGACCAAATTCAAGTTGGCGCCGAGCGATTCTTCCGTTATGGATTATATGTCACACTGTATGCCGACAGCTTGGATGAACTTGGTTTTGTTCAACACAAAATCGAGACACTATTCGGTCAACAAATGATTTTTAGTAAAGTTGCTAGCAGTCAGCAAGAACAAGGCCTAAACAGCACCATTCCACAAATGTCTGACCAATTACAAATTCGTCGCAATATGAATACCGGCGCCATCAGCACTAGTTTTCCATTCACCAGCGCCGATTTAACTCAACAAAATGGCGTCCTTTATGGCATTAATATGCACAACAACGGATTGGTCATCTTTGACCGATTTACACTTGAAAACGCAAACATGGTGGTCTTTGCAAAGTCAGGTGCTGGTAAATCATTTACCGTCAAACTAGAAGCTTTGCGCAGCATGATGATGGGTAGCGAGATTATTATTATCGACCCTGAAAATGAGTATCAAAAATTATCTGATGCTGTTGGTGGTAGTTATATTCGCCTGAGCCTTAATTCGAATACCCGCATTAATCCATTTGATTTGCCACGTGTTATCGATACCGATGAGGCCGACAATGCTTTGCGCGCTAACTTAATCACTCTTCATGGATTGCTGAAATTAATGCTAGGCAGCACCCAAACATCAGCCGCTGGCGTGCCACTGTCGGCATTGTCACCAGCCGAAGAAGCCGATCTGGATCAAGCCTTAATCGACACATACGCCCGTGTCGGCATTACTAGTGATCCATTAACTCACAATTCACAACCACCAACCGTCAACGAATTATACGACACATTGTTACACATGGGCGGCAGTGGGCCACAATTAGCGCAACGTTTGCGTAAGTATACCACCGGTACTTTTGCTGGCATCTTTAGTCAACAATCTAACACCGAAATCAACAACCCAATGGTGGTATTTAATATTCGCGATCTAGAAGATGAATTGAGGCCAGTTGCGATGTATATCGTCCTCAGCCACATCTGGAATATTATCCGTACTGAACAAAAAAAGCGTATGTTGATCGTTGATGAAGCTTGGCAATTAATGAAGTATGACGATTCGGCCAACTTCTTGTTCAGCCTTGCAAAACGCGCCCGCAAATACTTCCTAGGATTAACAACCATCACTCAAGACGTCGAAGATTTTATGGGCAGCAAAATGGGCCGAGCAATTGTCGCCAACAGTTCGATGCAAATTTTGTTAAAGCAATCATCCAGCGCTGTTGATGTGTTATCTGACGTCTTTAAGTTAACCGAAGAGGAAAAAAAGCGCCTAGCCAACTTCCCAGTTGGACAAGGATTATTCTTTGCCGGTCAAAGTCACGTCCACATTCAAATCGAAGCCAGTCAAACCGAAAAACAACTAATTTCAACAACCCCAGTCGGTACAAATCAAAACTTGCGACCAATGCCTATGGACAATTCTGGGGCCAGCAGTTACATCGACCCAGGGTCAAGAATCTAAGGTATAATGTAGGGTAGTTATGGCACTACGAATTTCAGACGAAGACCTAAATCCCGGACAGCGACATGCCGATAATCAATTTGATACACTAAAAAAAGCCGAAGAAAAAGGCAACAATAACCATAGTGCCGATTCTGTAGGTGATAATTCAAACTCAGGCAACTTAAATGAAGCAGAAAATAGCACTGAAAACCCAGATAATCCATTAAACTACAAAAAAACAGCCTCGCCAAAACAAGGTGGCGCATTAGGAATATTCAAACGTAAAGGACCGATTGTTTCTATTGCTACATTACTCCTAGCTAGCACGTTCGGGCTGTCTGTTTTATTTTCACCCGTTATGCTGCCAGTGACTATTCTGGCGAATATCGTAAAAACGTTCGATATTTCAGCTACAACAACAATCAGTGGTAACCGATTTTTCGCCAGTAAATTGTCTGGCGGCGCCACAAGCGGTCTTTGTACCGACCTGGTTAATATATTTTGTAAGTTCGAACGACCATCAGACAATTTTTTAACTCAACTTGGTGATAATAATATTAAAGCTTTTGATAAAGGTGGTAAGCTAATCGAAAAAAACCTGCCATTAGTACCAAATGCGCGTCCAGCATATTATGAATTTACGGATAGCGCTGGTAATACAATCAAGTCTACCGCAAAGACTATATCAAACGATCTTTCAAATAATGTTGAATTTCGAGCCGCTTTCCATGAAGCATTTAGTCCGCGCTGGTTAACTTTAACGGGCAATGCATTTCGTAAAGTCGCAGCTTTATTTGGCTTTAATACTACAGACAAATTAAAAAGTACGACTGACGACCAAAATCTTGCTACAGAGATAGACAGTAATTCAAGTATGGACGGCGAGATAAAGACAGCTTCTGACAATTACGCAGCGCCAGACGGAGAAGCAAACAATGTGGTCTCGTCAGAAGAGGCAATCGTAGATGGAGCTATCGAACAAGAACTTGACGCTTCAACCAAAAAGCTAGCTCACTCTGGAAAAGGAGGTCTTGTTAATCTTGTCGTTGGCGCCAGCTGTATGGTGGCTGACGCTGGTACAATGATCACTCGGGCAGTTCAAAAATTTCAAACAATACAACTAATCCGATACGGTATGGTCTTTTTGTCAGCTTTTGGGGCTATCAAGGCAGGGGACGCCACACCTGCAGAAGTTAGTGCAATTGGCGACTCACTAACAAAGGTTGTGAACGGCAAGTCGGCCATGGATGGTTTTGGCATGAATTATGTAATAAATAACGACAAAAAAGCCAGCAGCGATAACTACACTAGTTTTATTCCAGGCCTCACAGTAATATCTAAGCTAAGTGGCGTAAATTCAGTAATCAGCAGTAAGCCAAAAAAAGAGTTTTGCGAAAAAGCCACAAACCCAATCACTGGCGCAGCGATTGAAGTTGCTCTAGCTGAAACGGGGGTGGGCCTAGCCCCGGCTGTAATAAATGCCCTAGGTGGTGTTGCGATAGGAACAGCTGCCGGTATAGTCTTGCCATATTTAATCAAGCCACTAATACAAGCTATACCAGTCGACAAAATTATGGCATTTTTTACCGGTGATTTAACTAAGGATTTAGTCGGTGAAAATGTCGGCGATGCCCTTGTAAGTGGCGCCAGTCATGTTATGTCACAAACCTCTAACCAAAGTGGCAATATGCCAATGTCGACCCAAGACGCCGTTGGTTACACTAATTTAACAAAACAAATTCAACTAGCATACGCCGAGGAAGACCGAGCTACCCACAGCCCATTTGATATTAACAATCCGAATACTATGTTAGGCAGTATAGTCCAACAATTATTACCATACTTAACTAAATCTAGCTCAACTATCGGATCGATGTCGGGGACTCTTTCGATTATGGGTAATATAATAGCTGGGTCGTTCAGTACAATTATGCAACCACTGAAAGTCAGCGCGGCATCAAGTGAAGCCAGCGACTTTAAACAATGCGACATACCTGAAATAAAAGATAACGATATTGCCGCTGGCCCATTCTGTAATATTATCTATGGTATACCTAAACAATACCTTGATAATAATAGCCGTGACCCCGTCACTGTTGCAAAAGATTTATATGATAATGGCGACATCGACATACAAGGCAATCCAATAAAAATCTGCGCCGAGATAAACCCAGCCTGCCAAAACATAGACAAAAGGGGTGTTATTAGCTTGGAATCATGGCTGGCAATATGCACAGACGGATCAACAGACCAAGCAAAGAATTGTGAGTTGGATGAAAAAACCGCCGATTACTCTTTATATATGAACTATCTTGGTTATCAACAGGCGACTGACGGAACAAGCGCAACAACTACAACCGACACAACAGGGGCAACCGCCCAATGACAAAATATAATCAATTATTCAAATCATTCGCTATAATAGTAATTACTAGTGTTATCTGTACGGCATCGGTTACAAGAATAGTTGGCGCTGCCTATGACCAAAAATACTTTTCAGCCAACGACATCTTATTCTACAACCCCGACGATTGTACAACCGCTAACTCACAAGAGGCCTTAAATAGCGTTGGTTCAGCAACTGCCACAAAATCTATTGAAAGCTTCGTTGATACTTATGGTCAAATGGCGTTTGATATTGGTAAAAAATACGGCATACCATACGAGGCTATATTAGCCCAAGGCATTATCGAATCATCTTACGGACAATCAGGACTAACCCAACTGGCTAACAATTTTTTCGGAATCAAAGCTAGTGCCGGATGGACAGGTGAGACGATTAACATGAAAACAGGAGAAGTCTACAGTGGTACCGCCGTTATTGTTGATGCTGCCTTCCGAAAATATCCTACACCAGAAGCTGGATGGGACGGATATGGCGATTTTATTATTAGTAACTCTAGATACAAAAATGCCCTCAACTACCCAGGCGACCCAATCCAATATATAACTGAAATTAAAGCAGCTGGTTATGCCACATCTCCAACCTATGTAAATACCGTCGGCAGTGTCGCCAATGCCATAACGGCCTACATTGCAACAACTAACAAATGGGAACCGTCGTCAGAAGTAGCTAAAACCAATATTCCAGAGGTTAAGCCAAGCGATAGCAGCGGCAACGCTTCGTCCAGCTCAACCTCAACAGTCAGTGTTCCAAATTGCGGCATAGCGTCAGTCAGCGGATCAACCGCACCAGACGGAGCACAGAGCCTCCAAAATGGCTGGTCTTTAATTGACAACACAAATTATTCTTCAACAAAATGCGCCAAAGGAACAACCAATAAAGGTACTTATAAACACCCAACAAGAGGCTTCACGATTCGGTTATGTGATACAAAGTTAGGTAAGGTAGCCTCTACAATCTCCCAAAATGTAGTTGACATGCTAGCGGCGGCAAAACAAGATGGTGTAGGTTTAACAAGTAGTGGAGCTTTTAGAACCTACGAGCAACAAGACACCATGAGACATGAAGCAGGACGATGTCCAGACCCAGTAAATTCTCCGTCTAGTGATTGTAATCCGCCAACCGCCCCAGCAGGCCAATCTGAACACGAAAAGGGTCTAGCTATCGATTTTTCTCCAGGTGACGATATAAACAACTGGTTAACTCAAAATGCGTCAAAATATGGATTTTATAATTTGCCCTCTGAATCATGGCACTGGTCAACAAGTGGACATTAATTATGAATAGAAAATATATATTATTAGTAATTGCCATAATATTATCGTCATTTGCAATATTAACAACTGTCTTTTATTTTGGTCGTGAAGTAAACACAATAAGTCCATTAGTACAAATTTCGACTACTACTAACTACACCGTTACAACACAGCTCGAACAACTTGCAAAGATCGCCGTGCCGGCTGTTGAGAATTTTGACACCCAAGACATTAACGAATCAACCAATAACCGCAATAGCCGACTAAGTATGTACTTTTCTGGCGATAGCCAAGTTTATAATTATAAATTACAAAATCTTAACTCTAACACGATTAAAACAACTACCAAAACTATCTCAGTTGTGTCATCCGAATCAGAAAGCACAAGTCAAAGACTAGTTGTTAATATACAAACAACACTATATTCAAATAGCAGTAAAACCACCACAAAAACTCAATCATATTGGGTTAAGATGGCTAGATTACAAGATGGCACATTAATCGCCAACGACATTGGAGTAACCCAATGATAAATCGACGAAACATAATAATAGCAACCATACTAATAGTTTTAGTTCTAGTAGGTTCTTACTTTACGGCTATGTTTATATATCAAAATGGAAAAAGCGTTATAAATATATCGTCATCTATGCCTAATACTAAAATAACTTTAGATGGCAAAGCAATAAATACTGGCAATATCTATATTAAACCTGGCCAATATTTAATATCAGCAACGAAAGACGGATATTATGAGTATCGAAAAACAATAGAAGTTAATCAGATAAATACTAATCTAGCTATAACGTTAACACAAAAACCAGACTCGACTATTAACGTATCTGAACTTAGTAGCGACGAATATAATAAGCTCCAAAACGATTATCCAGTTATCGACAATTTACCATACCAGGATATTCTTTATACGATAAACTACACTGTTTTTGGTTCAAAAGTTAATGGCTATAAGATAGAATTTACAATTGATTCACAGAATGCCACCGGCAGACGACAAGCCTTGAAACAACTAAGTAATTTAGTTAACAACCCGCTGGATTATAAAATTAATTTCTTAAACTTTACTAACGAGGTGAAATAATGAATACAAAGAAGAAAGTCATCATCCTGGTGTCATTATTAATTATTGTCAGTTCAGTTATTTTTGGTATTAATTATTACAATAATAAGCTTTTAGTAAAAGATGTCATTATTAACTCCACATACCCAAATACAAACATAAAACTCAAATTAAATAACGGGCATGAAACTGAGTATAAAATCACAAACAACTCATCGTCGATTAAATTACAGGTTGGTAATTATACAGCTTTTTACATAAATAATGAATTATCACAAAATAGTTTTTCACTCTCAATAACCAAAGATACGTCCAAAATAGATCTTGATCCTTTCGACAATAGCAACCAGCTTAATAATATTTTAGCAAACGAAAATACATCAATAACAAACACGATCAACTCACTCTACAAATCAAATAATTATGTAATTTCAGACAAAAAAGTATATCATCAAGGCGAATGGTTTTCATGTTCTTTGGTTGTCTACCAAATAAATCCATTTAGCGGTTCTGGTTTTAGTGACCCAGATAATTATGATACTTATTTTATTGTCCTTAAAAAAGATACGGTAAATAATAAATGGGGTTTAGTTGGTGGTCCGAGTTTAATTTTAACTAAAACGGGCAATCCATCTATACCTAATTACATATTGGACAATCTAAACCCAACAAAATAGAAGATTATAATTTAACCGAATAATAATCCTTAATAACCTCTGGCGTGTGTGCGGAGGTTATTATTATTTGGCCTTTTTGGCTGTCCATCAGATATTTTTGGCGATTGTCGTCAAGTTCACTGAAAACGTCGTCCAATAAGATGATTGGTTTGATATTTGTAATTTGTTCGATAATATCAACCTCCAAAAACTTCAAAGCCAACACAATCGTACGCACCTCGCCGCGTGAGATGACCGCCAGGGCGGGTGAGTAATTAAACTGGAAAACTACGTCATGACGATGTGGGCCAATACTAGTAAAGCCGATAATGGCGTCGCGTTCACTGTGACTGGTTAATTCATTTAATAATTTTTGCTTAATATCACCAATATAAGTGTGCGAATAATGAACCGTCACAACATCGTTTGTTTTGGCGATGATATTATAGGCATCATTTAGTTGACTGTTTATTCGTTCAATAAATGCAATTCGCTTTTCAATAATATAGGCACCGTATTCACTTAATGTCACATTCCAAGCAAACAATTCATCGGTCGTCGTGTATTGTTGTTTTAATAAATTATTACGCTGTTTCAGCGCTCGCTCGTATTTATGTAAAATCGTCGAATAAAGTGGGTCAAGCTGGCTAATAAATCGATCAATAAACTGACGGCGGCGGGTTGGTGAACCATGTAGCAATCGCAAATCGTCAGGCTCAAACAAGACAACCGGATGTTTAAATTTGGCCGGCAGGCGATACATAACCTTGTCATCGACGGTAATTTTTTTGCGGCCCGATATTAAACTAGGGTCAAATGTTGTCGTTCGTTTAATATAATCGTCAAATTCAACGTCAATTCGCCACCAGGGTGAATTGTGACGCAAAACCTCACTATCACTACCTTTAAACGAAGTGCCTTGCAGTGAAATATAAATCGCTTCAACTAGTGAAGTTTTACCGCTGCCGTTACTGCCAGTAATAACCGTTGTCGTTGGGGATAATTTTAAGACAAATTTATCATGCGACCGGATATTTTGAACTGACAGTTTTTTCACCACCGCCATAATTAATTAACTTTTCAGTGGCATTATTATATGGTAATAATTAGTGTTTTTATCGGTCGATTTTAAAACACATGGCGCAATTTTACCACTAAAACTAAATTCAACTGTTCCACCTTCAACCACCGACAAAGCTTCACTTAAATAACGTGAGTTTAATGTAATTTGGCCATCTTCGGTTACGTCAGCGTTGGCATCGGATGTATTTTCACCCATTTGCGAGGCAATTGAGTGGACTGATAGGCTTTTTTTAGCGCTACTGGCGGTCAATGTCACACTACCACCTGATTCACGGGCAAATAATCCAGCAATTTTAGTAATGCGCACAAAATCAGATTTGTTTAACGTTACGGTTGTTTCAGATGTGGCTGGCACAAGTTGGCGATAATCAGGGAAGTTGCCGTCAATCAAATGACTGATGATTTCAGCATCATTAATTCGAAAACGAACTTGAGTATCATCAAACAAAATATCAACTTCATTTGATTCTTCGGTGATGTTTCGCAGAACTTCCTGTAAAGTTTGGGTTGGAATAATTACCGATAAATCACTTTTAGTTGCTACTAATCGGCGTTCAGACAGGCGATAACCATCGGTTGCTGCCAAATATAATTGACCTTCATGCGAATGCCAATAAACACCAGTCAACACCGGACGAGTTGAATCGTTGCTGGCGGTAATTATTGTTTGCGACACAGCTTGTTTAAAATCTTCAACCTTAATACTGTATTGAATTGATGATGATTCATTAATTGTTGGCAGTTCAGGAAATTCGTCGGCTATAAAACCATTAATAATTGATGTGTATGTTCCACATTTAATATGTAGATTATCATTTACAACTTTTAGTTCAACTGTTTCTTTGGGAAGGCTCGAAATAAATTCTGACATTAATCGGGCAGGAATTGTAATCGCACCTGGTCTTGAAATTTTAGCACCGATATATTGTGTAATGGCTATTTCAAGGTTAGTAGCAGCGACTAGTAATCGGTTGCCGTCAGTACGAAGTAGGATGTTACTGAGAATTGGTAATTGGGTTTTTGTGTTAGCGACACGACCAACGGCTGATAGTGCGTGAGTTAGATTTTCTTGGGTGACAGTTAGTTCCATTGTTATTACCTTTCTTTAATTTATCTTTTTAGTTCTAATAATAGGTGCTGTGGATTGTGAGTAAAACTTTTATGCAACAGATGAAATATTTGTTTTACATATGTGGATATAGTGGTGTAAAAGTAGGGGTTAGTTGATGTGGTAAATTGGGTTTGTACTACGTAGGGTGTGATGTTTGATAGTGCTTGCTGGGTTTTAGTGGATAGGTTTACTATGGTTATACCGCTAATTAATCGCTGGTTGTTCACATATTTTACACACGTATTTAGTAGGTAATTAAGCATAAAGTTTCTCCCTAATTGATGCCACTTGTTCGCGAATTAGAAAATCTAGTTTGATGGCTTTTTCGATTTTTTCGATTGAGTGAATAGCAGTAGTGTGGTCTTTGCGGCCTAGTTCGTTGGCAATTTTAGGGAAGCTTAAATGTAGTTCACTACGTAACAGATACATTGCAATTTGGCGTGGCACAACAATATATTTATCACGTTTTTCACTGCAAATCTCACTAACTTCTAATTGGAAGTGTTTGGCGGTGCGATCAATAATTTGTTTACTGGATATGTGTTGTGGGCGTGAATGACGAATATTGCCAAGTAATCCTTCGGCGGTAGTAATATCTGGGTCAACGCCACGCATCTCGGCGTAGGCCAACAGGCGATTGAGAGCACCTTCAAGTTCGCGGATATTAGTTTTAATGTTGGTTGCCAAGTATTCAACTGTATCTTGACCGAGTGTAACACCTGAAAGTGACGCTTTGATACTTAGGATGGCGCAACGAGTTTCAAAGTCTGGCAATTGAATATCAATCGTCATACCCATTTCAAATCGACTACGCAAACGTTCAGTTAGGGTTGGAATGCTTTTAGGTGGTTTATCTGAACTTATAATAATTTGTTTGTTGTTTTGGTGTAGATGATTAAAGGTGTGAAAAAATTCTTCTTGAGTTTTTTCTTTGCCAGCAATAAACTGCATATCATCAACAATCAAAACGTCAACATCGCGATATTTATCTGAAAAACCTTTTTTCTTGAATCTGACATACTCCAAAAACTCTTTAACAAAAGTTTCTGAACTAATATAAGTTACTTTTTTCTTGGGGTCGTTACGTAATATTTCATTGCCAATCGCTTGCATAAGGTGAGTTTTACCAAGTCCAACACCACCGTATAGGTAAATTGGGTTATATTTTACACCAGGATTGGCAGCCACAGCACGACTAGCGGTGTAGGCTAGGTCGTTACTTGAACCAACGATAAAATTATCAAATGTATATCTAGGGTTAAGACCACCAACAGCATTAGAGGTGGCTTGTGTTTGAGTATTATTAGTTGTGCTGGATATTAAGTCATCCGCCGAAGTTACTGTTTGTTGGTTAGTATTAACAGTTGTTTCGCGATTAGCCCTGGAATTACGGTTAGTTGTCGTGATGATGTAGTTTATTTGTTTTGGTGTGATATTGTTTTTTGCTAAAGTTGTTTTAATTAAATCATTATATTTAACTTCAAATTGTTTTTTAGCAAATATATTTGGGACAGAGATGATGATACCGGCGTCGTTTTGGTCGACAAGCTCGGTATTTTTAAACCAGGTTGTGAACGTGGCATGCGGAACCGTCAATTCGATTTCACCAAGCACACTTTGCCACAACGCATGATGCATATCTGCAACCCCTCTCATTAAACACACTTTATTACTTTTAAGTATACCGAAGCCGAGAGTTTTCCACAACCTAAATATTTCATAAGTAAGTTTAGGTTGATATAGGGGTGTCATTTATACACAATTGTTCATCACCTCAGTTAAATTGTGGAGAAGTTGACGGCTTTTGGGGATAACTTTTATATACTAAGAAATTAAATATGATTTTTTTCAAATAACACCTTGCTAAAATGGCTGTTTTTAGGTACACTGTTAAAGATATGTCAACAAAGCGAACATTCCAACCCCACACTCGTCACCGCGCTCGCACACACGGATTCCGTGCTCGCGTTGCAACAAAAGCCGGCCGCGCTGTCATCAAACGACGCCGCATTAAAGGTCGCGCCAAGTTGACGGCTTAACGATAAAACACTGCAGGAAACTGCAGTGTTTTTAAAATACACAAATACCCAAAGTTTAAATTGTTGATAAAGCGATTTTTTATTCCTTGTGTTTTCCTATTTCCTATTTCCCATTTCCCAATCCCAACCTTGAGAGATTGTAGGGGTTTTGATGTTGTAGTTATTCAAGGTATAATCAAGTCAACTATGATTCCATTTAATAATCGATTTCACGGCCACAACAGTTTGCGCTTTGTTTACAATAACGGCCAGGCTGTTCGTTCGCATTCGATAATTATTAAATTCACAACCAATCCACACCGCAAAAGGTCACGCATCGCGGTTGTTGTCAGTAAAAAAGTCTTAAAAAGTGCTGTTAAACGCAATAAAGTTCGCCGTCGCATCTATGAATCTATTCGACTGAAACTGCCATTCATTAAAGGTGTTTATGATATTGTCATTATTGTGACATCCGGCGAATTGTTAACTGTTGCGCATAAAGAAATAACCAATCAAATCGACCAACTTTTCACCCAAGCCAACATCAAATAAAAACATGCACAAATTAACACCTCTCAAGGACGGTGCTCTAGAAGTGTTAATTATTGCATGAAAATGCCGTACTCACTATGAGTGAAAAATGGTATAATAAATACTAATAATAGCCGTGTATTTGGAGTTTATAAACCCGCCATATGTTTGATACTTTCATCGTTCAGCCAATATTTAACCTACTTTTTGTCATTTACAGCCTGATTCCTGGCGGTGATTTTGGTGTTGCATTAGTAATATTTACAATTTTAGTTAGATTCTTGATGTGGCCACTGGTTAAAAAACAACTACACCAGGTCAAGGCGATGCGCAAAATGCAGCCTGAGTTGGTTAAGATTAAACAACTTACTAAAGGCGACAAACGACAAGAAAGTCTAATGATGATGGAGCTTTATAAAAAGCACGATATCAATCCATTTCAGTCAATTATTTTACTTTTCATTCAGTTGCCAATATTCATCGCTCTTTATCAAGTGATACAAATTTTTATTACTCACAACAGTGACAAGATATCTAGTTTTACTTATGGATTCTTAAAAGATATCGGGCCAATTCATAATTTAATTGCCAACCCAAATAATTTTAACGAAAAAATGTTAGGCTTTTTAGACTTAACCAAGCATGCTATTGTTTCAAATCCATTTACGATTGATTATTTTGTACTTGCCTTGGCAATTGGCGCCGCTGTCACGCAATATATAATGTCAAAACAAACAACGCCAGCGCCGACAAATGGCAAAAAACTGCGCGATATTATGAACGAAGCGGCCGATGGTAAACAGGCTGACCAAAGTGAAATGAATGCTGTTGTGATGAGTAATATGACTAAGTTTTTGCCATTTATGATGTTCTTTATTATGATTAATTTGCCAGGCGCTTTGGTTTTGTATTACACGGTATCTAACGTTGTCGCGGTTTTCCAACAGGGACGTATTTTGAAAGAAGATAGTGAAGAGATGATTGAAATTGCCGACCGGGCAACTGATCAAAATCAAAACAAAAAAGCTACCGCCAAAGCGCGGGAAAAACAAGCCACCGAAGCAACTATTACTCGTATTGTCGCCAAGGATACGGCGCCGAGAAAAAGTAATAAGAAGGAGAAGTCATGAATCCAACAATCAATCCAAATGGTATGAACAAAGAAGAGTCGGTTTTATTTGCACAAAAATACTTAGAAGATTTACTATCTTTCTTTGGGGCTAATATTACTGTTTCTTCGACTTGTGATGAAGATGTAATTGAGTTGTCTGTACCATCTAATGAATTAAACAGTCTGTTAATTGGACGCAATGCTGAAACTTTGCGTAGCTTACAATATATCGTTTCGACAGTACTACGTAACAAAGAAGCGATGTTTACACGCGTTAATATCGATATTGCTGATTACAAAAAGCAACGTGCTGACCGCATTGCTGCCCAAGCTCGCGAATGGATTGAAGAAGTCAGACGAACGGGTGATTCTCATATTGTCAGCTTGAATGCTGCTGACAGACGAATTGTCCACCGCGTCGCCAGCGAATACAGTGACATTCGCACCTTCTCTGAAGGTGAAGGCTATGACCGCAAGTTGACGATTGCACAAGCCGGAAGTTAGGGGTTGGCTATTGGAATTTAGCTATTAGAATATGGCAAATACTCTGGAGAATATCCAGGGTATTTTTTTGCTCGCCAATAGCCATATTCCAATAGCTATTTTCCAAGTAGGGCGTTCACGTAAACGTCATAAGTCTGTTGCGCCGTGCGTCGCCACGAATATTTTTTGATTTGCTGGTGGCCTTTTTCGATTAAGCTGTTGCGTAAATTATCGTCGATTAATACGTCGTTAATAGCGCGCGTCATGTCGTCAGTGTCAGTTGGGTTAAAGTAATAGGCAGCATCACCATAGACTTCTGGTAGGCAGGTAGCGTTGCTGCTGACGACTGGGGCGCCATAACCCATTGCTTCGAGCCCTGGTAATCCAAAACCTTCCATTAGTGATGGGAATATGTAGGCGCGGGCATTGGTGTACAACCAGTCGCGTTGTGTGTTTGGTAAAAATCCGGTAAATAGAATATTTTTGTAACCCTTATCTGTAAAGTATTTTTGATTACTCATCACGCTGGCGTTTTTGTTGCCGACTAAAATTAGCCCTAAATCAGGGTGTGTGACTAGCAGTTTTTGATGAGCTTCGCCAAGTCGGCGAATATTTTTGTAATCACTTTGCTGGCCGACGTAAATGATAAATTCTTTGAAAGGATGTTCATACGGTGTTAATTTATCGATAAAAACATCAGCTGCTAAATGGGTGACGACAACTTTTTCGTCAGGAATATTAACAAATTTTAATAATTCAGTCTTTGTATAGCTTGTCGGCGTAAGTATAAATTTGCTTGATTTTGCAACTGATTTAAATACAAAACGCCCGACCAGTTGTTTAGCGTGATAAGTCATCCAGTTTTTGTCGGTGTTATATGTTCGCAGGAGTGTTAAATCATGAAAAGTAGTAACATGTTTGCCGCGGTAAAAAACTGGTTGTTGTGGCATGCAAAAATGCACTAAATCGGGTGCTAATTTATCCAAAAAACCCTTGAATCCAATCTGTTCGGACAGGGAATAGTTTTTAAAATCAGCCGTAATAACTTTAAAATTTGGCGATTTTGGTGTCCAGTAATCTTTATCATTGGTCGGCACTATAACAGAGTATTGATTAATAGTGTCGATGTCTTGCAAATAAGTCAGCAGACGCTCGACGTAAGTACCAGTTGAACTGTTGATAATTCGGGCATCAATTGCAATATGGCTCATTGGGTTATTATAGCATTTTATGGGTAGATAAAATCTTAACCTAACGGATTCGTAACCTTTAAAATGTACGTCCATAGGTGTGGCAACTATAAACCTAAAGATTTATAACCTTTAAAATTTGATTTTGAAGTCTATATATTATTTTTTAAAAACAAAACGTTTGTAAAGCAGATAATTCCAAATCAGCGTTACGATGGTGGCGGTTATTTTGCCTGCAAATAGGACGAAGTAATTATTTAAGAATAGGGCGGATAGTGATATCTTTATACCCTCGATTATTAGCGGCTGAATAATCCAAAGTCCAAACAGGGTAATCGCCAAAAAATATACAAATTGGGTTTTATTGGTAACCTCATTTTTGAATGTAAATTTTTTATTGGCGAAAAAACTAAAAACCAAGGCCAGGGAAGTCGAGATAAGATTGCTAACAATTGTAGGTATTCCTAGAGCGACCAAGATAAATAGGATAGCGAAATCAATCGCGGTATTAGCACCGCCCACGACTGCAAAACGGACTTTTTCAGCGTGTTTTTTTAGTATTTTTCGCAACGTGACTTTCCTCGATAAAATATAATGGTCGGTCTTTGGATTCTTTGAATATTCGGCCGATATATTCGCCAATTACGCCCAGTGACAACAATTGTACGCCACCCAAGAAAAGCACAACTGCCATCATTGATGGATAACCGGCAACAGCATCACCAAATATGGCTGATTTTATAAGTATATAAATTAAATACACAAAGGCGATAACAGATACAATGATACCTAAAAAGGTTGAAATTCGTAGTGGGGTAGTCGAAAAAGAAGTAATGCCATCGAATGCTAAATTAGTCAACTTGCGATAGTTTTGCTTGATTTCGCCAGCTAGTCGGGGACTGCGATTATAAGTAATTTCTTTCTTTTTATAACCAATCCAACTGTACATTCCTTTGGTGTAACGTTCGGATTCACGCAGTTGTTTTAAGGCCTCGACACAACGACGATCAAGCAACCTAAAATCGCCTGTGTTTTGTGGAATTTTAATCAGTTGGGTTTTGGTCATTTTATTCAACAACCAATAATAGCCGTTGGCGGTGAACATTTTAAACCAGGTCTCGCCTTCGCGCATATTACGCCTGGCGTAGACGTCGTCGTAGCCTTCTTCCCAGTATTTAATCATCCGTGGGATCAATTCAGGTGGATCTTGCAGGTCGGCGTCAATAATAACCATTGCATCACCCGTGACGTGGTCAAAACCGGCTATCATGGCTGTTTCTTTGCCAAAATTCCTCGATAAACTAATATAACCAATTCGGTCATCAGTTTCGGCGTATTCTTTGATTATTTTTAAGGTGTCATCAGTGCTACCGTCATCGGCAAATAAAAACTCAAATTCGTAAGACTTAATATCGTTTGCTAATTTACCTAGGCGGTGATAAAGCGTCTCAAGGACATCTTCTTCGTTGTATGCTGGGATTAAAATGCTGATTTTTTTCATTAGTACTATTATAACACTCAGGATGGCTATTGGAATTTGGCTATTGGCTATTGGAATTTAATCGCCATATTCTAATAGCTATATTCCAAAGGCTAAATCTTTACTTGCCAGTAAAAAATAGTAGATAGTAGGTAGGTGTACGTGTCTATTGATTAATTTATCAATAAATGCTAGTATTTAAGTACAGCGCCTTGACTTGGACTCGTTCCCGTCAAGGTTTTTTGTTACCCTAGATTATTTGCAAAAATTAAGTTATTATTAAGTTATGAAAATAATACTAACGGTTCACATTATTCTTATTTAAAAGAATTCGTGTAAATAAGAATAATTGGGCAGTAAGAAAGGATGATATAATAAAGTTATGAGCGAATCTATCAAAAAAAGTGGTTTAGTTAAGCTAGAGAATAAAATAGATAAGCGTTTTGATGACTTGACGGCGCTGATGAGCAACTTTGCTAATCAAATAAGCGACAAATTTTATGATGTTGATAAGAGATTTGATAACTTAGAAGAACGTTTTGACAAAAGAATAGATGGCTTGACGAATATTATCGATGGTTACGCTGGCAAAATTGATACATACGCCCAAGAAATGGCGGCTATGGATCACAAAATTAACCGGCTTGAACGTTACATTCAGATACTTGCCGATAACGCCGGCATTGACCTCGACAAAATTCACGCTTAATTACTATTCATTGTCTACTACCTACCAACTACTACCTACCAACTTACTTTCCGGTAAAAAATCTGCGTAATTTACGTAATCCAGTTTGGTCGGGTGGTAGGTCGGGCCAAAGCATAGATTTAATGTAATCTGTTGTGACGCGTTTGTTTCGTTGGATATCATGTCGTTCGCCGATGGCTTTAAATCCCAGGACAAAACTTCGGCAGGCGCCTTTGAAGGCCATTTTGCCACTTCCCTTTGCGACGGCATTCGCGAACATTAAGATGTATGCAAAATAAAAGCGAATACCAACTGATAACAACAGTCCGCGCGGGACGTTTTTGATAAATAACAAAGGCAGGTTTTTAAAGGTTTGATAAACAGTAAAACCGGGCATTTTTTTACTAGTTTCACCTTGTTTATGATAGGCGATGGCGTCTGGTGTGTAGGCTATTTTCCAGCCCGCCAGTTGAGCTCGAAAACTAACGTCAGTATCTTCATAGTAAGCAAAAAAATCTTCGTCGAATAGCCCAATATCACGCAAGACCTCGGTTTTATATAAACTTGCACCGCCACTGGCGCTAAAGACTTTTTCGGCCGTTGGCGCAGAGGCTGTTTTGTCGTTACGATTACGCGGGAAAGGCAATCCCCAAGTTGAATACCAGTCGCCAGTGCTGTCGATTGTTTTGCCGTCTTGGTGTAATAATAATCCGGTACTGATGCCAATGTTTTTATGGTCTATTGCGCTTATTAGGTTTTTCAGCCAGTCTTTGTCAGCTGTTGCGTCATTATTAAACAAAGCAACATATTCATAATCACCGTTCAGCGCCCATTCAATACCAGTGTTAACGCCGCCAGCAAAACCAAAGTTTTTTGGATTGCGAATTAATTCAACGTTTTTAGAGTGACTTAACTGATACTTGGATAAAACCTTACATGAATCATCGGTCGACCCATTATCAACTATAACGATTTGAAAATCTTTATAGGATTGTTTTTGCAACGAATCTAAACAATCCAAGGTGTCATTGGCGCCATTCCAGTTAAGAATAACAATTGCAACTTTGTTCATAACGATACATCCATCTTATAACAAAAGCGTCACATTGTCCTGCTAGTCTGATATAATTATCTACAGACTTATGAAACTATCAAATATTTTTAGCAGACGAAATCGTATTTTGTTGCGCGAACTTGTTATCACAGATTTTAAATTACGCTATCAAGGTTCGGTCCTTGGCTATGCCTGGTCGTTATTGAAGCCACTTTTTTTATTTGCAATTATGTACGTTGTTTTTGGTGTTCTAGTGAAGTTAGGTTCGGTTGAACATTACCCAGTCTATCTTTTATTTGGTATTATTTTATGGACTTTCTTTGCTGAGGCGACTAACCAAGGTTTGGCGTCAATAGTTGGGCGTGGTGGTGTAATAAGAAAAGTCAGTTTTCCTAAATACATAATAGTACTCTCTACTACAATATCTGCCTTAGTTAACCTTATGATAAATCTATTTATTGTTTTTGTGTTTATGTTTATAAGTGGTGTTCAAATACAACTATCTATAATAATGTTGCCACTTTATCTAGCTGAAATATATTTGATAGCTCTTGGTCTTGCTTTTTTACTTTCAACGCTCAACGTTAAATACCGAGATACAAGTCACATTTGGGAAATTATTATGCAAGCGGCATTTTACGCTACGCCAATTATTTATCCACTAACAACAGTAATGGACAAGAGCGTAGTTGCGGCTAAAATACTTATGATGAATCCGATAGCTCAAGCGATTCAGGATGCAAGATATAGTTTAATCACACACCAGACGATAACCGTGTCTAGCTTGTTTAATAATGAGTGGTATGTGTTAATACCTCTGGGCATAGCTATTTTATTACTGGTTATTGGCGCTTTGTATTTTAAGAAAAATTCAAAATATTTTGCGGAGAATGTATGATGAAACACTATAAAGAAAAAGCAGTAATAGTAAAAGGAGTTTATAAGACTTTTCGGTTGCCTCATGAGCAGCATAGTGGTATTAAGCAGCGAATCATCAATGTTTTTAAGGGCATTAAGGGATATGAAACGCTAAAAATTCTAAACAATATTTCTTTTGAGATTGAAAAAGGTGAATTTTTTGGAATTGTTGGCCGTAACGGTAGTGGCAAAAGCACCCTTCTAAAGCTACTGGCTGAAATTTATATACCAGATACTGGTCTAATTAAAATTAATGGTAGCCTAACGCCTTTTATTGAGTTGGGTGTGGGTTTTAATCCCGAGCTAACCGGCCGAGAGAATGTTTTTTTGAACGGAGCGCTGCTTGGTTTTAGTAAAACTGAAATGGATTTGATGTTTGATCAAATTGTTGAATTTGCTGAACTTGAAAATTTTATGGATCAAAAACTGAAAAACTATTCATCTGGTATGCAAGTACGGCTGGCATTCTCGATTGCAATTAGGGCAAATACGCCAGTATTATTAGTTGATGAAGTTCTAGCAGTTGGAGACAGCGAATTTCAAAGAAAATGTTACATTGAGTTTAGGAGAATGAAAGAAGAAGGCCGCACGATAATATTTGTAACGCATGATATGTCGGCTGTTGAGAAGTTTTGTGATCGAGTTCTCGTTTTGAAAGACGGTAAAATTGCGGGTATATATAACCCTAGCAAGGCGGCTGCTATATACCAAAGGATGAATATTAGCGACGATCAGCCTGAAGATGCGTCAATTGCTATAGAGAATTGGGGTACTGGTGATGTAGTGCTTGATGACGTTAAGATTTATGAAGGTAACTCTAAACATGATACTGACAATATTGTTTCTCAGGGCAATGATGTTAGTTTTGATATAAAGTTTATAAATAAAAATCAGCCAAAAGATATTGTTGTTGGACTAGCTTTTAAGGATATATATGGAGTAAATTTATCTGGTCCGAATAGTCTAAAAATTAAGCTAAATAGTTCTTCAAACGTTATTTATAAAGTTCCAAAACTTGCATTCGTCCCTGGCGTCTATACCCTAACTGTTGCAATATTTGATAAGAATGCAGAAATTGAGTATTTCCATAGCGAAGAGGCGATGAAATTTAACGTCATTAATGAAGGTCAAGAGCAGTATGGTAAGGTTAATTTATTTGGTCAATGGAATCAGTCGTAGTTATGCCTAATGAGGATGA
Organism: Candidatus Saccharimonadota bacterium; assembly: GCA_037141755.1. Classification (GTDB taxonomy): domain Bacteria; phylum Patescibacteriota; class Saccharimonadia; order Saccharimonadales; family Saccharimonadaceae; genus UBA1547. The sequence continues at coordinate 26,152 of JBAXBX010000003.1, forward strand.
TTTAATCAAGAAGTTGTCTTTTGACCAGTTTTCTAGGCAGAAAATAGTTGCATATTTAATCAATGAATCATTTGTTAATCGTGACAATAAAACCGCACTAAATATTATTGACATAGGTGGTCATTTGGGCAGAACATCAGATTTTATGCCAAACGATAAGGTTACGGTGTTAGATGTTTTTGATGAGAATTACGATAACTATATAAAAGGTGATGCTACGAGTATGATATTCAAAGACAACTCATTTGATATCGCCTGTAGTTTTGATGTTTTAGAGCATATCCCTCGCGAAAAAAGACAAACATTTATTAATGAGGCGGTGAGGGTTAGTAAAATTGGATTTTTTATGGCTATACCTGTTGATATTGAAAACAAAGTGTCATCAGCCGAGGTGTTATTAAATGACTTCTATATGAATATATTTAATGAAGATCACCAATGGCTAAAAGAGCATATTGATTATATGATTCCCGACGAAAAAGAAGTCAATAATTTAATTAAGAATAGTGGTGCAAGTTCTGTTTCGATTTCAAGTAATCAAATAGGTGATTGGCAGTTGATGCAGATGTTATTATTTGCATCTTCATCTATTCCAGATATAGTTGGCGAAGTGAGTGATATTAATACATGGTATAACAAAAATATTCTATCTTTAGATTCCATGGTTGATGTAGGGTATAGGAAGATAATATTTATATCCAAAGATGTAGAGAATATAACAAGCGTAAAAAAAACCATCAATAAATTAGAGGCGTACAATTCAGAAGATTCAAAAGTTACAGTTAATAAGCAGACATTTAATGAGTTTTCAGAGACGCTATCTCTTATTATTAAAAAGTACAACCTTTCTTATGAGCAAAATCAATATATTAATAAAACAAATAAAGATTTAATTAATGAAATTATTAACCTAAAGAAGCTCCATAAAATTGATAAGACTCATATTGAAAAATTAAACCTAGAAATAAGCTCAATTCATAACTCAAAGACATGGAAGCTTATTCACCCACTAAGAGAAATAATTGGTTATATTAATAAATCAATAAAGAAGAACTGAGATGAAAACAAAACTTAAGCTATATATAAAAAAACACCCACGTTTACTAGCGGTAGCCCGTAGAGTTAAGCGCTCCTTGATGAGTAAAGATATTCAAGTATTTAAATCAGATTACCATAAGTGGATCGCAACTAAAGAGGCAGAGTTATGGGATGTATTAAATATAGATGACAAAGAGCCGTTAATTAGTGTTGTTGTGCCTGTATATAATACACCTGATAAATATCTAAAACCGCTAATTCAGTCGCTATTTGATCAAACGTATTCGAATTGGCAGCTATGTATTTCTGACGCTTCAACAGATGCTAAGCGTAGTCGGGCGATTCGCGCTACGTCTAAGTTAGACGGGCGTATTAAGTACCATTTTAAAAAAGGGCTACATATATCAGATAATACAAATGAAGGCTTTAAACTTGCCGACGGTGAATTTATTGGTCTGTTAGATCATGATGATGTGCTTTCGCCACACGCCTTAAAAGAAGTTGTTTTCGCTATCAATCGACACGCAGATGTCGACGTCTTATATAGTGACGAGGATAAATTATCTGATGATGGAACGCAGAGGTCGCTTCCGTTTTTTAAACCTGATTGGTCACCGGACCTGTTATTGGGTGTAAATTATATAACCCACTTTCTAGTTGTCAGAAGGAGCCTAATCGATAAACTAGGTGGGCTACGTAGCAAATATGACGGTGCGCAGGACTATGATTTGCTACTTCGCCTTACTGAAATAACAGATAGAATAATTCATATACCAAAAATACTTTATCATTGGAGGTTGGCAGATGGTTCAACGGCAAAGTCAGTCGGTGAAAAGAGCTACGCCGATAATGCTGGACAAGAGGCGCTACGTGATGCAGTCAAGCGTCGAAAGATTCGCGCAGAAGTTGTCGAAATTCCCGAGCGTCCGACTAACTATCGGCTTAAATATGTGTTACCGAAAAAACAGCCAAAGGTCTCAATAATAATTCCATTTAAAGATAGGCCTATACTATTAGAGCGGTGTGTCAGTAGTATAATTGACAAGACGACATATAGTAATTACGAAATTATCCTCATTTCTAATAATAGCGTTCAAAAAGAAACAAAAGACCTAATAAGATCATTGCGGCTAGATAATAGAATTAAAGCTTTTGAATGGAATCATTTATTTAATTATTCTAAGATTAATAACTATGGTGTTAAAAAATCATCTGGTGAATATTTGATATTATTAAATAACGATACAGAGGTGATTACTCCAGAGTGGATCGATGAACTACTGGGTGTTGCGATTCAGCCGGGTGTTGGCGCTGTTGGGCCGATGCTGTTGTATCCCGAAGAAAAAAATGGAATTCAACATGCTGGTGTAATATTAGGCATGGGAACTATGGCTGGCCATGTTTTTAGGCATCATCAACCTGGAGATTGGACCGACTTTGGTTTACCGGTTTGGCCTCGTAATTATCTGGCTTTGACGGCTGCCTGTTTGATGGTTTCAAAAAAACTTTACAAAAAAGTAGGCGGACTGGATGAGATATTTACTGTTGCAGGAAATGATGTAGCTTTTTGTCTACGACTACACGAAGGTGGCTATCGAAATATATATTGGCCATTTGCTAGTTTGTATCATTATGAGAGTGTTTCGGTGGGGTCTTATAATAATGGTATACAATTAGATTATGATCATTCACTAGAATACTATAAACCATATCATTTAGTTGGCGATAAATATTTTAATCCAAACCTAGATTTAATGAATGAGCAAATAGGAGTTAAATTGTGAAGATAATTACGAAAACAATGAACATATATAAAAATCAAGGCGGGCTGATGTTAATTAAAAAAGGTCGAGGGTTTATAAAATATCACTTCGATAGACTGCCGACCAATAAAAGGACTTTGACTACTGACAGGGCACTAAGGGAAGAGTATGATTACATCTCTAATCCTGTATTTCAAATTACATCTCTGGATGTAAAGAAAAGCAACGATGCTGTATCAGTGCCGATGACGAGAAAAATCAAAACTGCTAACTGGTTTGTTCCAAACTTTGATCATATTAAGTTTGGTGGCATATATACGATTTTTCGTTTTATTGAAAAGTTGAGCATTGAGGGTATAGAGAATAGAATTATTATTTATGATAACCCCTCTTTTGATGTTGATAAGTTGAAGGAGCAGATTAGTGATAACTTTGTGAATCTTAAGAAATATAAAATTATTATTTTTGATATGAATCATGATGGTGTTAATTCATTACCTGCGTCTGATTTGTCATTTTGTACATTTTGGACATCGGCGTATATTATGCTTAGGTTTAATAAAACTAAACGTAAATATTACTTCGTTCAAGATTATGAGCCACTGTTTTACGCAGGCGGCTCAACCTACGCGTTAGCTGAGTCTACTTATAGGTTTGGGTTCCGCGGCCTAGTCAATACGCCCGGTTTGCTAGCCGCAGTCAATAAGCGTCACGGCATGAAGGGTATCAGTTTTGTTCCAGCCGTGGACCAATCAATCTATTATCCGTCAAATATTAAGAAAGCTGATAATGAAAAAGTTAGAATATTTTTCTATGCTAGACCAAATAACCCGAGGAACGCATTTAATTTGGGCATCTTAATAATTAAGAGTTTGATAGAAAAATATGGTGATAAAATTGAAATAGTAACCGCGGGTGCTCATTGGAACGAGAAGGAATATGAGCTGACTGGTAAAATTAATAACCTTGGACTGCTCGGTAGTCTACAGGAAGTTGCTGACTTATATAGAAGCTGTGATATTGGTTTTGTCTATATGCTTTCGAAGCATCCGTCATATCAACCGTTTGAGTTTATGGCTTCGGGTATGGCGACCGTAACGAACAACAATGAAGACAACTTGTGGTTATTAAGAGACGGTAAAAACTGCCTACTTAGTGAGCCGTCTCCAGCTGCTATGGCTGAAAAAATTGGAATGTTAATTGATGATAAAAAATTGCGAGTAAAGATTTCAAAGAATGGACATAATTCATTGGGTTATACTTGGCCTCAGCAAACCGATATGATATGGAACGATATAAGAAATAACTAATATTTCTGTTTGCTAAAGCTATACATGATAATATCGCAACAATATTATTGATATTGTACTAATCAACGTTAAACCCGATAGAGAATATACTAAGAGGCTTGCTTTTTTTGATTGTTGTCGCGATAAGGCTAATTGTCCACCTATGATAAATATTATTATACCGATAAACGGTATAAAATACCTTCCTTGAAGCCCTTCTACGATGTTACTTCTTGGAGTGTTCCAGGTTAAATACAGTAAGCTGGTTATTGCTAGTATCGTAGATATCATTACGAATATAGCTCCTAACTTTGCGAATGATTTTATTCTGTTTGGTTTAATTGATATTGATATCGTGGCAATCGTGACTGACAATCCGCTGAAAATAATACTCCAAAATGGTAATTTTGTATCTAACCAGCCAAGCTGACCGAACATTTGAATATATAGTCCATCGCTATTAGTTGTAGCATATGTGTTAAATAATACCTTTATGTAATTAATAGGTTCGGTTAGGATATAATGTAATTGAAGGGCTGTATTAACGCCTGGCTGTAGGTTTACAAAACTACTCATAGATACTACTAGCCAAGCTGATGTAATAGATAACGGCAATAATACTGCCAATAGCTTAAATATTAATGCAGACTTTTTCGACTTGAATTTGTCATTTTGTATTAGCAATACGAGCAGGACTAATAAGACATAAGGAAACTTACATAATGATAAAATTACTCCAACGCAAAGAACTACAAGCCTTTCTTTTTTGGTGATTAATGTATCGGATTGTGTTATGCGAAATACCTCGAGCGTTAAAAAAACTGCAGATATTGACGCCATGACGTCCGCTGATGCAGATGATGCTTGATAAAGTACTATAGGTATAAGCGAGAAAGAAAAAAGAGCTAGGGATAATTTTGGCTGACGTTTCATACATAGCCATATTCCTAAGATCCAGACTAATAAGTTAGAGATTCTCGCCATATATAGTAAGATAACGGGGTTTGCGGATATAATTCTACCTATACTAATTCCGATTACTTGCGGTAAATATCCAAGCGGTGGATATGGTGCTGTGTTCTCGAAGCGTGTTTCTTTGCGCACAGTACTATTTAATGGTGCTGTGATAGTTGATCTAATATACTTAAGCGTTACCTTGTTATCGGGCTTAAATATTAAATAAGAATATTTATTAAACGCATCGGATAGGCTAGTCGGTAATGTACCTCCGGCTCCATAACTGAGATGGTCTGCGATTAGGTGTCCTTCTGACAGCTGGTATGCCCTATATAGATGAGTCTGCTCATCTGGTGTTTGGAAAGGTGGGATTATAAAAATAAGTGCAAATCCAACTAAGCTCAGAATCAGAATGTAATAGAAGCGAGGTTTGAGTTTATTTTGAAGTGTCATTTTATTTATATATGCCTACTACTGGATAATTGGCGCCAGTCGTGCTGTCTACTGTAATAATTTTATCATAAGGCAGATAAGGTATGTTGACTGAATATACAGCAAGACTTTCTCCTTTGTCGTAGACGTATCGAATCGTATCATCGCCGCTAACTTTAAATAGTCTCCCGTTTGACATTTTCATGCCACCATAATTAAAAGTGCTTTCGATATTGTTTGATACTTGTTGGATATTCATTATTGGTATTTTAGAGTACACGATGTCATCTATTGTCGGAAATATATAGCGCATATTATCTTGAATAGTAAATATCTCACCATTGTCAGCTCTGAACGCTTGAGGCATCGTTACGGTCGGTATTTCATTAATAATGTAATCAGGGATTTGAGAATACTGAGCGGGCTGCAGAGATCCAATATTTGCAGGAAGGATAGATTTTGTCCCATTTGGAAACAGAATATATTGTGTACCGTTGGCGTCAATTACAAACTGCTTAAGGTATTCGGGGCTAATTTCCAAAGGATCTGATTCGTTGTAAGACGACGGAATGATATATATCTTTTTTGCGCCGAGTCTCCAGTATCCAATATCTTCAGGGCTTAATATTTTGTAAAGTTTTGCATCGACTAGTAAATATATAGATGGGCTATCGCTGAACTTAACTAGTGATTCGTTTGGAATGAGTATTTTGCCTTGCGCCTTTGGGATGTTTATTGTTTGCATTTCGCGAGTAACTCCCCAGCCTCCGAATAGATTTACAAAAATAGGGTCTGTAATACGCAGTCTATTACCGTTTTCAACTTTCCAAGCGCTATTATCATAGATTACCACATTGGGTATGTTGATATCTTGAACCGTGAAATTGTCTATTAGTTCATTTGGTAATGATAGGGTGGTGTTTGAATTAAAACAGTCAATCTTCCAAGAGCTATTGATAATTGAAGTACCATCGGGTTTTGTCTTGCAGGCGTCTATTGTTATCGGATACCTCTTACCGTCATCAAACATATACAATATGCCGCTTATATCATTTTGCTTTTTAGCAATAGTGCTTGAAATTGTGGTCCCCGTATTGAAACTTGAAAGGAAGGTGTCAGATACTATTACTGGCTGGTAACTTAATAATCCGTAGGCTTTTATTATCTCAAAACTGGTGAGTTCGTATTTATTATCACCAGATATTGTGTATATTGTGTTTGCACTTGATGATTTATATAATGGCGGGACTTTACTATAATTTATAGTGCCAAACCAATTGATAAAATATTGGTAGAAATTGCGATTACCATATGCACCACATGGCGCAGATCCCCAACCAGCATCCAGTGTAGCTTGATTTGGCTGATATGGAGTGTAGTTATATAGTGCTTGTGTTGCTCGATTTTGAATATTAACTGTACTACCACCGCATAAACTATCTGGGCTGTATTGTATATAGTTATTGCCTAATATATATGACGTGTACCACGTTGGGCTGTTTGTCATGATTGCATGGAACATTTTGCCAGACCATGTAATTTGGTTGGTTAGTCCATAATATTTGCTGTCGCACGGTGCAGTATCCGGGCAACCATAACCAGTGGCTGATCGATATTGATTACTAGTTGGCCAAGTATCAGTGACAAGGCCTTGCTCTTTTTGTAATAATACAATTAAGACTTGGGGGTTAATCTGGTACTGCTGTGAGACGTTATAAATAATCTGGGCAGTAGTTAAGCCGTTTTCAGAGTAGTCCTTCAAACAAGTGAAGGGCGTTGAGAAGCCTCTTGCTGCCGCCCATTGTGCTCTTGTGCCACCGCCAAACTCAGATGGTTGTGTCCCATATGTATCACAAGCTGGCACCTTGCTGTTTAAAAAATCTTGAATCTGTTGAACGCTCATAGAACTATTGTTAATAAAAATCGAATCATCAATAATATATCCAGGATTGAAGCCGATAACCGCCGTTGCATGCGCAAGGCTGTTCGATAAAAATGCAATAGATACCATTAATATCAAACATATAAAATAGCTATTATTTTTCAGCTTAATGATGATTGGACTAATATTAAATAATTGCTTATTCATATATTTTAATTAATTACAACCTCTTTTGCTATCGATCCACTGTGTTTTGAGCTGTCGTAAGTAATCGTTGCCTGCCATGTTCCAGGTGACAATTCTGTCGTTGGAATATCAAAGCCTTTACAGGTTGAAGTATTTGCAAGTGTTTGCGAGCTGACTGATTTTTCTACAGAATTAGATCCTGATTTCAGTAAAGTCAAAGTGCATACGCCTGTGTCCTCGATAGTGTTAATTTGCACTCTGATTTGCAGAGTGGAACCGTTTTGGCTAAGGGCGGTAATTATCATCCTAGTTGAGCTTTTTGTTGTATCTGTTGTAACAGTTGTGTTGTTTGATTGGCTATTATTAATACTGCTGTTCTTTGTTGCCGAGCCGTCTTGTATTTCGTATTGACTGGGGCTACTATAATTTATTAAATTGGGGCTGTTTTTTGTGGTTGAAGTGGTTATCGTGCTATTTTCGTAGTATCTGTTAGCATATGGGTAGGTAGCAATTAAAGAAATTATCACGAATAAACTCGACATGATGGTAATAATTTTCTTTTTATTTTGAAGATTATGATTGTTTATTTTCATTAATATTACCTCAACACACATTATAATGCTGGCTAATCACAATAGCAACTAACACTAAAGTTCAACCGTTGATAGTTGGCTATAGATACTAATATAATGATAAAATTGGTATAGTAATTAAATATGAATACCATTAAATTTGTGCACGGTATATTAAAGAAACATCCAATTGTCACAACTGTGATTTGCTGGCTATTGCTGTCATTTATTGGTGCGTACGCGTTTTATCTTAGATATCCATATGCATATAACCACGCTAATTTTTATGCCGAAGATGGTACTGTTTGGTTACGTAATATACTAAACGAAGGCCCAATTAAAGCGATGGCGACATTATTTAATGGTTATTTGGTAGTTGGTCAGTATATGGTGGCTGAGTTTGCGATGTTGATTAATGCAATGTTTGGCAAAGGGTTTGAGACTATACCGAAAGCATTTGCAGTTGCTTCATACTTATTCTGGGGTGTGGTTTGCTCGTTGCCTTATTTGCTATTTAAGAAACGAATGGGCCTAATACTGGCATTGCTGACAGTTTGTTTATTGTTGATAGTTCCTCTTGGGGGCTATGATTATGTTGCTATTGGTACGATAGGGAATTTGAAGTTTGCCTTTTTATTTATAACAGCATTGCTGGTTACTTATCGAAATCAAAACGATTTAGCAAAGTATAATTGGCAATTTGCTTTGATAGATTTAACACTTTTGCTTTGTGTGCTAACTAATATAATATCTATAGCTTTGTTGCCATTTGCCTTATTGCGCTATAAAAAAGAAATTAAGCTACTTTTTATTAAGTGGCGAAGTTTTTTAAAGTCGCTAACCTTTCAGCATTATAGTCTCATATCTTTATTTGTTATATGTACGGCGTATGTCGTTGCTGTCTATATAAAAGGGATACCAAAAATACCAGGTTATCTTGATGGACCACTACTGCCAGGTTCATTAATAGCTATTATTTACAGGGGATCGATCTATGGTTTGCTATTTCCTATAAATATATTGATGAATAATATTATTGCAATAGTGTTGATTATTTCAGTTTTAACAGCTGCATTTTTTAATAAGTATAGGTATATTTTGTTATTTTTTATTGTAGCTATCCTAATTAATGTATTTGGGTTTGTATTTAATAGACCAGGTATAACTCATTCCTTTTTGACGTACGACAGCGATGGCGGTCCAGGGTTTTTCTTTTACGCTGGTACGATGATATTTGTCTTTGCGGTAATGTATGCAATTCAAGACTGGTTTAAAATACAGACTCATTTTTCGAAGACTATTCTTTCAGCTGTTGTTATTGGGTATGCAATAATAGTCGTACCAATGTCGGGTTCTCGTGGCGCTAGCTATGAGGTGATATTAAGTAAACGACCAACTATGTCCGTTGAAGTAAAAAGGGTATGCAGCACAAATACTGGAAACACTGTTGAAATGGGTATATATCCAGCCGATATTTGGACTCTAACATTAAAAAGAAGCCAAGTATGTTCGGAATAATTATTTCTTGTAAATAAATTTAGCTCTAAACCAGTAGTTCCAGAAAAACGAAAAGGCGATTGATAGTATTTTCCCAATAATTGGGTAAAGTGATAATGCGTTCACAGCCACAGTTACGACTAATACCTGTATGGATACACCTACCAAACTGGCTATTAGAACCATTATGAATTCTCTAGCGGGGTGATGCGTGGATGGTCCAAACACGAACATTCTTCCGACTATCCAGTTGAGAAGGACGCCAACGACAAAGCTTATGACGGTAGCAAGATAATAGTTATTATTTATAAGATAAATAATCTGAAACGTTATTAGCTCAATTATTACAATAATGATTGCCATGATGAGATATCTCATGAGCCGCTTGTTGCTAAGCATTGATTTAATTGTATTCATTTATGGTTGATTATATATCTCTTGAGCGTTAATAACAAAAAGATATGACGTAATCAAAAAGTTTTAGTATAATATGTTTAGTGAGTAATACTTATTGTGAGGTTATGAATACATATGGTTATTAAGGGGTTTTTCTTCGATCTTGACGGCACTCTCGTTGATACTCATGAATCGAACTTTTTGGCTTATCGCCATGCTGTTAAACTGGTGAAATCTATTACTCTTGGTGATGAGCTAAGGGTTGTCATAAAGGCTGGTGAAAATTCAAAATCATTTCTACCAAAACTAGTGCTTGACGTTAGCGATAATGAGATATCTGCGATTAATCAAAAAAAGAAAGATTTGTATCCAAAGTATTTAAATATTTCAGAATTGAACGAGTACTTATCTGTTTTCTTGGCGCAAATGTCTGAGCATTATGCCACTGTCCTAGTTACAACTGCCAAAAAAGATAACGCCTTGGCCGTATTACGGCAACATAACCTTGAAAGATATTTCTCTCACATGATATTTGGTGATGATGTAGCGGACATGAAGCCGTCCCCAGCTTCTTATGAATTAGCCTTAATAAAAACAGGCCTAAAACCTGGCGAGGTGATTGCTTTCGAGGACTCCGATGCTGGTCTATCTGCCGCTGAGGCTGCGGGCATAAACACTATACATATAAGGAACTTTCTATGATTAAACGTATATTAATAGTAATAGCAGTTGCTATGACGATATTAGGTTTATACCTGTCGCACAATATTATAAGTGATGTTGTATCTTTTGCTATTAATAATTCGGTTTGGCTGTTAATCATTGCTTTGGCGGTTATTGTACAGATGATTGGGCATGTTTTGCGTGCAAAACGTACAAAACTAATCATTGATCAGGCGGCGTCGAGTAGTTCTAGATTTCAGTTTCTAGCGCTATCAATTGGCTACTTGTTCAACGCCCTGCTGCCATTAAGGTTGGGTGAGATAGTGAGAGCTTTGTTGGTAGCGAAAAGACTACGAATCAGCTTTCTATACACGTTTATTGCAGTTGTTATTGAGAGAATGGCTGATGTTATATTTTTGAGTATTATCGTAATCGTTGGAGCGTTATTTATTGGCGGTCATTTTGCGACTAATATTATCGCTATTGCTGTTGTTGCAGCGACTTTTTCATCAACGGTTATGTTGATGATTATATTGTTAGCTAGAGAAAATAAATACTTACTGAAATTAATATATTTAATGTCTAGTTTATTTAATGTATCAATTAAGAACAGGATTAGATTTAAGATTTGGTCCTTGATCTTTGGCTTACAAAGTTTTTTCAGCCACCGTAAACTAGTTAGACGATATATATCATATGCGTTATTGTCTTGGTTGTGTTACTTTATATCAGCATTGATTATTGTTGTGCCATTACTACATATAAATAACTTATTGCAATCCGTGATTGCTTCTGTTTCTCCATACATTATTTCATTACCTGTTTTAAGCCCTCTGGATGCCAATGCTTATCATCAACTTGCCATATCTTTACCTATGGATATAGTAGGATTAAATATTGATATGTATGGCAAGCTAATATGGGCAGTTCTGATGTTGCCGATAGCTGTAATTGGTATATTCTCTTTGTTTGTATATAAAGTTACAGAAACAGGTACCATTAAGACACACCCAGATTCATTTACGAATAAATTATTGCGCTATGACGATATATCACAAGAATTTCCAGCTTTTTTGGATACATATTTTAGGGGTCATGATTTAAGCCGGATATTACATAAGATTGAAGTTCATGGAGAGTTAAGTTTGGTAAAGTTTTTCAAGGGTGGATCTGATGCCATCACGGTGTTAGCACTAAAAAACGGTGAATTATTTGTAAAAAAGATTGTACCAGCTGAATATACCGATCGATTAAGAGTTCAATATAAATGGCTCAGAAGGTTTTCGGGTAAAAAATATATTGTTGATGTTACCGCTGAATACAAAACCGAAGATTACTACGCGATAGATTTATCTTATGATCCGATAAATATATCACTTTTTGAATATATACATACACACTCTTTGAAACAATCAAAGAAGGTTGTAGATGACGTCTGGAGCTACGTATTTACTAACGTGTATTCTTTAGAAAAAGAGGCGCTACATTTAGTTGAGCGTGATTTGTATATTGAAGATAGACTGATTAATAAAATGAAGAAAGCATTAAGTGTTAATGATGACTTAGTTGAAGCAGTAAAAGGCAAAACTATAAAAATTAATGGTGAAACTTATGATAATTTTTATACAATTTTTGATAAGATAAAGAACAATAAAGAAGCATGGCGTGATATTGCGACATACAGAGCTTCGGACGCTATTCATGGAGATTTGACAATTGATAACATTTTGATAAATGCGAAAACACAAAAACCATTCATCATTGATCCGTCAGATGACAATCAAGTTAGGGGGCCTATTATTGATTTTGCTCGTCACACTCAGTCGCTTATTGCTGGTTATGAATTTTTAAATAACGACGATGAGCCAACTTTACTCAAAAAAGAAGGTGGTACGGTTACTATCAATTATCATGATCGAAGGTCTGCGCGATATATGCAGCTCTACGATTATTTAAGTGAGGAAATTTATAAGAAATATTTAACAGAGGCAGAAAGTAAAACCGTACTATTCCATACAGGGTTATTGTTTGGGCGCATATTAGCTCACCGGGTGGTTATAAACCCTGATAATGTGCTTAAGTATTATGCAGTAAGTGTCGTGTTGCTTAATAAATTTTATCGGCAATACGATAAATAAATACCTGTATTGATGTTATTTTGTGCTATCAAGGTAGGCTAATAGTTCTTCGGGCGTTCCGAAGCAATAGAACGTGCCCTTAGCCAAGCCTATACGTTTTTGATTTGTAATGAGTATATTGTAAATTAATGAAACAAAATATTCCTTCATGGTATCAGATATAGGTTCGTCCATTAATAAGTGTGTTGCGTCAAGGAAGCTTTTTGCTTTTGTGAAAAAGTAGGCTCCCATCAAGGCGTTGTTTGATATTGCGACTTTTTCTGCGGTACGTAAAACTATATTTTGTTCGTTAATTTCCGCAAAACTGTATCTTGGGTTATTTGAGTCGAAGGATAGTAATAGACCGTCAAATGAGTTATTTTCAACGGCTTGTTTTATGAGCTCGAAGTAATTGCCGGCATCGAATGAAATGTCGCAGTCCATAATTACAAGCGGTAAGCTTGGATCAATAAAATCTTCTGCTATAAGACATGTTTCTACTGCCCCTCTAGTGTTGTGGTCTAGGACTTTTATCTTGGCGTCTGGTAAAATCGATAATATTTGCTTGGCGAGACCATATTCATCGTCGGTGTCTTTGCGAATTACAAAAATATATATTTTATTGCCGTTATATGAGTCATAGGCCGCAAGAGCTTTATGAAACATCGGTGTTCCATTAACATCAATTAATGGTTTTGGCGTATTATAGCCAGCATCTCGAAAACGTTGTCCAAGGCCACCCATAGGCATTAGAATTTGAAGTGGTGGCATATTACTTTATCTCCTTACAAGTATAATCTTTAGGTGTTTTGCCTAAGTTGTTAATTTTGCCGAATCTCCAGCCGGCTAGGTTTAATAGTGCGGTATTGAAAACATTAAAGTTACGAGCGTTACTAACTTGATCCTCTTCTCTCCAGGTAATCGGCAAATAAGCAAAATTTACTTTTCGCTTGACCAAATCAAGAAGTAGCTCAAAATTAAATGTTAATTTGTCGGCAAATTGAATGTAAGTTGATTTATTTATATCCGAAAGTGCAAATATATTCAGCCCAGATCCTAAATCTTCACATTTTCTCATAGTCACGATGCTGTAGATGATATTCAGAATCTTGTTACCAGCAATGCGTTTTTTATCATAACCGATTAGTGTTGAATTTTTGTTGAACCTTGAGCCTAGCACGGTTTGCTGTTTGGGGTGTTGTTCAACGAAGTCTATTAAATTGTTAGCTTCATCGCTTTTAGCTTGGTTGTCTCCGTGTAATATAACTACATGAGAATACCCCATTTTTTCGGCATGTAAAAATGCAACTTTGTGTGTGCCACCTAGGTTGTAGTTAACAGTATTCTTGTATATGTGTAACTTAGACCCTAACCTGCCTGTTTTTTTATATAATAAGGCGGTCTTGATTGTATCGTCGAGGCTTACGTTATCTATTATGGCAATTTCAGCTACTCTGTTTATAAGCTTTTCATCTATTTCGTCAAGTGTACGTGTAATTTGGCTGGCGCAATTATATGAAGGAATGGCGATTAGTATTTTCATATTATAATTCCAACAAATACTCGCCATAACCTGATTTTTTAAGCGGTTGAGCAAGTTCATTAAGTTGTTCAGCAGTAATGAAACCTTCACGAAAGGCAACTTCTTCGGGGCTGCCGATGATTTGGCCAGTACGGCGTTGAATTGTGCGAACATAATCAGCGGCATCAGTCATACTGTCGATTGTACCAGTGTCTAACCATGCGTCACCTCGGTCTAGGGTGGTGACTTTTAATTTGCCACGTTTTAAGTACTCTTCGTTAACGGTCGTAATCTCTAATTCGCCACGGCTGCTGGGTTTGACGTTTTTGGCGATTTCAACGACGTCATTATCGTAATAATATAGTCCAACAACGGCAAAGTCTGACTTTGGTTCGGTTGGTTTTTCCTCGATTGAAATAGCTTGATGATTTGCGTCGAATTCAACCACGCCATAACGTTCGGGGTCGGATACGCGGTAAGCAAAAACTGTTCCGCCATCTGGGTTAACGCAACTTTTAAGGGATTTACCAAGGTCGCTGCCGTGAAAAATATTATCACCAAGCACTAAGGCAACTTTGTCGTCACCGATAAATTCTTCGCCAATAATGAACGCTTGCGCCAGACCGTCAGGTGATGGTTGAATGGCATACTGTAAATTTATACCCCATTGTGAACCGTCACCGAGTAAGCGTATAAATTGCGATTGGTCTTCGGGTGTGGTGATGATTAAAATGTCACGAATGCCAGACAACATCAATGTTGTTAATGGGTAATAGACCATTGGTTTGTCGTAAATTGGCATCAACTGTTTACTAATGCCTTTGGTAATTGGCCAAAGACGCGTACCTGATCCACCGGCTAAAATTATACCCTTCATTATTTTATCTCCTCGCTTTTAAGATATTCTTTCAAAGATTGTTTCCATTCAACCAAGTTAAAACTTGTTGATTTTATTTTATCAAGATTTAGTGTACTTTGTAATGGCCTTGGGGCGATGCCGTCTTTGCCGCTGTAATATTCGGCGGTTGAAACTCCTGTGACGTCATTACGGTCATGTCCTGTTAGTTCATACACCTCGGCTGCAATATCTGCCCAGCTGGCTGATTCACCGTCGCTGGTCAGGTTGTAGGTACCGTATTTGGCTATTGGAATTTGGCTATTGGAATTTGGCTGAGATGACAATAAATGTTTGACGGCGCGGGCGAGGTCGTCGGTGAATGTTAGGCGGCCGATTTGGTCGTTGACGACATTTGGTTTGATGTCACGTTCGGCCAAAGATTTCATGGTTCGAACGAAATTGTTACCTTCGCCAATTACCCAGCTGGTACGTAGGATGTAATGTTTTGGTGTCGAAGCAGCAGCAATATCACCAGCGGCTTTGGTTTGGGCATAAACCCCTAGTGGGCTGAATGATTCGTCTTCGGTGTGGTTGGCGATTGAGCCGTCAAAAACGTAATCACTGGATATATGAACTAAAGTAATGTGGTGTTTAGTGGCTATTTTGCCAAGGTTGGCGACAGCATGGGCATTAATTTTCCAGGCAAGTTGTCGGCCTTCAACTGTTTCGGCTTTGTCGACGGCGGTGTAGGCGGCGGCGTTGACGATAGTGTCATATTGGCTCCATGGTCGAGCATTTTCAAGATCAGGGCTGGTAATATCCAGTTCGGTTGAATCGGTGAATTCGGCGTCGGGGAATTCAATTTGCAATGCCTTGCCTAATTGTCCGTTGGCGCCAGTAATTAACGTCTTTTTTGGTTGCATTGGTTTAACGTCAGATAGTTTTGGATGATTTTTATCTTTGTCAGATAGCTCAGCTTGATCGAGGGGGATTGGCCATTCGATATTAATAGTCTCGTCGGCTAGGTTTAGGAATGTGTATTTAGATTGGGCATCAGCGCTCCAGTGGTCGTTGACTAAATATGTGTAGACCGTATTGTCTTCGAGTGCTTGAAATGAATTACCAACACCACGGGGCACAAAAATTGCCTTGGTTGGGTCAAGTTCGGTTGTAAAAACAGTGCCAAAACTGTCGCCTTGGCGCATATCTACCCAAGCGCCAAATATACGGCCCGATCCGACCGAAATAAACTTGTCCCATGGTTCGGCGTGAATACCGCGAGTAGCGCCCCGTTTAGCGTTAAATGAAACATTATTTTGGACTGGATCAAGTATTGGCAGACCAAGTTTGGTCATTTTTTCATTTTGCCAGTTTTCTTTAAACCAGCCGCGCGCATCGCCGTAAACTGGCAAATCCAGAATTAGCAAACCAGGGATAGCTGTCGGTTGGATTGATAGTTCTTTGCTGAATTGCAACTCACCTGATTTATCTGGCATGTTATTTATTGTCCTTTTTCCGCGTAGGTAGCTTCGATTTTAGCTTTTTTGTTTTGCCACCATGAATCATTTTGTCGGTACCAATCAATAGTTGCCTGTAGGCCAGCGCGCAGGTCGGTGTATTTTGGCCTCCATCCCAGTTGTGTCTGTAATTTAGTACTGTCGATAGCATAGCGTTGGTCATGGCCTGGACGGTCGTTGACGTGTTCGTAGGCGGTTTTATCACGGCCCATTAATTCGAGGATAGTTTCAAGTACGTATTTGTTGTTTTGTTCGCCATTAGCGCCAATCAAATATAGTTCACCAAGGACGCCTTTGTCGATGATAGTGTGAACGGCGCTGTTGTGGTCGTCGACGTGAATCCAGTCGCGAACTTGCTCGCCAGTACCGTAAAGTTTTGGTGATATGCCGCTTAAAATGTTGGTAATTTGGCGAGGGATGAATTTTTCGATGTGTTGATAAGGGCCGTAGTTGTTTGAACAGTTTGAAATCGTGGCTTTGATACCAAATGATCGAATCCAAGCTTTGACTAGTAAATCTGAACTAGCTTTGCTGCTGGAGTATGGACTGCTGGCATTATATGGCGTGTTTTCGTTAAATTTAGCCGGATCATCAAGCGCCAGGTCGCCGTAAACCTCATCAGTACTGATGTGATGTAAACGTTTGCCGAATTTACGAACTGATTCTAGGATAGTGAATGTGCCAACGATGTTGGTTTGAATGAAAGGTTGAGGGTTGCGTAGGCTGTTGTCATTGTGGGACTCGGCTGCAAAATGGACAACAATGTCATTTTTGTCTACCAAATCATCCATTAATTGTTGGTCGCAAATGTCACCTTTGACGAAGGTTATTTTATCCATAACACTAGCCAGATTATCCATATTGCCAGCATAGGTTAGTTTGTCGATAACAGTAATTTCATATTCAGGGCGATTTATAAGAGTGTAGTGTACAAAGTTTGACCCTATAAACCCTGCACCACCCGTAATGAGTAGTTTTGTCATAATATAATTATACCGCAATTGGTAAGCAGTAGCTGGTAGATAGTAAAAATAGCATAAATTTAAATGGGTTATAATGGGATAATGATTACAGTTATTATTGCTGGCGGGTCAGGCACACGCCTGTGGCCACTATCAACACCGAATTATCCAAAACATTTATTAAAATTAACAGGCGAGCGGACGATGTTGCAAACAGCGTACGATCGGGCATCTAAATTAGGCAATACGATTTATGTCGTAACGGAATTTAGTCATTCTGACCACATTCGTAAACAATTACCAGAACTACCGGAGTCAGCTTTTTTGATCGAACCAGGTAGGCGAGGAACGGCTCATTGTATTGTATTTGCTTTGGATGTTATTTCGCGAACACATGACAAAAACGAGCCGATTGCCTTTATACATTCCGATCACCATGTTCGAGATATTGGTGGTTTTGCCAGGTCATTTGCCTTGGCAGCCGAAACCTCACAAACAAATAACCAGATTACACTAATCGGTATCGAGCCGACTTTTCCATCAACTGGTTTTGGCTATATCAAACGTGATGGTGTAATTAATGCCAGCAACGGCGTATTCAAGGTTGAATCTTTTAAAGAAAAGCCAGATTATGAAACCGCCACTGGCTATTTAGCATCGGGCGAGTATCTGTGGAATTGTGGTTATTTTGTCGGATCGGTCAATACTTTCTTGAATGAAATGAAGACTAGCGCACCGGGTTTGCAAGCTGATTTTGATAGTCTAGCGGCGATTAACGAAGTTGGGTCTGAACAATACAATAACGCCTATCTGGCATTAGATAACCAAGTAATTGATATTGCGCTAATCGAGAAAGCAAAAAGTTTGGCGGTAGTGTCGGCTAGTTTTGACTGGATGGATATTGGATCATTCAAGGATTTGCACGATGTTGTTCCACAGGACGAACAAGGTAACTATTTTAATGGTAATAATATTCACGCTATCGATGTTGCAAATGTCTATATTCGCAACGAAGAGGATAAACCAATTGCCGTTATTGGCCTTGATAATATAGTCGTCGTCAATACACCTGACGGCATACTGGTGTCACGCAAAGACGTCAGCCATCGAACAAGTGAAGTTGCCAAAAAATTACAATCTTGACGGTTTTAATGCAATCCCTTGATGTATGATAGGGGTTAAGGTATGAAAAAAGTCTGTCTTATTACTTGCTACAAGCAGCCCGATTATATTCGGGCTAAAACTTTGCGTGCAGCTTTGAGTAAACTTGAAGACGTTGAATTAATTGTTGTAAAAAATAAACACACAGGATTGTGGAGGTACATCGAAGTAATCTGTAAATTAATCGCGGTTCGTTTAACCAAACATCCTGATATTTACTTTTTGACATTTCGTGGCTATGAAATGTTGCCGATAACGCGTTTATTGATGCTTGGCAAGCCACTGATATTTGATGAGTTTATTAACCTGGTGGAATGGGTAGTCGACGAACATCATAAAATCAAAGAAAAAAGCTTGTTAGCAAAGATTTTGCACAGTAATTATCGATTTTGGCTGAAAAAAGTCAATTTAATTACAACCGACAGTCAGTCGCATGCTGAGTACTCGGCAAATTTAATGAAATTGCCGATCGACAAATACGTGCCTTTGATAGTCAGTACGGACGAACAGACGTTTAATCGAGCTAAAGTGGCTGCAAAGCACCGCAAAGGGCCTTTTAGGGTGTTTTATTACGGCAATATGTTACCACTTCATGGCATCGAATTTGTGATGCAAGCGATGCGTAATTTAAAGGACAAAGATATTGAATTACAGTTGGTTGGAGGCAAAGCGAAAGTTCAACAGCTAGTTGAACAAGCTAAACGTGATGGTGTGAACGTGAATTATAAAACCTGGGTGCCATATGACGAATTGCCATCATATATGCAATCGGCCGACGTATGTTTAGGCGGGCCATTTGGTGGTACGGCTCAATCACAATTTGTGATTACTGGCAAAACTTATCAGTTGTTGCAAATGGGGTGTCCAGTAATTATTGGACGTAATTTAGAATCAGGTATATTTACCGACAAATCAGACACTTTGGTTGTTGAACAGAACAGCGCCGAGGCCTTAGCGGACGCTATATTGTGGGCCAAAAATCATTCAGCAGAACTAAGTAAAATCGGTCAAAACGGCCACAAGCTATACCAAGAAAAATTATCTAATCGCAGGCTGATTGAACAATTAAGATTGTTGCTTGCGAATAAACACTTGCTTTAAATGTAAGCCACTTGATACAAAAAATAAGATAATTAAAAACAAAATATAGATTGCTCGGTCGATGACCCCAGATGCAATAATTGAATTCAGTGGAATGTTATGTAGCGACCCAGATATCACCAAAAAAGCTTCGCGAAAACCAATAGCGCCAGGTGTTAGCGATACAAACAATGACAAATTGGCGCTGGCTGTATAAACGATTGTTTGCATAATGTTGTAATTAGCCAAGTGATTTACGGCGTTTAACTCGATAGAATAAATGACAGTCATTAATAATATTTGAATTGTTGTTAGCGCAAATATATAAAGAACGTATTTTTTGAGCGATTGAAGTCTAAATTTATTAATACCGATGATAGTCATAAAGATGGCCAGTATGATACCGATTATTGTTAACCAAGGTAACGTATTAATGAATAACAGTGATATATTTAGCGCGGCGAATGCAAAATAATAAAACAACATAGCATAAGTATAGTCGCGGATGCGCAGGCCGATTTTGGACTTTAAATAAACCGCTCGAACGGCTGGCCCACTTTGTAGCGGTCCAAAAAAATTGATCAAACTTGAATAAATAGTCAAAAGTAGGCTGTTTTTTATTGAAAGTTTTTTACGACACAGTAAAATTGTGGCATACATAATGCCAAAATTAGTTAGCAGTACGCCACCGTAAAATATTAACAATAAAAATGAGTTTAAGTAACCAATTCCAAGGATATTCTGCATTATTTCAGTATGGTTAATTAGGTAATACCCAGCAAATATAAAAAAGGCGAATATAGTGGCGATTGAAATTGTTTTTTTGTTGTTTTTTAAATAAATAACACTGGTTGATTGAGATATTCTTTGAATTAATTTACGACCGACCAACAGATATTTATTTGTCATAGAATACTATTTTTTATCTTGGTATTGCATTTCTTTGATGCGTTCTAATTGATCTTCGATTAAAATCCGGTTGGTACGCAGCAAGTCTGAGATAATTAACAAAGCAAACGACAACAACGATCCTAGCAACATTGACGAACCAAAGATTAGTGACTGAATGTGACCACGACTTGATCCGTGTAGCCATAAAATTGCGAAATTAATAAATGGTATTAGGCCAGCAATCAAAAAAATGACACCAAGTGAAGTAAAGACGACGTAAGGTTTAAACATGATAAAACTTCGCATGACGGCTTTGGCGGATTGGGCCATATGGTGCCAGATATTTTTAAATAGTCGTGATTCACGAGTTTTTTTATTAGTTTCGATTTTAATACTAGCGATTCTTAGGCGTTTATTACCGGCTTGGATGATTGTTTCGACGCAATAACTAAATTGCGTAACGATATTTAGTTTAATTAACGATTTGCGTGAATAGGCCCGAAAACCACTGGCCGCGTCTGGCAAATCGGTCCCAGCAGCTTTGTTGACAACCCAACTACCGAATCGCTGCATTAACTTTTTAAATGGTGAAAAGTGGGCAATACTGCCTGTTTGGCGGTCACCAATAACAATATCTGCGGTGCCAGCAATAATCGGTTGTACCAGGTCACTAATTCGTTTTTGTGGGTATTGGTTGTCGCCATCAGTTGTGACTAAGATATCAGCACCGTGTTTAAGGGCATAGTCAGCGCCATCACGAAACGATTTCGCCAAACCTTTATTACGAATGTGGGTTACGAAATGTTTGACGCCAAACTTTTTGGCTATCGCAACGGTTTTATCACTTGACCCATCATCAATAATTAATATTTCAATTTTATCGACATTTTTAATCTGCTTAGGTATAGACCTAAGGACTGATAGTATGGTTGATTCCTCGTTTAGACAAGGGACTTGAACAAACACCTTCATAATTCATCTGTAATTATAACATTGATGACTTATCGGTTGTTGATAATTAGTGGCGAAACTATATTTTTTAGGTTTTTATTAAAATTAATTACGATTTGGTTTTGCCAATACCAACTGTCTTGAGCGCGCATTAAATGGGTTAGCATGCCACCACCTTGCAGGGCTAAAAAGATAACAACAACGGTTAATAAAACTGTCATATATTTCGCCCATGATTTGAAAATAACGGCTAATAGTCGGTGGTAAGCCAATCCGATTAAAACAAATAACAGTGGAAAAACCATCACCAAATAGCGTCCATTTAGCGCCAGGGCGGTTCGGTATTTTAGATACATCGCAAAATTAGCATAAAATACAGCGCCGATATATATTACTACGACCAAGCCGAATAACATCAGCCGACGGTCTACGCGAAGGATGGATTGCCAAAAAACTACACACAACAATAAACCAAATAAGCCAATCTCGGTGGCAAGTGATATCGGTATTTGAAGTGGCGGAAAGTTATCGTAATTATAGTTAATCGCAAAATATAAATGCTCCATCATGCCATCGAACCAAGTTGAGACAAAGTCATTCATTACAGGGTATGGGTCGGGATCGTTGTTGGCGACATTGTCGGCCATCCAATAATTTCGGCCCCACGGTCCCCATTGCAGACAATGCGATACGGGTTGGACCTGAGCGCAATCGGGCTCAAAACTGTGGTATTGAACAATGTTAACGCCGTATCTTTCAATGAATAGACCACTGCTAATAATAATTCCAATTACCAAAACGATTTGCATATATCGGCGAAGGGACGTAAATGATTTAAACATAGTTTTTAATAGTTTTGTTTTATGCGGTGCGCGGATAAAAATAATTAGTAAGTATAAAATAACAGCCAAAAATATTGGCAAAAAGGCGTATTTAACTAGACTAGCTAAACAGCCTACTATTAAAAATAATATAAAGCTAGTGGCTGGAATCTTTTTAGATTTTGTAATCGCACTACTGCATGTAATCGTTAAATCAACCAGCAAGGGAACGAGCAAAAAGAATAAATTATCATAATTAATTGTGGCGGCTAAAAACGGCACGACTGGTATCAGTATTAACATTAACAATGAAAAATTAATTAGGCCTTCGGGTATATGAACGCGTTTGAAAAGGCGACGATACAAAAACAGACCGCCAACGAATATGCCGATATTGATGAATCTTAGAATGATGATTTGAGCAACTTCTTGCTGGACAAAAATTGCGATTAATCGATATGGAAAACTCATTAAATAATGGAACATGTACGAATCGTATCTGGTTAAATCGCCAAAGGTGCCAGAGTTTGCTGGCATGCTGGTGATAAACGGCAACCATTGATGAGAGTAGATTTTAATAATGCCAAAATGATAATTTTCATCAAATGCCATCGGATATTGAACAGTCAAAGCAAACCAGGTGGCATTTAGAACTAGCAGCCCGATGATGACGTAAAATAACTTTTTACTGCTGAAGATGCGATATATAAATTTAGTCAATTTATTCATTACTGCGTTTGATCGCTGACTATTTTATGAATTTTAGTAATAAATAAGCTTTTGTCGAAACGTTTAGCTTTGCGGCGCAATGTGCCTGGTAAAAAAGTGATTTTTTCAGCGCGTTTAATGGCGTCAGCAACGGAATCGACGGTTTGTTTGTCGAATAATACTCCACTTTCGCCGTCTTGAACGATATCGAGTGTACCACCGCGACCAAAAGCGATTACTGGTGCACCAGCCGCCAAAGCTTCGACTTGAACAATACCAAAATCTTCGTCGGCTGGGAAAATGTAACCTTTAGCGCTGTTTAAGGCCGCCGTTACGGCGTTATCGGATGCGTCACCGAATCGGTCAGCGAAAAACTGTACGGTTGGTCCGGCCATTTCGACCAGACGTTGATGTTCGCTGCCATCACCATAAACGCGCAGTTTGATGCCAAGTTCAGTAGCGGCGGCTACGGCTAAATCAACACGTTTATATGGGACTTGGCGTCCCAAGGCGACATAATAATCGCCACGCAATCTGGCGGGTTCGAATCGGTCAACGTCGACCGGTGGGTGAATGACGGTTGATGGTTTGTCGTAATATTTTTTGATGCGCTTTTGAACTTCGCTGCTGTTGGCGATAAAAACGTCAACTTTTTGGGCCGCGTTGTAATCTGATTTTTTTAGCGCTGGTATCATTAGTGGCATTGCTAATTTAACTAGCCAATTTAACTTGCCAAAGCCTGGATCGGCGCGGTACTCATCATAATGGCTCCAATAATATCGGATTGGAGTATGGCAATAACAGATGTGAATTTGGTCAGGGCGAGTTTTTTGAACTTGTTTTGATTCGGCGCTAGAACTGCTGATAATAATGTCAAAATTGGACAAGTCTAGTTTTTGAAAAGCTTTAACGCGTAACATTGGAAAAAACTTGTGTAGTTTGCGTAGTGGTTTAGGTAAATTTTGCAAATATGTTGTGCGAATATCCAGACCCTTAAAAGCCGGCATTGTTTCGGGCGTATAAGTCGAAGTATAAATCGGCGCCTTAGGGAAAGCGTCATGAAGTGCCAATACGACATTCTCAGCGCCACCCTTGTTGGTTAGCCAGTCGTGCACAATCACCACTCGTGGTGATTGTTTGGCTATTGGAATATGGCTATTGGAATATGGCGGGTTCATCTTAATAATCCCGCTTTAAAGGCGTTAATCAACTTTTGACAACTTACGCTATGCAGAATTGTTTCATTTAGTTCTAGTTTATTTATGTATCCGAGTTTTTCTGATAAATATAAAAAGTTTTTTACTTCAAGCAATGAACCATAAGCCATAACGTAAAAATGCAGTTTATCTTTAACGGAAGCTCTGCCAAACCCCTCAGCTATGTTTGCTGATATTGAACTAGCAGCTCGTCGTAATTGACTAGTTAACGCAAACAATTCGTCTTTTGGAAATTTTCTTGTTAGTTTATAGATGTTAACGGCAAACGATT
Organism: Candidatus Saccharimonadota bacterium; assembly: GCA_037141755.1. Classification (GTDB taxonomy): domain Bacteria; phylum Patescibacteriota; class Saccharimonadia; order Saccharimonadales; family Saccharimonadaceae; genus UBA1547. Next base: position 50,883 of record JBAXBX010000003.1, read on the forward strand.
GGCTTTCTTGCCAGACAGTTAAATCTTCAAATGATGTTATGTTATTTGCCATATTCTAATAGCCACCTTCCAATAGCTATTTTGCGCCTTTCTTGCGCAAAACCACCCCGATTGTTTTAAACAAGATTTTAATGTCAAGCCAAAAGGTCCAGTTTTGAGCATAGTAAAGTTCTAACTCAATGCGTTCATCAAATGATAATTCACTACGGCCACTAACTTGCCACATGCCAGTGACGCCAGATTTGACGCTGTGCAGTAGGGCGGTGCGACCGTGGGCTAGTTTAGTTTCTTGAGGCAAAATTGGGCGTGGTCCGACTAAACTTAGGTCGCCTTTTAGAACATTAAATATTTGAGGTAATTCATCAAGCGATGTGGCGCGTAGAAATTTTCCAAATTTGGTGATGCGTGGGTCATTGTCGACTTTACGATTTTTTTCATATTCTAATGCCAGGTCGTTTCGACCCATTTTGCGGAAGTCTTCGGCGGCATCATGACTGCCATATTTAGGATTCATGCTGCGGAATTTAATCAGGTTGATTGGTTCTGAAAAACGACTAAGTCGTTTGCTGATGTAAAAGGCTGGGCCGCGGTCGACTATTTTTTTGATTACATAGACCGTTAACAATATGGGCGACAAAATAATAACCAAGATTAGGCTGACGATAAAGTCAAAAATCCGTTTAGCAATCGCACCCCAGCCGACCAGTGGCGTTTGGTGAACTGAAATCATTGGATAGCCTAAAAAGACATCGATGGTGTTTTTGCCTGAATAAAATTCCGCCTCACCAGGAATAAAACTGTAATTTATATGGTGTGTCTGGGCGGCACCAAGAATCTTTTGATTACGTTCAGACGAGTCATACAAATCAGTCTGAATAATAGCGGTAATATTGTTAATTTTGATGTCACTTAAAGCTTTTTCAAGGATAGAATAATGATAAACGGCCAGTTCGGCGGGTACGACTTTTTTTGGTCCAGCAATAGCGACGATTTCATAGCCACTTTTGACAGTGTCAGCTAAATTGCGAGCTATATCACTAGTAATGTCTGACGTGCCAATTAATAAAACGCGACTGACGCCACGACCATAACGAAACATTAAACCGCGAATAAATCTGAAAGCTTCACGCTCGATGATAATCAAAACAAAGGCTGCAACTAGGCCATATAATGCAACTAATCTGGCTGGTAAAATATTATCACCGCTGACATATTGCCAGCCAATGACCAGTAAAATACCGATGAATGTACCAATGGCAATTTTGGCGTACTCAACTAAACGGCGATTATAAGTGCTGGCTTGGTACAGACCTAATACGGCAAAAACTAGAATCCAGAAAGGAATTATCAGGATAAAAGCTCGCAAATAATCATAGGCGTGGATGTTGTTAATAAGTGGTCGTGGGTCATATTCCACTCTGGCGATATAGGCAATTGTAAAAGCACCCAGCAATACAAATGTGTCAATTAAAACGAGAATTAAACTATAGAATTTGATGTTTTTACCTGGCATAAGTAGTCTAATTATAACATCTTTGGAGAAGGTAGGGATTGGGGATTGGGAAATGGGAAATGGGGAATAGGTGATAGAGATAGAATGGCGAAGTATAATGAAATAACGTATATAATAAAGACAACATGATAAAAAAAATAAATATTCTTGGACGAGTGTATATTGCCATCTTGTTGGTTATTTTTGGTGGGATTGTTTTGCAGGGGTCGATTAGCGTCGGTTTTGGTACATTGTGGCCACAATATGAATTGCTGATTAAATCTTGGAAAGAGATTTTGATGCTGGTGGCGGGTTTAATCGCACTATTTTTGTTGCATAAAAACAAACAAATGCAAATGCTACGCGACCCAATTATTTTTGCAATTGGTGCTTATGGAATATTACATCTGGTGATGATGGGCTATACCTTTACTGGCTTGTCGTCGAGTTTAGCCGGGCTGGCGATTGATTTGCGGTATGTCCTGTATTTTGGGCTGGTTTATATTGCGATGCGATTGTATCCAAACTATCGTTTAGCGTTTATCAAAGTCGGTATTGCTGGCGCGCTGGCAGTGTTAGTCTTTGCACTATTACAAGTATTTTTGTTGCCCAAAGACGTATTAAAATATATAGGTTACAACGTTAACACCATCAGCCCATATTTAACGGTTGATCAAAACCAAAACTATATCCGCATTAACAGCACACTGCGTGGTCCTAATCCTTTGGGGGCCTATGCTGGTATGGTATTGGTGCTAATAACGGCAGCGATTGTGAAGTTGAAAAACATCAAAGACAAATGGCCTTTGATTTTGATTTTATCAGTTGGTAGTATTGTGGCGCTGTGGGCTAGCTATTCACGTAGCGCTTGGATTGCCGTTGCTGTTGCGATTGCTGTTGTTTTGGCACTGGCTGGTGCTAAAAAACTGTCACCTAAAGTCTGGGCGGTTAGTGGATTAGTAACGGTCATATTGATTGGCGGTTTTTTGATGCTAGGCAATACGCAATTTATTTCAAACATATTTTTGCATGAAAATCCGAATGGCGGCAGCAGTGTCAATTCAAACGAAGGTCATATTAGTTCACTACAAGACGGACTAAAACAGATGGCCAGCCAGCCGCTAGGTGATGGTGTTGGCAGTACCGGATCGGCGTCGTTACAAGGCAACAGCCCGACGATAATCGAAAATCAGTATCTGTTTACGGCTCATGAAGTCGGTTGGTTTGGGTTATTATTATTTGTTTATATATTTACGCTGGTCATGTTGGGGCTATGGAAATTGCGCCAAAATTGGTTGGCGTTGGGATTATTTGCCAGTGGTATTGGCTTGGCGATAATTGGTTTATTATTGCCAGTTTGGGTTGATGATACGGTATCGATAATTTGGTGGGGAATGGCAGCGGTTACGATGGGGATTGGGAAATGGGAAATAGGAAATAAGGTAAAGGCTTTGGATAAAGTCAAAAAGGTATAATAATAGAATGAATATTAGGTCAAGTAAACGCCAACGAGAACTACTAAACTTTGTCGATAGTTTTATCCAAGGTCACGGCTATGGTCCAAGTTATCGCGAGATTATGCGCGCACTGGGTTATAAATCGGTTTCGACTGTGGCAGTTCATATTGATGGGCTGATGACCAAAGGGTATTTACGCAAACGTGATCGATCGGCCAGGTCACTGGAAGTCGTGACAACTCATTTGGACGATACGCCAGTAAAACGCGGTCCAACACCTGCTCAAGAAAAATGGATTATTAATGTTATAAATGACAAATTTAACAGTTTGGAACAGGCTGAAAACCCCGCGGTTTTGGATGAATTATATGTCTTAATCGGTGCCTTAAAAGTCCTAGATTTGGACGGTGCGCACGTCGCAACTAAGACGCGGTTGATTGATTATTTGAAAAAGCAGTAGTTGGGGTTGGGAAATGGGAAATGGGAAATAGGGGGTTAAAGGTTTAAACTATAAACAAAATTCCACATGTAACAGTTGACTAACCTAAAGTGTAAAGTATATAATATTATTTGTATTCCGACGTAGCTCAATGGTGGAGCAAGAAGCTGTTAACTTCGAGGTTACTGGTTCGAGCCCAGTCGTCGGAGCCAAATAAAGAACCCGCGTAAAGCGGGCTTTTTATTTGGCTCCGCGCCATGGCGCTCGAACCAGGACTTTTGCGCAGCAAAAGTGGTTCGGTGTAGTGAGTGAAGCTGAAAAAGTGTTTACATTTTTTCGCGAATGAACGGAAGAGCCGAAGGCGATGTCCAGTCATACAATTATTCTTAGACAAACAAAAAAGACGCGTTTGATTCAGTACAGTATCTTGCGCATCTTTTATGTGTATTATTATATGTTACAAACTATAATATTTCAATCACTTCTTTTGTTTTAGATATTACAATTACTTTTTTAAATCCATGTGGACCCAATTTTAAGTAATATTTTAATCTGGCGATTGCACGCGTTTGATGTAATTTTATTCGAGTAAGATCAAGAATTATATTAACCGACTGTTTTCTGGCGCTTCTTAGGTTATTGTCTATAGTCTTTTTGCCGTTACCTAGTGGACTTTTAATTTCCCACTTTTTGCCATCTACGCTTATGTCCGGGGTTGAATAGGTTTCTTGTCTTAAAAATATTACATCAGATTTAAAATATTTATTTGCTACAATCATGGCTGCTTTTATCTCATGATTCTTTGGAGAGTCGATAATGTCTGTATTAATAATAACTTTGTATATCATTAAAATTGATTATACTAAATTTATATATTTTGCAGAACAGCCTTGTGAATGAGCAGTAAAAATGCGTCCGGGTTTCGTAGGGATGAATATTAGCTATGCAATTTATCGTATTTAACACTATAGCGCCACACTACCACAGCAGCGATTATGGTTAGTATTAGGATGATTAGGTCTTGTGTGCCGAGTCTTGCTCCGAGAACGTCCCATCGATGTTTGAAAGTGAAGGTTATGAGGTCAAGAGATACCTGCCCTGCAACTGATGCAAATAATGCGTAAGCTGACCACCTTAGTCGGAATGGCAGTATTAGCGCTCCAATTACCATGCCCCATACTGCTAACGTCCAAAGAATAATTAGAGGCAAGGGGTAGTTGGTAAAATACGCTATTTGGTTGGCGCCGTAACCCAGTGATTCGAAATACGCAGTATTGTTAGCAAGCGTCATGATGTAGTCGTAGGCGCCTATGCCGCATATTAACAAAGCTATAATTGAGACGAACCAGTATCCCCATTTTTTCATTTATATATAGTATAACGCATTTACCCCATGGTCTAAATGCATAGCCAAGATTATATATTTACAGACTATCCATTAATATTGACGCTACTGGATTTTTTGTTGCTACAATAGATTTAGGATGATTAATAATGCCAAAAGTTAAATCTATTCAACCTGGTGGTGTAGACGAGTATATATCCGCCTGCCCAAGTTATGTTCAGGAGAGTTTGAAAAAAATAAGGTCAATTATACTTGCGATAGCTCCTGAATCTATCGAAACAGTTAGCTATTTTCAAATTCCGGGATATTCCTACGGTAATTATGATTACAATGGCATGTTTGTATGGTTTAGTTTCAAAGAACCTTTCGTGCGCTTGCACTTGCGACCTCCAGTTATTGATAACCATAAAAAACAGCTTGCGGGGTATGTCACAACAAAAAGTATTGTTAGCTTTTCCGTCGAAAAAGACCTGCCTGTGGGGTTGGTTAAAGACTTAGTGAAAGCGAGTCTGAACGCGATGAAAGATTCTGTAAAGTAGGTTAGTTTATGAGCGGTGTTTTGGGCCATAATAATTGTCAGGCTTATTTGACCTATCTAACAGTGGTGAGACCAGTTAATATCTGGCAATTTATGCTATAATACATATATGCAAAACATTGACGAAATAAGCAAACAGCGAGCAATAAAGCTTTTTGGAAGCCCAGAATTATCGTCTTTTGAAATCGGCACAACAAAAGGATTACAGCAGGTACATGAATATCTTTTTGATGGTCTGTATGACTTTGCTGGCAAAATCCGCAACTTAAATATCAGCAAAGATGGATTTCGTTTTGCTAACTCTTTATATCTGGAAGATGCTTTACGTAGCGTAGAAAAAATGCCAGAGACTACCTTTGAAGAAATTATTGAAAAATATGCAGAAATTAACATTGCTCATCCATTTATGGAAGGTAACGGCCGAAGCGCGCGTATTTGGCTTGATTTGATTTTGAAAAAACGTTTGAGTAAATGTATAGATTGGTCAGCTGTGAATAAAAATGATTATTTAGAGGCTATGATACGTAGTCACGTTAAAACTACAGAACTACGTGAGTTACTCCGCACAGCATTAACTGACAAAATAGACGATCGTGAAGTATTTATGAAAGGCATAGAGCAGTCTTACTATTACGAAGAAACCGATGGCTATAAAGGCTAGCCAATGAGAAGTTGGTATAAATCATCAATAGACAACTTTTTGAATCAAAATAACGATTCTATAATTGGGCATCTTGCTCAGGGTAGTGTTCGTGATGGGTTTAGTGTTGAACAGTCGCAGCTCGATACATGGCTATGCGAAATCGACATACTAAAAGACCAGTTGCGTGATATTGAAAATGCTACTATTTTTCTAGAATTTAGTATCCCACGTATGGGCAAGAGAATTGATGCAATTTTATTAATTCACTCTGACAAGCCACATGTAGTAATACTTGAATTTAAAATTGGACAAAATAAATTTATTTCTAAAGATATAGATCAGGTTATTGATTATGAATTAGAATTAAAAAATTTTCACCTAGGTTCGCATAATGCTGATATGTTTTCAGTATTAGTGGCGTCAGAATATTTAGGTCAGCCACATAACAATGACGGTGTTGGCTGTTTGGGAAAAACACACATCCAAGACTATATAGAGACAATAGATTATACAGTTGGGAATGGAGCTGATGGCTGGGAGGAATCGCCATATAAACCTACCCCTACAATAATAGAAGCGGCAAGAGCGTTATATTCTGGACATAAAGTAGAAGAGATCACTAGGAATGAGGCCGGTGATAATATAACAGCAACGTGCGTAAAAATAAATGAAATAATCGACGACTGTAAAAGACGGCATAAAAAAACAATCATTTTTGTAACGGGTGTACCTGGAGCAGGCAAAACTCTCGTTGGGCTAAATATTGCAACACAAAAGAGAGATAGAAGCCCAGAAGATCACGCTGTGTTATTGTCTGGAAACGGGCCGCTAGTGAAGGTGCTAACGGAAGCTTTAGCTAGGGATGAGAGAGATAAAAATGGAACACGAATTGGAGATGCTAGAAATCAAGTGAAATCTTTCATCCAAATCGTTCACCATTATCGCGATGAATATATAAAAGATAAGAGTGCGCCCAGCGAGCATGTTGCAATTTTTGATGAGGCGCAACGAGCCTGGGATGGCGACACTATTACTAACTGGATGAATCGTAAAAATAGACAATGGGTTCATGGAGAATCTGAGTCAGGATTTTTGATAAGCACTATGGACAGGCATGAAGACTGGGCGTGTATAGTTTGTCTAGTTGGCGGTGGGCAAGAGCTGAAAAAAGGCGAGGCTGGTATTAGCGCTTGGGTTGATGCTGTGCCAGACAATTGGCAGATCGCAATATCACCTAATATAGTAGATTCCGAGTACAATGTTGTTAACGTGCCGCAGGATGCTCAAAAATACAAAGAACTTCATCTGGCAACTTCTATGCGTTCTTTTAGAGCTGAGAAATTATCACATTTTGTAAAAGCACTATTAGATGTGGATGAATCCGCAAAAAGCATATATGATGAGCTAAGAGATAAGTACCCGATTAGGATAACCCGAGACCTTAAACTTGCTAAAGACTGGACAAGAAACCATGCAAGAGGCACAGAGCGCCCTGGTATGTTGGCCACAAGCAGGGCGCAGCGACTGATACCATTTGCCATTGATAGTAATAAGGGTATTAATGAAATACATTATTTTTTAGATGGCAAAGAAAGCAATAAAAGTTCATATTTTTTGGAAGATGCAGCCTCTGAGTTTGTGTGCCAAGGCCTAGAGCTTGACTATTCATTAGTGTGTTGGGATGCGGACATGCGTTTTAATGATAGTAATTGGCAATATTTTAATTCTAAAAATAATGGCGCAAAAGGCATAGTTTGGCAAAATAACAAGTCAAACCAGCAAGAGTCAAAGAATGCCTATCGCGTACTTTTAACCAGAGCTAGACAGGGTATGGTTATTTTTGTGCCAAACGGCAACTTTCCACCCGACGCTACAAGAAAATCAGAATTCTACGATAAAACATATATGTATTTTAAATCCCTTGGCATAGAAGAGTTAGTTGGGCAATCAATAGACACTGGTTATTAGTGTTAAGAGTTGTGGACTTCTTGGTCAAGTATTTTACCAAACGTGGGGTAGTTCGAAGTATAACTACTGGCGTGAGTCAAAATGATTATATGTAAAGATCTTCGGACTGAGGGTCTTTATGCTATGATGAGTTTATGAAAAATGAATATCAAACAAAGAAGAGAAGTAAATGGGTTATTGCAATTGCCGTTCTGGCGGTCATAGCTGTTATAGCAGCCCTTGTGCTATACATTTTTGCATTAAAAAATGATCTAAAAAATCTTGAGGTTGAATCTCAGAATAAGGATAATGCTGCGACACTTAACGCTGAGAAAAATCAAACGCCAGTTGTTATCGATGATAAAATCTCGATTGATTCACAGATTAAAACACAGAATTCATCCGAGGATACTGCAAACAAAACTCCTACGGTTGACGTAAGTGGGTTGTCAACGAACTTAAATCGAGCAGATGTGCAACCTGCCGTAGCGGCCGTTCTAGCTGTTTATCAGGATTTTTTAGTGAAGCTACGAGCTGTGCCTATGAGTCAGAGGCAAGCAGTTGCGGATCAATATCTTGAGGATAACCATACTATGTTTGGCCCCGACTACAGCTACCTGAATAGTTATAGCCTACATTTATTTCCTCAAAGTGCAGGAGTAGCCCTTCCCTATAGTGTTAGTATCAATTCTGCTATCGTCGACCCGTATGATCCAACCCAAACGGTTGTTCAGGTCTTCATGCAGCCAGATGACAGCTGGAGTCTTATTGTATATGTCAAGATGAATACTGATGGTACATTGGGCACGTTCGAAAATTTAGTTATTCGAAATAATCAAAACTCACTTTAGCTAGTGATGGTTGAATAGTCGCGAAGTCTGTCCAATTGCGTTAGCAAAAAGTATATCGTAGGTGTTATGCTTTTAGTATAATCATGACAAAAAAATATGACCTTATAGTAGTTGGCGGTGGCGCATCAGGGATGATAGCGGCTGGGCGGGCTGGTGAGCGCGGACTTGACGTGCTGTTGCTTGAGAAAAATAGACAACTTGGCTGTAAATTGTTGATAACTGGCAATGGTCGCTGTAATATATTGAATGCCATACAGGATGAACATATGCTGTTGGAAAAATATGGTAATTCAAAGCAGTTTTTGTATTCGCTGTTTGCAAAATTCGGCGAAAAAGATGCATTTGATTTTTTCAATTCAAACGGATTGCCTTTGGTAGTCGAGAATTATAATCGGGTATTTCCAAAATCGCAAAGTGCAGTTGATGTTGTTGATTTTTTAGCTGATTATATGCGTCGAGGTAATGTCGAGGTGCGGACTGGATGTGCTGTTTCGGGCGTGCAAATTAAAGACGGCAGTATCGAATATGTTTCATGTAAAGACGAAGTGCTGACTGCCACAGATTATATTTTTGCCACTGGCGGCACATCGCATCCAGAAACTGGATCAACCGGCGATGGTTATAAGTGGCTAAAACAGTTAGAACACACGGTCGCCAGTCCAACGCCAAGTTTGGTGCCTTTGGCGGTTAAAGAAAATTGGGTCAAGGAATTGTCAGGCGTGTCGTTAGAAGATATGAAGATAACTTTTTTTGTTGACGAGGGAAAAGAATTTAAATTAAATGGCAGATTATTATTTACTCATTTTGGTATTTCTGGTCCGTTGATTTTAAATAGTGCTTCGAAAGTTTCGAAATTATTACCGACGGGAATTGTCACTGCCGAAATTGATATGTTTCCAAAAACAGATATTGGCAGTCTAGAGCGCCAAATAATTAGTATTTTTGATGTCAATAAAAACAAAACACTAAAAAATATTGTTAGTGATTTGGTGCCGGCAGGTATGGCAAAGGGAATTTTGACATTACTTTCAGCGCATATGGATATGGAAACGAAAGTTCATTCAGTGACCAAAGATAATCGAAAAAAGATAGTTAATTTATTTAAGGCTTTGCCGATTACAATCACAGGTTTAATGGGGTTGGATCGAGCCATAGTCGCTGATGGTGGTTTGTCGCTGACTGAAGTCGATATGAAAACGATGCGGTCCAAAAAAATAAATAACCTGTTTGTGACTGGTGATTTGTTGCATATCAACCGGCCATCTGGCGGCTTTTCATTGCAACTGTGTTGGTCGACTGGTTATGTGGCTGGATCGTGTGCTGGTAAAAAAGATTAATCGTAGTTCTATTATTGCCCTGAGATTTTTAGACCATCTCTTAGACTCTGTGCATCTTTAATAAGATTATTGTTCAGTGTATTAGGTTTTTGATCACTTCGTATCGCAATTCTGGCGTCAACTTGGCTTGAATCTCCACCTAAATCTGGTAAATGCATCTCGCCATGTCCGCCAATGGCTATTTTAATCTTATCATTATCACGATTAAGTTCAACAAATTCATTATCTTTATTATCATATTCATCAAGAACGGCTCTTGCAAGTTCTGCGTCTGTGGTGTTAGTAATTTTTTCTTGGACAAATATATCAGACGTTTGCTTATAAAGCTCTCGGCGGATTGCATCAGCAATATAACTTTGTACTGACGGGCTATTACGAAGTCCATCGATTTTATCCCTCTTTAGCTCAGGTAGATTAATTGTAGCCTGCATTGCAACGTCAGTTAATGGGAGTTCGGGTTGCGTATCTACGCCGTCTATTACTTCAAAAGCCGTTTCAATTGCCTTGATAGTAGCCTTGCCACCATCAAGTATTTTTTCGGAATTATATATACCTATCGCTAGCATACTTATAGCTAACATTGTCCCAGTGGTGACTTTTAGTTTATTTAGATTTTTTAGTGTTTCAGACATTTCGTATGTACTATAGCACAATATAAACATAAGGTCAATGTTATTGAATAATAATTAGATTAGTTTGATATAGTGTACGATACTTATTTTTTCGCTAGCAACCCACCAACATAAATCACCAACAACGAACCGATTACTGCAACTATAAACGAATTCAAATTAAATCCAGTAACGCCTACTCCAAATAATAGTTGTCCGAAGAAACCGCCGACGACGGCGCCGATTATTCCCAAGACAATAAGCCCTAAAATACCTCCTTTTGCGCCTGGCATTATAAAACTAGCAACGGCTCCAGCCAGTAGGCCAAAAATTATCCAATAAACTAAACTCATATATTTTATCTCCTTATTAATTTTTCCATTGGCTTGACGCTCAATTTCCGAACATGTAGTTCAGACGTTGAGCGCCAAGTTATACCCGATTACCCGATAGCGTGCCTTTTTACTAAATGCATTCTTACGAAAGGGATCATAGGGGAATCTGTATTATCGAATTCAACTGCATCAAAATCTGACTTTTTATCGACGTACAAATTTCTGAGTTTTTTGACAGTCCTTTTAAGCTCACGTCGCATAGCGAATACACTATTTGACATCTCAATTTCAATGTCTGCCGATAAATCGCTGGAGTCAGTAGCAAATAACTTACCGGAAACATTAATATAATCCTGATAAGACAATTTTGGGTGTTCGTGTTGGTTTCTATTTTTGATTGGATAATTATTTTTCATAACTATTCCTTCCATGATGCTTTATGTCCAATACGTTATGCCCAACAACTTTGACGAACATCCTCCTTTCGATAATGTGCGCAACGTTTGCTCTTCATCAGGTATTATAGTGTGCCTACATTGATAAGTATGTGAGTAATATCACATCACCTCAGTTTAATCAGAGTATAATTAAGGTGTGAGTAAGAATGCATTAAATGGATTACCGATACCTAAAATCGAGAGCGAAAGTATCGTCGCTCACTTCAGTGATGGCCTACTGATGCATTTTACAAAAGAACAAACTATTATTAATGGTATTGATGAACCCGAAGGTGTGTATTTAATAAAAAGTGGGTTTGTTAAGGCTTATTCTGTTTCAAAAGCTGGCAACGCTAATTTATTATTGATTCATGAAGCTGGTGAATTTATACCTTTGCCGTGGGCGCTAGACGGTGCCAGGACGACTGGACTTTATTATGAGGCCATGACCGACGTGACGGTTTTACGGGCTTCCAAGGACAAATTGCGGACAGCAATGGGCAGCAACAGTTGGTTATCGCAGGAAATATTTAAACAAGCCGTCAGTATATTGGCAGTATATTCAAACAGAATTCAAACACTGGAGTTTCGAACGGCACGCGGAAGAGTTATTTCAGAACTGTTAAATTATGCTGAAAGATTTGGTAAACTTGTTGGCAAAAAAGTTATTATTAATGCCCCAATTACTCAACAAGGATATCGCCGATTCAATAAATATGACCCGCGAAACCGCTAATATAGCCCTTGGGTTGTTATTTGAAGAAGGTTTAGTCGGCCAAGATGAGCATTTGTTCACAATTTTAGATTTGCCAGGTCTACAAGCCGCATTAAGTTAAGTCGTTCATCGGTGTCATTTTATGTAATATGTTAACATAAAGTAGTAATGGTTTTTTCTTGGCCCAATATTAATAAAATAAAAAACAAGTCAACAGTAGGTTCGGTAACTTTAATATTGGGATCTTTATTCGTTACGTGCTGGACTTTGTTTAGATTTTATACAAAAAGCGTTAATTTTGACCAGACGGGGCAGCAGTTATTGGCTAGACATTGGCTAGATGGATCGCTAGGCGGTTCGTTGATGGCGCCAACAAACTATATTATCAAAATGGTGTCATTATATATGCCAGCAGAAATTATTGGGATTAACCATAATGCCTTTTTGATATTTTCTACGCTTATTATAAACGTGGTGACATATATCGGAATCTATATTATTGTAAAAAAGATTCTCGAGTTTTTTTCTATTCCCGTATCGGTAATATTTAATTTATTAATGCTTTGGTTATCTACTATTGTTGGCTCAGTTTTTTGGATCCAATTTACAAACTCAAGAAATATAGAGGTAGTAGCTGGTTTAGGTATTGTATATCTTGGCCTGTTATTAGGTAAAAAAGTTAGTCCAAAGCTTGTGATTAGTTTAATAGTACTTTCGACCGTGACGTTTTTTGCTGATCCAATGCAGCTGTTTATAACAACCACGTCGTTGCTGCTGTATTTAATTATCAATTCAATATTTATCGATACTGATAAAAAAAAGAATACGATAGTTGTCGTCATCTCGGTTATTATTGGCTATCTGCTGTCGATTTTGTTAACTTCGGTTGTAAAAAGTATTACGCACGTTGAGTTTTTTGGCGTTGGTTCATTAGACCAAAGTTTGGCGATTTTCTCCCAGCCCAAACTAGTAATTGTAGAGACTGCGAAGAACCTGCTGAGGTTAATTGCTGGAACTAATGAGATGGGTAGTTGGCGTCAGGTGTTGAACATTGGGCTAGCTGCTTTGATGATCCTGGCTGTTATTAGACTAGTGGTTCAAAAAAAGTTATCTAAAAAGTTTATTTTGTTTATTACAATCTCAGTTTTAACGCCAATTATGGTTTATATTGCCAGCGGCCAACCAGTCTTTAAAACAGACACCTCAAGATATCTAATAATGATTGTTCCGGCAATGCTAATTGGTTTTGCTTCTTTGGAATTACATAAAGGTTTAATCAGAAAGATTATTATTGCCATCATCGTATTGATTTTATTTGCCAACATCGTGTCCTTATTGAATGCAACTATCAAGACTCAAAGTTTTGACTTGGTAGGTGAGAGTGTGTTAAGAAATAGGTATGAGTATTTAATAGCAAACGATTACAGGTATGGTTATTCTAGTATGGACACAGCAATACCAAGTATGTATTTGTTTGGCAACAAGTACAACACATTACTACCGCTTTCTTGTGAGAATAACAAACTAAGAAAATCGACGCTATTTTATGATAAGTCAGTTTTTGAAAATAATAATCTTATCCCCGTCAAGAATGTACCAATTATATTAGACGGTAATGCTATCAGTAATTCGCCAAGCGTTTGCACTGTAGATGGAATTGCCACCCAACTGGGTGCGCCGCTAAGACTTGAAAAGACACAAAACGGCGACGAAGTCTTGATATATAAATATGATTCAATCAAGAATATATCTTTCTAACTTCTATGAGACATACTATTCGCGGAATAATTATTAAAGACAGAAAAGTTTTGTTAGTAACGGGCCACGGCGCTGGTTATTATTGGACTCCGGGCGGTGGTATTGAGGATGGCGAAATGATTGAAGAGACTTTGCATCGCGAGATTATGGAAGAACTGGGCGTAACGATTAGCGTTTTTGAACCATATTATTCGTATGAATATGAAGATCAAAAAGTTGAAAATTTTTTGATTGAGGTTGATGGCGATATTCAGATTTCTAACGAAATAACTGATATATTTTGGTATTCATCAAATTCAGGCCTGAAAACATCGAGTGGGTTTATATGTATGGTTTTACCGCGGCTGCTACTAGATGGTCTGATTGATTGATAGTCCTGATACAATATAGCTATGAAGACAATATATTTTGCAACAGGTAATGCGGGCAAGGTTATTTCGTTGCAAAGATATTTTAAACAAAATGATATTAATATCGACATCGAGAGAGTATCGGTGGATATGATTGAACCGCAAGCTGATACTTCAACAGAAGTGGCGCTGGCAAAAGCTCGTCAAGCATATGCGCAGTTAAAAAAACCAGTGCTTGTCGACGATAGTTCTTTTCATATATCTGCACTGGGCGGTTTCCCTGGTCCATATATAAAATACATGTTGTCGACGATTGGAATTGTGGGAATATTAGAATTTCTTAAACACCATGACGATCGATCTGCGTATTTTTTAAGTAGTTTGGTTTATATAGACGATTTAGGTCAGGAACATATATTTGAAGATGAGCCGTATAAAGGAACTATAGCCGAGAGGGTTGCTGACGTAAATGCAGATAATTCATGGAGCGATTTACATAAAATTTTTATACCTGCTGGTACAGATAAAGTTTTGGCAGAGTTATCCGATGATGAACGTAAATCACTAGATACTAAGGGTGATTCGTATGCCGCTTTTTCTGAATGGATAAAAACTGCATGAAATCAAATCGTGATGATATAAAACTGCTAATTCCGGATGTCGAACGAGATGCTGTTCTTGCGCTTGGTTGGTTTGATAGGCCTGAAGGCAGACAAACGTTACTAAGTATGGGTAATGCCGAACATGAAATAACGGTACCAACGATAGAGGGCGAAAAAGAAACGATCCGACAATTTATTCAACTTGAATCTTATAATAAACAAATTACCCGAATGATATCGGTCGACAATAAAACAATTGGCGCCGTGTGGATTGAGCTATATCACAATCACAGCGTTCAGGCGCCGAGCATTCATATTATTATTGGTAGTCCTGAATATCGAGGTAGAGGTATTGGCGCGTCGGTAATGAAATCAGCTATTGATTATGCAAATAAAGTTCTTGGATATCAGACTATATATTCTAGACACTTGGTCAACAACCAAGCGATTGCGGCTGTTAATAAGACTCTTGGGTTTAAAGATGATGGCGCATCGTATACTGATAATAATGGGCTGGTTTGGCAAAATGTAAAACTTAATCAGTTGCTATAATATACTACATGAAACATATAATCTTGATAACTGGAAACAGTAGAAAACTAGGTGAAGCAAAGGCTGCGCTAGTTGATTTTGATATAGAAGTTGAAAATAGACAATTTGATATTGATGAGATTCAAAGTCACGATGTTACGGCGATTGCGACAGATAAAGCCCGAAAGGCGTATGAATTAGTTGGTAAACCTGTAGTCGTGACTGATACCTCTTGGGATATACCGGCACTGCACGGCTTTCCTGGTGGTTATATGAAAGATGTTGCGGATTGGTTTGAGCCAATCGATTTCATTAATTTATTAAGTGGGCATGATGATAAAAGCATCAGTTTTACCGAGACAATTGTTTATCAAGACGATAAACAAACCAAAATTTTCAGTCAAAAATATATGGGTAAAATTGCAGATAAACCACGTGGTTCGGGCAATTCGATTGAACAGTTAGTGGAATTTGATGGTTTTACAATTGGCGAGCGTCAACAACAAGGACGATTTAGCCACGACCCCAAAGATTATGTTTGGTATCAATTCGGGCAGTGGTTTATGTCAACTTTGCTATAATGACCACATGGAACAGACGCAAGTTATCATCGGCAATAATATATCACCAACAGGTCTTCAGGCTGCGGCTAATGAATTGGGTTGTTTAGTTGCGGATTTACAGGTTAAGTCGATTAGCGGTGGCTATTCGCGTAATCGCCGTTCGTTGGTTGGATATGGTGACAGATGGATATTTGTCAAAGAAGTTGATCATGATTTATTGCCTAGCGATGGCGCCGAAGAGTTGGGCTGGTTGAATAAAGATTGTGAATGCGTCAATCACTTAATAAAGTCAGTGCCTGAACTGGTGCCCGAATGGGAAAAATTAGTTGCCGATGGTCATGTGTTGTTGATGCCAAGTTATCAAGAGTCTGATGGTTGGAAGTGGCAATTCCCGTCAAATACAGATGAACAACGTCAGTATATTCAAGCGGTAGTTGATGCAACCAAAAAACTTGAATCTGTTAAGTTTGATCAAGATTCGATTGATAGGTTAAAACTGCATCCGTATTTTCGGGATAAACTGGCGATTGATGGTGGACTTAAACTAATTATTGAGAATGCCGAAATTCGTAATCAGTTGATTGAAAAGTACGTCGCTATGGCACAAGACGATTCGCTAACTGGACTACGCGACGTAATTCATAAAATGCAAGATTTATTGACAGATGAAAAAGCATTGTCGGAATTATCCATCAAAGCGTCGGCATTGATTGATCAGCCGAATGATTTTTTTGGGCATTGTGATGTTCGCAGTGATAATATTGCCTATAATTCATCAACTGGTCAGGTAAAATTTGTTGATTGGAACTGGGCATCATATATATCATCGGGTTTTGGAGCAACAGAATTTTTGGTGGACATGGCTCGACGTGGTGTTGATGTTTCACCGTGGGTTGGTGATTTGAATATTGAATTGCTAGCGGCGGTTGTTGGGTTTTATACAAAACGATGTTTGCAGGACCCGCTGGCGCCAGGGAATACATTGCGCGACGTTCAAGCTCAGTCAGCGGCTGTAGCGTTGAATTTATATTATATGGCCATTAATCGTTAAACATAGGCAGGGTAATAATCTTGGTATCACTTCGCGAATTAGCAAAACCAATAGCTTCAATAGAATTAGTCAGATCATGCCTTGAAGACAATGAATCAAGAGCGAAATTTAACTATTTTAAAAAAATTGCTTCGGCGATTAGTTTAAGTACAGACGATGGTAAAAACATACTCGGTTCGTATTACGAAAAGATAGATTTCGTACGAGAAGATACGATATTGGCCAATTATCTTAGTGGAGATATATCAAATAATTTCCAGCCTAGCGCTAATAAAAATATTTTTCCATTTGGTTTTAATGAATCTCAGAAAATTGCGACAGAAAATGCTATTAATAATAGACTAAGTATTATTCAAGGTCCGCCAGGAACTGGTAAAACCCAAACAATATTAAATATAATGGCAAATATAGTAAGAGATGGTAAAACGGTTGCAGTTGTATCTAATAATAATTCCGCAACTGATAATATATACGAAAAATTACAAGCTGAAGAAGTTGATTTTATAGTCGCAAGACTCGGAAGTTCTGATAATAAACAAAAATTCATATCAGATCAATATGTGCCGTCTAAAGAAAAATTGCTTACCTGGGAAATCAAAAACTATAACGAATATAATATAAACAAAGAAATAGATTATTTAACGCAAGAAATCGAGAGTATTCTTCAAAAAAAGAATCGACTGGCTATTCTACGCTCACAACTCGACTCGATACTGATTGAATCTAGGCATTTCTA
Source organism: Candidatus Saccharimonadota bacterium (assembly GCA_037141755.1). Taxonomy (GTDB): domain Bacteria; phylum Patescibacteriota; class Saccharimonadia; order Saccharimonadales; family Saccharimonadaceae; genus UBA1547. The sequence goes on from JBAXBX010000003.1 coordinate 68,621, forward strand.
TGCCTACTACAATGATAATTACCAACAAGCTATAATGCCAAATTTCACTAGGACGCCCAGTGCGGATGCTCTATTGGATTTGTGGAATAGAATTGAGGGAAAGAATGGAAAATTGTCTATTTTTGACAAGATTTGGACATTTTTTATTTGTCATGTTAGATTAGATGGTTTTTTTAGACAGTCTGTATTTACGACTATAGCTACAATACAAAGATTATTTTATGACACAAAGATAGCCGAACTTAATGAAAAGATTAAGATAGTTGAAAAATATATTACTATTCATGGTCTGGACGAAAAGATAAAACGACATGTTGACCTATCAATGAATATCTTTCGTTCGTATGTCGCTAAACGTTATCTTAAGAAGCCAAGAAGATCAAATTATTCAATTAGAGATTTATGGAATAATTCCAAGAAATTTATCCAAGATTATCCTGTGGTTTTAAGCACGACCTATTCATTACGCAATAGTTTATCAAATGGCTATATATATGATTATGTAATTATCGACGAAGCTTCCCAGGTTGATTTGGCGACTCTCGTTCTTGCGCTTTCGTGCGCTAAGAGGGCTGTTATTGTGGGTGATATTAAACAATTGCCAAATGTTATTACCACAGAGACAAAAAGAAAAGACCGTGAGATATTATCGGAAAACAATATGCCAGAACAATATATTCTATCAAATCATAGCGCACTTTCTTCGATGATTGAATTGTTTGGCAATAAGATACCGACTCAGCTTTTGCGTGAACATTATCGATGCCACCCAAAGATAATTGGTTTTTGCAATAAAATGTTCTATGATGACCAGTTAATAATCTTAACAAAAGAAACTGAAGCGGCTGACGTGCCTTTAAAAGTTTACGAAACAGCTCAAGGTAATCATGCGCGAAATGATCACATTAATAATAGACAATTAGAAGTGACAATGAATGAGGTTGTGCCAATAGAGGGTTTGAATCTATCAGATGGTAGCGTTGGAATAGTGACTCCATATAGAAATCAAGCCAAGGCGATAAGTGATTTACTAAGCAACAAGGTCACCTTAGCCGCAACGGTCGATAAATTTCAGGGTCGCGAGCGTGATACTATTATAATAAATACGGTCGATAATAAAATTGGTGATTTTGCTAGCAATCCAAACCGCTTGAATGTGGCTGTTTCTCGGGCTAAAAAACGATTAATAATAGTAACTAATGGAAATAATAATTCTTCTCATACAGGCATAGATGAATTGGTTGATTATATCCGCTATAACAATTATGAGATTACCAATAGTTCTACGCGTTCAATTTTTGACTATCTTTATTCAAGTTATTATGAGCAAAAAGCTAAGAAGATAAGGCGCGGTTCTTCTCCGGCTGAAGATTTAATGTTTGATTTACTGAACAAAATATATAAAGATAACAATTTTACGAATCTTAGTACAAAAATAGAATATCCTATCAAAATTCTAATCGACATTAGCAAGCTAAAAGACCGTGAACGCGAATATGCTGAAAATGATTGGACGAGGGTCGATTTTGTTGTATTTAGTAAGGTGTCAAAGCAACCTATACTTGCCGTAGAGGTTGATGGTTATGTATATCACAGAGCGGGCAATAGCAGTGCGACAAAACAGCATGAGCGTGATTTAATAAAGAATAAATTATTACATGATGCAGGCATCCCGCTTGTTAGGTTTAGCACGGTAGGTAGTAACGAGGAGGCTATACTGACAGAAAAGCTAATAGAATTGTTTAATAATTAAGATTTACAAAAAAGGTTAAAATAGTGATAAAGAGGGAGATCTAATCAGTGAGAAATTATATTGCTGCCGACGTTGATGAATATATCGCGAGTGCCGAACCGGCGGCTGGTCCGACATTGAAAGCGCTTCGTGAATTAGTTAAATCGACCATTCCAGCGGCCACGGAAAGTATTAGTTGGGGCGTGCCGTTTTATAAATATAATGGTTTGTTGGCCGGTTTTTCGGTCTTTACTAGTCATGTCAGTTTTGGATTAGCTTTTGCTTTGGATGATGAAGTACGAGCCGAATTAGCTGAAAAAGGTTACAAAACAGGCAGCAAGACTATTCAAATCAAATTCGACCAACCAGTACCAACTGCCGAGATAAAACAGATTTTAATCAAACGTGCCAAAGAAAACGTTACCAAAAAAGCTAAAAAAATGAACAAGATGATATAATAAATTTAATATGATCCCACGGGATCCACTATGCGCACACGTTTGGACGAGCCGAACCAATAGCGCCTGTATAAAATAACAATAATTATAAAGGAGTTAATCGTGTATCGACGACGAATTAATGTGCGCGGTATCATATATAAAGATGGCAAAATATTTGCCCAAAAATTAAAACACAAAGACGGAATGAACGATTTTTGGTCAACGCCAGGTGGTGGATTGGATGATGGTGAAGATTTGTTGACTGGTTTACACCGCGAAATGATCGAAGAAACTGGCGTCGCGCCACAAACTGGACGATTGATGTTTGTTCAGCAATTTTATGACGGTGAAAAAGAGCAGTTAGAATTCTTCTTTCATATTACAAACGCTGATGATTATCACCAGATTGATTTAGCTAGCACTTCGCATGGTTTGATTGAAGTTGCTGAACATGGTTTTATTGATCCGAATATCGAAACAATATTGCCATGTAATTTGCAAAAATTTGATTTTGAGAAATATACGAAAAGTATTGAACCAGTTGTTATATCAAACGAATTAAAATCAATTTAGTTCTTGATAAAGTCTCGTAGTTTGTTGATGTCGAGCGTTTTTTGGATATGTCTATATTTAAATTCAAGGTCATAACCGTCTTGGGCGTTTTGATAAATATAAATATCAAAACTTTCGGCAAAATCGATTGGCCCCCCTAGGTCATCAATCATATCAGTTGAATCTGGCTGATAGTTAGATAAAAAATAGTAAATAAATGACATCAAAACAGGTTCGTGTGAACCATTGATAAAGTTTACCCGGTGTTTGGCATCTGTTAAATTAGCAAATCTAACCTCGGTGTCAATAACTGTGGCGATGTTTTTTGCCATTTGTTCTGGCGAATAGTAAACATCCGGTTCAGAAGAGTTGTTTTCAAGACTCAGAAAATTGTCAATTCGATTTAATATGCTTGCGTAAGTGAATTCTATATTATCCCAATGACTGAACATGTCACCTTTATTCTTTGGGTTTTTTAGATAATGAAGATTAGGAACAACATAATCTTCGATATTTCCACCCAGTTCTAACAAATGTTCCTGGCTTTCAGATAAATGCAAATGGGCGGCCATTGTGCGAACGGTGTCTTTGACTCGGTCGACGCCGCTGTGAAATAGTATTATCTGGTCGTTTAAGTGGTTAGTTTTTATGCCGGCGTCTTTGGCCTGGTATCTGCCACTATAAGTTAGGTTACCGTCATCAGCTTTTTCGCCATGGCGCATAAAAGTCAGTATTGCTGTTGGTTTTTTATTATCGTTCATGTTTTTGGTTGTTTATATCTGGCATGTGTGAATACTATTATACCATTAGAGCGACGCCATAATATGATTGCGATATGTAATAAATAGTATATAATAACATTATGGAAAATGATTTACCTAATGAAGAACAAAAGAGTTACCGGACGGTTACTGGTGATATCGAAAAACTTAACGTCGAGCATCTATCACGATTGAGAGTGCTTGGTAAAGTTGCAAGGTTGTTTGTTTCTTCTGGCGGCAGAGTGTTTATTGAAGGAAATGTCGAATACGCTGACGTAGCTTATAAAGGCGAAGCAATAATCATAGGTAATGTAGAGACTGCTATGGCAAGAGAAGGTGGGGTGATAGATGTTGCTGGTAAAATATCAGAGGCTTACGCTATACACGGCGGTAAAATAGTAGCTGAAGATATTGGTTTTGCAAAAGCATCAGTGTCTGGAGAGATTAAGTCAATCGGAAAGATTGAACAAGGTGATGCATTTCATGGTGGGACTGTTAACGGCCTTAAGGTTCATCATAATTAGGCCAATCCAAAACAAATAAAAGTAGCTACCGATAATAATACAAAATATCATCCAAACTCTTTGGTTATTATCAAGCTTGTGGTTAAATAATATTAAGGTTATGAAAAAGCACAAGAAAAAACTAGTCGAAAGCGCAGATAAGAGCGTTAATAAATCACGTTTTTCTAAATTTATCTTGTCGTTTCGTAATATAAAATTTCCAATTGGTATTTTTCATAAAATAGCACGACATAAAAAAATAATATTTATATCTGTACCTGTAATTTTGGTGGTGTTCATTGGCGCATTTTGTGTTTGGCAATGGACAAAAGTGTCCTGGTTTGTTCAATCGTCGATGGCGGACGCCAAAACCTATCCTTATGTTACATTTTTTGATGCTAATCTGGGTAACTTAGACAAAAGCCAACTTGATAGTAAGCTAGTTAGCCTTAAGTCTGACTTTGGTAGCCGCAAAATAACGTTAGTTAATGGCGATAAAACATGGACTTTTAATTATAGTGATTTAGGAGTGTCATTCGATACGGATGTTGTTAGTCGGTCGATAATGGATCTAAATAAAATGAGTTTAGCTGAAAAGTATAATATGCTAGCTGGCGGATCGAGTTATTTACCCAAGACAATTGTGCAGTATGATAATGCGCAGTGTACGAAATCATTGACAACAATTGTAATTAACCAGGTTAATCCGATTGATGCTTCGGTTTATTTTGACCAGACTATCCAGATTAAACCAGACCAACCCGGAACGAAATTCGTTGTGGCGTCAAATTGCCAGGAATTGCCAAAGTGGTTGGCGTCTGGACTGACAAAAACCAATGTTTATTTAGATGTTATTGCCGCAAATATGACTACGGCTGATTTGCAGTCGAAGTTAGATCAGATTAAATCATTAGCCGAAAAACCAGTGACTGTAAATAACGGCAGCTATCATTTAACTGAATCGTCGACAGACTTGTTGGCATTGATTGACATTAATAAAGATGCGTCTGGTATTCATGTTAATTGGTCATCATCCAGGCTAGATGAATTGGTGTCCAAGATTGCTGCCAGTGTTAATACAAATAACGGTGCGCCAAGTGTAGGGGGCTGTCAGTATTTAATTAGCAGCGGTGGACACTGGCTGAATAGTGACAATACTAAGAACATATTTTTAAATTTAAATAACAATAGTCCACGGTCGTATGATCTACAAATCGATAACCATGCTTCGTCTATTGGCACTCGTAATCGAGTTTCGGCTGGTAGTAGTACGATTTACTTAACATACGACGACGGCATGACATATGCTGATAGGATCATGGACTACGCGTCTTGCTATGGTGTTAAAGTGACGTTTTTCGAGCTCGGCACCAGAGTCGATACTGATGCCGCTCAGCTTCGTCGAGCGATTGCCGAAGGCCATGCCGTTCAATCTCATGGGTATGAGCATGCTATGTATGATTATGGTGATCGTAGTTATGATTGGCAAAATAATGATATGAGCCATTCGATTAGTGCGATTCAAGGCATAACTGGCGTGAGACCAACATATTTTAGGCCTCCTGGCGGTAATCGAAGTGCGACCACGTATAGTGCCGCTGCGGCCAATGGTTTACATTTGATTTTATGGGATGACGCGTCAAGAGATGCAACAGTTGGTGGTCTAAGTTCGTCGACAACTTGCGCTAATGTACTGGCTGGGGCTTATCCTGGCGCTAGCGTCTTGATGCATTCGACACATTATTCGACAGCTGAAGCTATGCCATGTATCGTGGAAGGTTTGGCGGCACGAGGCTATACAATGGCGGCTTTGCGTTAGATTATTTTAGAATTAGTAACGTCAAGAGCGTGACGGTTGTAACAAACGAAACTGCACCGCCAGCTAAAAACATAATTCGGAATGATTTTGTTGATAATGTGGCGACCTTGCTAAAATCAATCGATTTTATTGCCGCCAACAGTTCATCTTTGTTTTCTAGGCTACTTGAATAACCAACATTGTCTGATATAAAGTGCTGTGCGTAGGGGAAGCAAACTATTTGGGCTGGTTTATTCGCAAATAAGCCAGGGTACCAGCTATTTAACTCTAAGTTTAAATTATCTTGTGGAATTTGAAGTGCTTTTTCGACTTCGCAAGGCTCAAATTTTAATGAAAAGATATCGGCATTGTTGTTGGATAAAACCTTACCATAGCCAATTGACAAATTACCTTCCAGCCATAGCCTTTGGTCTAGATTTGTCATTTTACCTGATTCAACGTTGGCATCGAATGCCAGTCCGCGACTGTTGTCGTCGCGCATAATATCAACAAACAACTTACCACGGTGATTAATAGTGATAACTGATTTGCTACTATTGGGTGAGCGCAAGCCATTTTTCTTGTCATAACTAATTGTGTCGGTGTCGTAATCAACAATTATCCAACTAAGCAAGCCTGTTTTTTGATCTTCGGCAATAATATAGAATTCAGTCCTAGCGCCCCAAAATGCGCTAGTGTGAGCGCGGAAGCATCCAAAAATACAGTAATATTTTGGTTCGTCGTCTTCGAAAATTTTAGTTTTTACCAGTTCAAAATTGTCAGGTAGTAATATTTTTGCCATTTTGATATCGGCGATTTCATAGCACAAGAAACTACTGTATGGTTCGACGACAAAGCCCATGTATGGTATTTTTTGAGATGAAGCGGTAATCAGCCGAGCTTGAATTGACCTTGGCAGCAGACGGTTAAAAGATTGAATAAAATGTAAGGTTCCGACGCTAATTGGATCAATTAATCGTTCGACGCCTTTAGAAAAATTGTTTTTATTCATATTTTATATTCCACCAATACTGTGATTATGTAATAACCTAATTTTATATTAATAATACGTATTGTGAAAGAAAGTACTTAAATTAAAATGATAATGTTGCAATATTACACCGCAACTATTGATAAGAGTATAATATATACAGGATGAATGAGTTAACACCCGAAGAAAAACGAGTAATCGTCGACAAGGGAACGGAAGCTCCTTTTACTGGTGAATACGTTAATAATAAAGCGACAGGCGTTTATGTTTGCCGTCGTTGCAATGCGCCACTTTATGATTCTAAGGATAAATTTGAATCAGATTGCGGTTGGCCAAGCTTTGATGATGAAATTAAAGGCGCAACAATAAAAACTCTGGATGCAGATGGAATCCGGACGGAAATAACTTGCACTAATTGTGGTGGTCATTTAGGCCATGTCTTTGTAGGCGAACATTTTACGGATAAAAATATTCGTTATTGTGTCAATTCAATATCGATGAAGTTTATCCCAGGGAGGTGATGTTTTGATAAAAAAAGTAGTCTTAGGGGGAGGGTGTTTTTGGGGGTTGCAAGATTTGATTCGTAAACAGCCCGGAGTAATTAAAACTCGTGTTGGTTACGCTGGCGGAACTATCGATAATCCAAGCTATGAAAATCATAAAGGTCACGCTGAGGTTGTTGAAGTTGAATATGATACGGAACTAACATCATATAAAAAGATATTAGATTTCTTTTTTCAAATACACGACCCAACAACCTTAAATCAGCAAGGTAATGATGTTGGCGATTCGTATCGATCAGTTATTTTTTATGATGGAGACGCTGAAAAAATACATGCCGAGAACTTTATCAAATTAGTTGATTATTCTGGGCGCTGGAAAAAACCTGTCGTTACAACACTAGAACCTTTGACTAAATTTTATTTAGCAGAGGACTACCATCAAGATTATTTGCAGAAATTCCCTGACGGATATACCTGTCATTTTATTAGATTTGGTAGCTATTTATAATCTATCGGTTTATTAATTAGCTTGAAATAGTAGCGGCGTTTTAATATAATATGAATAGTACGAAATATCATATTTGATAAAACTAAAACTATGGGAGTCAAACAATGCCAAAGAAAAAAGTTATAGAAGTCGAGAAAAAAGAATCGTTTTTCAAAAAGTGGGGACCGGTCTTTGTCTTAAGTTTGGCGCTAGCTATTATATTAATTGATGCAACTTTACTAAATGTATCTTTGGAGACTATCACTAAAGAGCTTAACACTGACTTTCAAAGTTTACAGTGGGTGATTACGGCTTATTCTTTGACGATTGCGGCCCTGACTATTACTGGTGGTAGATTAGGCGATTTGTTTGGACGAAAGAAAATGTTTATCATTGGAGCATTGTTGTTTGCAGTCGGTTCGTTTATTGCTTCAATCAGCACTAATGTGGCTACGATGATAATCGGTGAATCGATTATTGAAGGTATTGGTGCGGCCTTGATGATGCCAGCAACGGCTTCGATTTTAGTATCAAAATACAAAGGACGTGATCGTGGGATTGCCTTTGGTATCTGGGGTGGTGTAGCTGGTGCATCGACGGCCGTTGGTCCACTACTGGGTGGCTATTTAGCAACTTATTATAGTTGGCGTTGGGGGTTTAGAATTAATGTTATTGTAGCTTTGGTTTTGATTGTTGGTTCGATTATTATCAAAGAATACCGTGAAAAAGTCGAAAAGCCATCACTTGATTTTATTGGCGTTATTTTGTCATCGGTTGGAATGCTGTCGTTTGTCTATGGAATTATCGAAGCATCAAAATATGGTTGGTGGACTGCTAAAACTGCCTTTACGGCTTTTGGGCAGACTTACGATTTGTGGGGTTATTCGATTACACCATTTGCAATGGCAATAGGTGTGATTATTTTGGCAGCATTTATGATATGGGAAAAGCGAGTCGAACGAAAAGGCAAGACGCCATTGGTGTCGTTACATTTGTTTACTAATAAGCAGTATGTATCAAGTGTTACTACGACTGCTTTGTTTTCACTAGTTCAGGCCGGTTTGATATTTTCTGTGCCAATATTTTTGCAAAATGTTCGCGGGTTTAGTGCCTTTGATACTGGATTGGCGATGATTCCACTTTCGATTATGGCTTTTATATCAGCACCGATTGCTGGTGTTTTATCACATAAAATTCCACCCAAAAGACTTGTTCAGGTTGGACTGGCATTGTTTATTACGGGTTATGTAATATTGTATATGTCACTTAATGTTAATGCTGCTGCTAGTGACTTGGCGCTTTCTTTTGCGGTTATGGGGCTTGGTATGGGGTTGATGATGTCATCAATCAGTAACTTGGCGTTGTCAGCTGTTTCAGCCGAGCAATCAGGCGAAGCATCGGGTGTTAACAACACATTACGTCAGATTGGATCAACTTTGGGTACTGCGGTTATTGGTTCAGTCATGTTAACGGTGGCTGCGGCTAATATAACAAGTGGCATAAACAGTAGCACTGTTATACCAAATGACTTAAAGGGAATTGTAATTCAGGTTGCAGCCGAACAGGCTTCTGGAGCCAGTGATAAAGCTGCTATCCAAAAGCGTATTGGTCAGTTAATTGCCGAAAAGTCGTCCAATGTTGGGAATAGTGGTCAACCGATTGACTTCAGTCAAATGGCGAAAATTGGCGAAGAAATGACCAGTATCAGCAATCAGTCTGTAACTTCAGCCAACAAAGAGTCACTGGCCTATGCAATTGTATTTGGCGTTATTGCCTTAATCTCGACAATTTGGTTGCCTGATGGCACACATATTGACTTTGAGAAAAACTTGGCTGATAAAAAAATAAAATCTTCGAAGGCAAAGGCTTAATAATTATGTTTCACGATAAACCACAAATCTGGGGTGTCACAACTGTCGGCGAGCGTGGTCAAGTTGTGATCCCAGCCAAAGCTCGCGAAGAATTAAAACTTGAAAAAGGCGATCAATTGGTCGTGATTTCAAAAGGCAAAAAGCTAATTGGATTTGTCAAAGAGTCCGAAATAACAGGTATGTTGAAGTCTTGGCTGCACGAAATCGAAGGAATGAAGCAAGAATCATAATTTAGACTATAATAGTACTTATGATTAAAGGTCTAACGTTTAAAGAAGTAAAAAAGTTACGTAAACAGTATGGGCCTAATGAGTTACAGGACGATTTAGGCAGGGGTAGGGCATTATTGGCTTTTTTGGCTCGGTTTAAAAATCCGCTAGTCATTATTTTGATATTAGCCGCAACTCTATCACTTTTTTTTGGTGATAAGGCTAGTTTTTTTATCATCATTGCTATTGTGATGTTAAGCGTTGGATTGGATTTTTTAAATACCTATCGTTCGCAACAAGCTGCCGAAGCACTAAAGGATAAAGTACGTGTCAAAGCACACGTCATTCGTGAAGATAAAGAACACTTAATTGCCGTTAGTGAATTGGTACCAGGCGATATTGTTATTTTGTCGGCCGGAAAAGTAATTCCAGCTGATGGAATTATGATTGATGGGAAAGATCTATTCACCAATGAGGCTGCTCTTACCGGTGAGTCATTTCCTCAGGGTAAACCGGTTGACGCTGAAGTCTTTATGGGCAGTGGTGTTGTTAGTGGATCAGGTATCATGCGCATTGTTAAAACAGGCAAGGTGACCAAATTTGCTCATATTGCCGAAGCTTTACAATCAGCCGAACGTGAGACTGAATTTGAGCGCGAAATTAAAGAATTTAGTTTGTTGATTATCAAAATCACCTTCTTCTTGGTTGTTTTTGTATTGATAATCAATGTTTTGTTTCAACGTAACATTTTGGAGTCTATACTATTCAGCTTAGCCTTGGCGGTCGGTTTAACGCCTGAATTACTCCCACTAATTATTACGTTGAATCTGACAAAAGGCTCGCTAAAAATGGCCAAAGAAGGTGTGATAGTTAAACAATTATCAGCCGTTCAAAACTTTGGCAGTATGGATGTTTTGTGCACCGACAAGACCGGTACTTTGACTGAAGATAAAATTACATTGGTTAAATATGTCGATGGCAAAAATAATGATTCCGATGAAGTCTTACGATTAGGCTATTTAGCAAGCTCATTTTCAACTAGTTTCAAAAATCCTCTCGACAGTGCAGTCAAAGCGCACACTGGCGTTGATATCTCAATGTTTGAAAAAGTTGACGAGATTCCTTTTGACTTTGAACGCAAACGTGAAGCTGTTGTAGTGCACCATAATCACCAACAGCAACGTTTTTTGATTGTTGAAGGTGCGCCCGAAGAGGTTTTGAAAATATCAACAACCTATGGGCCTGGTAATGTTCATTTAGATGATGAATTGAGACAAGCTATCCAGTCGACTTATGATCAACTTAGTCGTGATGGCTTTCGAGTTTTGGCAGTTGCGTCTAAACAGATTGGTCCTGAAAAACATTACGAACCAGATGATGAAAATAAGCTGTCATTTTATGGTTTTTTGGCGTTTTTGGACCCAGCCAAAGACTCAGTATCTGAGACTCTGGAGCGTATGCGCACCATGGGCATTAGTATTAAAATAATCACTGGTGATAATGCCTACGTTACCGAAAAGATTGCGCGTGATATTAATTTGCCAATAGACGGTATTATAACCGGTGATGAAATCGACAAATTATCATCTCGTGAGGTTGCTATAGTTGTTGAAAAAACAACTATTTTTGCTAGGGTTAATCCTGAACAAAAAATGCAAATTATTCAAGCTTTGCAATCAAATGGTCATACTGTAGGTTATATGGGTGATGGAATTAACGATGCACCAAGTTTGCGCGCGGCCGATGTCAGTGTATCTGTTAATAATGCGGTTGACGTCGCCAAAGACGCGGCTGACTTTATTTTGTTGCGTAAAGATTTACACGAACTAGTTAATGGTGTAGTTGAAGGCCGTAAGACGTTTGCTAATACAATGAAGTACTTACGAATGAGCCTAAGCTCTAATTTTGGTAACATGTTTTCAATGGCTGGTGCATCATTATTCTTACCATACTTACCAATGTTGGCGACTCAAATTTTACTTAATAACTTGTTGTATGATACTTCACAATTTGCGATTCCGCTGGATAATGTTGATGAGTCAGAAGTGTTAAAACCGCACACATTAAGCATCCCCGACATTAAAAAGTTTATGTGGTCTTACGGATTACTTAGTTCGTTATTTGACTTTACGACATTCGGTTTATTACTGTTTGTTTTTCGTGCCGATCAATCAACTTTTCAATCTGGATGGTTTTTGGAATCTATGATGACACAAGTATTTGTCGTCTATGTCATTCGCACAAAACTAATTCCATTCAAACAAAGCTACCCTTCAAAGATGTTAGTTGCTAGCACGTCACTTGTTATCTTAGCGGCGTTTTTGGCAATATTATTACCAATCCGTACAATATTCCGTTTCGGATTATTATCGTATACGCAAATCGGTAGCTTAATAGGTCTCGTATTAATTTATTTACTGTTGGCTGAGGTTATGAAGAAAAAATTTTACGCTAGCAAAAAGTAACTACACGTTTTTAAAAACAGCTTCAAATTTAGCTCGGTCAAAACCAAGAATTTTTTCAATTTTATTATCACCATATTCGACGGTACTAAATGGAACACCCATTTGGCCGCTTAATCGAACCATGTTTTGGGCGGCGACTGGATTTTGGTCGACATTGTAATTGGTATACTCAATTGATTTTTCGTCTAGCCAACGTTTTAACATAACGCAATATGGACAACGTTCGGTGCTGTAAATTGTAATCTTCATAATATTATTTTCTCCTTTTACTTAATAATTCCACCCAGTGACTGAACGTGGGTGATGGCACCTAAGTCGGTGACTTTATAACCTGATGCTTTTAAAATTGTCGTGGCTTGGCCTGATCGATTACCAGTGTGACAATAGACGTAAATTGTTTTGTCTTTGGTGATATTTGGCATTGTGCCTGATTGCATATCCTGCAGCGACAGGTTAATTGCACCGTCAATATGCCCAGCGGCATATTCATCAGCCGTTCGGACGTCAATTAATTGAGCGCCACTTTTTATGTCAGTTTGAATGGTCTGGATTGTCATTATTGGTACTGTGGTTTTAGTGCTGTTACTTTGAGCGACAAATAACATGCCGCCAACTCCTAGGATTATCGCCAAGCTGATTATTAACGGTTTCATTTTTTATATCCTTTCGTACATTTTTTGCAAGCGCCAGTAACTAATAATTGACCTGAAATACTACAACCATCAATTGTTGATTCTAAAATTGGAATAATTTTGTCTTTGATGTCGGTGTCATGTAATCGGCCACAAACTGAACATTGAAAGTGGTCGTGCGGTTTTGTGTTGGAGTCATAACGCATTGATCCGCTGTTATCGGCTGGAGCGATAGCGATTTTGCCGCGTGATGCCAATCTGACGGTAGCACGATGTATAGTTGTAGCACTTAAGTCAGGGTACGATTTACGCAAAGCAAGTAAAATTTCGGCATTTGTTGCATGGCCAAGTGCATGAAGAGTCTGCTCGATCGATTGGCAATATTTAGTTTGTCTTTCGGGTGTTGCGATGTCTTCCATAGATAATATTATATAAAATATTATTGCTAATGTAAACCATTTACATTAAAATAGATTCAAAGATAAATAAAATTGGAGTTATATGAACAGAGTTATTATAGATGTACGTGAACCATTCGAATTCGCAACTGGACACGTCAAAGGTGCAATTAATATACCACCGTCAAAATTGATGGCCGGTGACAAAAAACTAAATGATATTCCAAAGGACGCTGAGATAATTTTATATTGTCGTTCGGGCAGTCGATCAGGTGTTAGCGCGCACATCATGAAGAACATGGGCTACACGAATATAACCAATGGCATCAACAAAGATCAAGTTCGTGCCAGATACGGCCTTTAGGTTGCTTTGACTAAGCAACCACGATATAATAATTGCTAGTACATTAAATTAATTAGTATCCAGAGTGCAGCGAGAGAACTAGCTTTATGACCTGCCGGCAACCATTCGTTTTAAAACGAAAGCGGTGCCAATTCTAGCCCATATGGGAAAGATAATTGTAGGCGCAACGAAAACTCCTTTTATCTTGACCGGCGGGTGTCGAGATACTGTAAAAAGGAGTTATTTTTATGTCAAATTTTAGAACCGCCGAAAGTGTATCACCAAAGCACCCCGACAAGATCTGTGATCAGATATCTGATGCAATTTTGGATGCTCATTTGGCTCAAGACCCTAATGCTAGGGTTGGTGTTGATGTAGCTGGTGGACATGGCGTTGTCTTTGTGACTGGCGAAGTCACGTCGCTGGCCAAAAATATTGACGTCACGGCGATTGTTAAACGTCTAGCAGGTGAAGTTGAAGTTATTGAACATATCGCCGCTCAAAGTCCTGAAATTGCTCAGGGTGTTGATATTGGTGGTGCCGGCGATCAAGGAATTATGGTTGGCTATGCTTGCAATGAAACGCCAGAATTATTGCCGCTCGAAACCGTATTATCACGTCGTTTGAATCAATATATTTACAAAAAATGGCCATTTGACGGTAAAACTCAGGTTACTTTAGAAGGTGACAAGATTGCTAGCATTGTGGCAAGTTTTCAAAATGCCGAAAAGTCAGAGTTATTAACTGAAGTCAAGAATTGGTTAACAAACGAACCTTTGGCAAAATACGATGAAGTTGCATATCATATTAATCCAGCAGGTGATTGGCAAATTGGTGGTTTTGCAGCCGATGCGGGACTAACTGGGCGCAAATTAATTGTTGATAATTATGGACCACGTATTCCAATCGGTGGCGGGGCGTTTAGCGGTAAAGACCCTAGTAAAGTCGACCGATCAGCTGCCTATATTGCTCGCAAAATCGCGGTTGATTACTTGAAAAAGCGTCATGCGACTGAAGTCTTTGTGCGCCTGGCATACGCTATTGGTTACGACCAACCGCTTGAGGCATCGGTTATTATTGATGGCATTCAAGAAGAAGTTGAGGGTTACGATTTGACACCGAACGGTATTATTAAATCGCTTGATTTGAAAAAGCCAATTTATGAAGAAACTGCCAAATGGGGCCATTTCGGGCACACTGGTTTCAGCTGGGAATGATTAATTTAGTTCGTAAGTGACTTCGACGCTAAATCCGTAATCATTGAGGCCTGGTTGAATAGAGTATGATGAACTGGCACTTGAGCCACTGGTTGAATCAGCCGATGATTTAACCGATGAATCCATTAACCACGGCATTGGCGTAATGCCACCAGAGGTGTTGTCGCTAACTTTGGTGACTTTACCGAGTTTGGCGCCAAGTTGTTTAGCACTGGCTTCGGCTTTGGTCTTGGCATCATTCAAGGCGTCTGTTCGCGCTGACGACTCAAGTTGTTTTTGTTTGCTGGTTGAAAATGAAATCTGGGGCGTGATTGAACCAACTGGAGATGTTGTTACTAGATAATCTTGGACTTTTTGTGCCAAAGTTTTATCTGTCAAAGTGACTGTGATGTACAGTGTAGTTGTCGAATTGCCCGTGCCGCCGTAATAGATACTGTATTCATAAGAATTAACGTCAGTTTTAATGGCTGAATCGCTTACGCCTAATGCTTTAAGCTTTTCAACAATAGTTTTTGACAAATCGCTTAACTCGGTATTAATAGCGGTTTTGTCAGTACCTTCTTTTTGATAATAAGGGTTAAATACAAATTGATCAGGTTCGGCTTGAATTGTGGTTGATCCAGTGATGGCGATCGTTCGACTGCTAACTGAATTGTTATTCCACGGCTGCCAAAAACCAATGGTTACTAAGTTGGCGATTAACAGAACGGCACATATTATCCAGGCGTTGATTTTAATACTAATGCTTTGTTTCATGAATATATTATAACACCAGACGTGTATAGATATGAGGCTTAACAATTACAACAAAATCTGCTACAATAACCGCAACGTGTTTAGTATTAGATTTTGATATTAACACCTTATATAATGACCGAGTTGATATATTTAGTGATTTCAATCATTTTAATAGCCCTGTGTGGGCTATTTGTAGCTGCCGAATTTTCATTGATTGCTGTTAATCGAGCGACTGTTGATAAGCAAGCTGCCAAAGGTGGTATTAATGCAATCGGACTTAAACAGGCTCTAGAATTATTATCGACTCAATTATCTGGTGCACAAGTTGGTATTACGATTACAAATTTAATTATTGGTTTTTTGGCAGAACCAGCGATTGCCTCGTTACTGAAAGCCCCACTTGGAGAAATAGGGCTAACTGGTGACGCACTGGCGGTCATATCAGTTGGTTTTGGTGTTGCGATTGCAACTGCTGCTACGATGATATTTGGGGAATTAGTCCCAAAGAATCTGGCGATAACAAATCCATTAATGGTTGCAAAATTTATTCAAAAACCGATGCAAATATTTACCCGAGCTATTAAAATGCCAATCAATATTTTAAATGGTAGTGCTAACATTATTCTTAGACAATTTGGCGTCAAATCAATTGAAAAGTTAGCCTCGGCTAGATCGGCTGACGAACTATTATCACTGGTTAGGCATTCCGCTAAAAAAGGGTCGTTGCCCAAAGAAACTGCTATGATGCTAGAAAGGTCATTGTCATTTGGTGACTTGACCGCCGTTGAAGTTATGACGCCAAGGGTCAGAATGCAGGCTATATCAACTGACGCTACAGCTACGGATGTTTTGAAAATGGCTAAATCAAGTGGTTTATCGCGTTTTCCTGTATACGGTAAAAACATTGATGATATTGTGGGTGTGATTCACATCAAACACGCTATCAGTGTAGCTAAATCAGACCGTGAAGCAACTTTGGTTGGTCAAATCATGCAGCAGCCGTTAATGGTGCCGTCAAATATTCAACTAGAGGCACTTTTGGACGCCTTAAGGGCTGGTGGTTTGCAAATGGCAATCGTGATTGATGAATTTGGTGGTACTGACGGGCTTGTCACAATAGAAGATTTGTTTGAAGAATTAGTTGGCGAGGTGACAGATGAACATGATCGTCACCGAAACCGAGATAAGGCTATTGTGACGAAACTATCTGATGGTAGTTGGACTTTTTCGGGACTATTACGCCCTGACGAAATTAGCGAAGAAATCGGCATTATTTTACCAGAAGCCGAGGATTCCGATACGGTTGCTGGTTTAATAATCTATGATTTGGAACGTATGCCTAGGGTTGGAGACGTTGTCTATTCGGCGGCTGTAAGTCATGACGGCAGTGACATAGCTGTTAAATTAAAAGTTGAGCGCATGGATAGTCACAGGGTGGATAGCATTCGAATGTCGATTGTAAACAAGGCTGAAATGACCGAGGTTAAATTATGAGTTTAGGTATGTCGATTATTCTAGCTGTGGCGATGTTAATTGGTAATGCATTTTTCGTCGGCGCCGAATTTGGTTTGGTCTCAGCCAGACGAAGTAGTATTGAATTACAAGCGGCTCGGGGTTTAATATCCGCTAAAATATCTTTAAAAGCTATGGAACAGGTTTCATTAATGTTGGCTGGTGCTCAATTAGGCGTGACGTTATGTTCGCTAGTTTTTGGTGCGATTGGCGAACCATTGGTAGCACATTTGTTGGTGCAACCTTTTCAAAATATGGGGATTCCCGAACTTTTGATTCATCCAGTATCATTGATTATTGCCTTAATGACAATGGTTTACATTCATGTTGTAATCGGTGAGATGGTGCCAAAAAACTTAGCACTGGCATCACCAGTCAAGGTTGCATTGCTGCTAATACCACCACTGGTCTTTATCGTTAATTTATTAAAACCATTGATTATAATCTTAAACGCAGTTGCTAATGGCACATTAAAACTAGTCGGCCTAAAGCCTAGTCAAGAAATGGCCAGCAGTTTTGGACGCGATGAAGTGGCTGGATTTGTTAAAGAATCATTACATGAAGGATTGCTTAGTTCTAAAGAAGAACAATTATTGTCGGGTTCACTACATTTTGATGATGTTATTTTGCAATCAATCATTGTGCCTGTCGATAAAGTCATCGCAACGTCATCCAAACCAACGCCAGCCGAAATTGAACGTTTGACTAGCCAAACTGGCTTTTCACGTTTTCCAGTTATTAGCAAAAGCAAACAATTAAAAGGCTATGTCCATTTGAAGGATATCTTGCGTATTCCGGATAATGAATATGACGAACCGTTGGCGACGCATTTAATTAGACCCTTAGTTTGTGTTAAGATTGCCGCTACTTTACGTGAAGCACTGGAAGTTATGCAGCGGTCTGGTTCACATTTAGCTAAGGTGGTTGATGACAACAGTTTGGTTGTCGGCATCATTGCTTTGGAAGATGTGATTGAAGAATTAGTTGGCGAAATCCAAGATGGAACTCGCAAACCCCAAGTGAATATTTGACATACATTTCATACTATTATACGATAAGTATATATGCAAGATAAAAAGTTATATGGTACGGCAACTGTTGGCACCAAGGGCCAGATTGTTATACCCGCTTCGGCGCGCGAAGAACTGGGGATTAATACCAGCGACAGATTGTACGTTGTTGGATCGCCAGTCAAAGGTGTATTGATGCTGTTACAAGAGTCAAAACTGGAAGAATTTATTGCCCAAATGAACCTGCATGTCGAGACTTTGAAAGCTTTCAAAAAAAGTAAATAAATACCTCTTGCGCTTTGTTTTAAAACGTTCTATTATAGGAAACACGAGCGTTATGTATAACGCTTATCTTGACGTATCAAGCCAGGTTTGATATTGTAGTTTATGTATCTCGCGCCGAAACTAAATAAATAAAGGTCGGAGCGCGTGAGATTGTACGTAGTACAAGGAGAGTTCACATGCCAATAGCCGTCGAATTTGTGTCGTCAAGACGCAAAAAGATAGCAGTGGATGTGGTGCCTGCCGAATGGCAGCTGTATATTGCACAGTAGAATCAGAGTCTTCTGATTCAAAATCCAAGTCTCAATTGAGACTTACAAAAAAACTAAAGAACACCCCAAGGCACCGGGGTGTTCTTTTATTTATCAAGTACTATTCTATTTTGTTGTTGTGACCGGTAAGGCGATGCCAGCCTTAGTCAGTTCAATATCTATGGCTGTTTTGAAGGCCGTATCGTTGCCCCAAACAGTTGTCTCTAGCTTCTTGCCATTAAGGAAGAATGATGGCGTACTGTCGACGCCAGCTTGCTTGCCTAGTGAATAATCATAGTTAATCTTAGCTGTAATTGATGTTGAATTAGTTGTACCGGCTAGGTCGGCATTGAATTTAGTTAAATCTAAACCAAGTTCTTTAGCGGTATTAGCAAAGTAATCAGTTCGTTTGCTATCAATCAAATCTGACCAGTCGGCCTGTGCTATATAAATTTTATCGTGCATTTCCCAGTATTTGCCTTGTAATCCAGCGGCTTCGGCTGTACCAGCTGCTGCCTTGGCATTCGAATGTAGTGTTGTAAGCGGAAAATTACGGAAGACAAATTGTAACTGATCTTTGTATTGTTCGACTAATGCCATAATGCGAGGATTTTCTTTTCCGCAAGCTGGGCATTGAAAATCGCCATATTCAATCAAAGTTACTTTACTGCCTGTTTTTCCATAAATATGGTCACCGATATTACCATCTTGGCTGTTGGCGGTTTGAATGTTGGTCTGGTCAATTTTGCTGACATCTACGCGTGAACTGTCCGAAAACATAACTAACGAGGCTAATAACCCTATCGTTAAAACTGCAAATATAATCCAACTTTTATTACTCAAAAGATTCTCCCTCTAATAAACTTCTGTATATATTGTATCAAAAATATCAACTATTTAACAGGTCCAAAGGGGTGACTTACCGAGTTAATGCTTTGGTCTGATTAATAATGTACAATAGGGATAATATGACAACGTTATTAGTGGTGTTATTGTTTATTCTAATTATGATATTGCTGATTGTGACAGCGATGCGTCCAATTCAAAGTGAATATAGTTTGTTTGAATTGCAACATCGATCAAGCAGTGGTGATCGAGAGGCAAAAAGAGAATTAAAACGCGAAGAGTACGCTTACGATATTATGTCGTTGCAGCGCGTCGCGGTTGCATTATTGTTGGTAACAATAGCTCTAGTAGGTGTGATGGCCTATGGCTGGCTGGTTGGCGTAGTTGTAGTTGTTGTTGTGGCACTGGAATATGGTGTTGTGGCGCGATTAAAATTTATTAAAGCTTTAGCTGCGAAAATATATAAGCGTATCGAAAAAAGTATTATAAAATTTATCGCCAAAGTCCCATTTGTAATTAAACTGATTCGTAATGTATCAGAGACTGATGTTATTACGAAACGCCTGGGTTCAAGGTTTGAACTTCAAGATATCATTAATGAATCGATGGATACATTGACGGCAGATGAAAAGAATCTGATTGTTAATGGACTGTCGTTTAATGATGAAATTGTTAGTCAAATTATGACGCCGCGTGATGCAATTGTCAGCATCGAAAAGACAGAATTCTTAGGTCCGCTAACTTTAAATGATTTGCATAAATTAGGGCACAAACGTTTGCCGGTTATTAGTGAAGATATCGACCATGTGATTGGGATACTACATCTTAATAGGTTGTTTACACTGGACGTCAAACGCTCGGTGACGGCTGAAAAGGCGATGGAGCCTAGCGTTTATTACATTCGTGATAATCAGACACTAAATCAGGCACTGGCGGCGTTTTTAAGCACTAATGATGATTTGTTGATCGTGGTTAATGAAGCCCGCGAAACAGTTGGTCTGCTGACCTTGCAGGACGTAATTGAAGCCTTGTTTGGTCGTAAGATTGTCGATGAATTCGATGATCATGATAATTTACGGTCGGTTGCTGGAAGGTAGTCAATTCTTGGGCGGGTTTGGGGGTTGGGAAATGGGAAATAGGACAATTCAATTGACGCCCGAGGGAGTTTTAAGGCCATAACTAAATTAGTCTGGTTTTAAAGAGGTGTAAGTGCTAGAATAGACCTCAAGATGATAATGAAGTGGTCAAACGGCGATAATAACCAACGGGTCGGCAACTAGCCGGTGTGCTAGTTGTGCTATCGACCCCAGACAGCCACACTTTCATTATAACTAACGAGAGGAACAGATTATGACACGAACATTGACTAGAGAACTAGCATCAAAGATTGGTCAGACCGTCACTATTAACGGCTGGTTGCACAAAAAACGCCTAATGGGTGGACTCAACTTTATTACATTGCGCGACCGCAGCGGTGTGGCGCAGACTTTAATTGAAGACAAAGATGAAATCGAAAAATTACGCGGGCTACACATTGGTACAGTTTTGGCTTTGACTGGTACAGTTGTGGCTGATGACCGTGCGCCAGGCGGGGCCGAACTTCACGATGTTAAAGTAGTGGTTGAAGTATCAGTAACTGACGAACCGCTGATTGAAGTCGATAAACCAATTTCACATAAATCCGAGCATTTGGAAACACTGTTTGATACTCGTGTATTGAATATTCGTAACCTACAAGAACAGAAAATATTTAAAATTCGGGCAGATTTGACCTATTATATTCGCGAATTTTTGCGCGGACAGGAATTTGTTGAGATTGATACACCAAAACTGCTAGCTGAAGCTACTGAAGGTGGTTCAGAAGTATTCAAATTGGATTATTTCGGTAAGACTGCAACCTTGGCCCAAAGTCCACAATTTTTTAAGCAAATTATGGTTGGCGCTTACGAACGCGTTTTTGAAATCGGGCATTCATACAGGGCCGAACCAAGTGCTACGACGCGCCATTTGACCGAACTAACGATGTTGGATATTGAAATGGGCTTTGTCGAAGGACATGACGAAGTATTAGATATGGTGGGCAGTATGACACAATACGTTTTGAAGCGTGTTTATGAAGAGCATGCTGACGATTTGAAGTCACTTAATGCGCCTGAATTAAAATTGCCTGAAGACGGTAAAGTACCACGCTTTACAATTGCTCAAATTCACGAAATGTATACTAAGGCAACTAAAACTGACACGACGCAGGAAAAAGATTTAATTCCTGACGAAGAGCGTTGGATTAGTGATTATGCTCGCAAACAATTAGGTACTGATTTGGTTTATGCTGTCAGGTTCCCGATCGAAGCTGGCAAATTTTATCACAAATTAGATGTCGAAGACGGAACAGTACTGTGGGGCGACTTGTTGTTGCGCGGTCTTGAAGTTGCCACTGTACCGCTACGCGAAAACAACTACGAAAAAATGCTTGAACAGATGAAAAAAGCCGGTCTGGACGTTGAACACGAAGGCTTTAAGTATTATTTGCAAGCCTTTAAATATGGTCTACCTAAGCATGGTGGTTGTGGATTCGGTGTTGATCGCTTGGTTCAAAAAACTATCGGTCTGGCTAACGTCAAAGAAGCCTGCTTGTTCCCACGCGATATAAACAGGTTAACTCCGTAACTATGGACGAAAACACTACTTTGGGTAACGTAGTGAACCCGCCAGAAATTGTCGCTGTTAATAAACAGCGGCATTTTTTGGCGGCATTTTTCATGAGTCTTGTTTGGGGTGTTTTTGGTGTCGATAGGTTTTATTTAGGCAAGATTTGGACTGGTATTCTAAAATTGATTACACTGGGCGGTCTAGGTATTTGGGCTGTAATAGATTTATCGTTGATTATGTCTGGTCGTATGCGCGACAAACAAGGTAACGAACTAATTGATGCAGTCAAATATAAAAAGTTCGCCAATCAAACAGTGGCAATATTCACGTCAGTAATAATAATTGTCATTGTTGTGACAGTTGCTTTGTCGGTTTATGAAATTTATCAATTAATACAAAATGGTGGCCTCGATAAGATGTTGCAGAATATGCTTCCAAGTACGGGTGGTTCGAATTTGGATCTTAACCAGTTGCAAAATTATAATTTTCAATAAAATAAGTGCGATTGACCAAATAGGCCCAACCAGTGGATAATAGATAAGAATGAAAATATCAAAAAAAGTGTTAATGATTGTTATGATTTCTGCCATTATTGTTGGCAGTTTAGGTTTGTTGCGTGCTTCAGCTGAAGGTGCATCGATGACCGATCAGCAAATTGAGCTAATCCGTAGTAGCTGTTTGTCGACGAAAAGCACTTTAAATCAGTTACATGTTAGCGACGCATTACTCCGCGTTAACAGGGGTCAGATATATGAATCAATGTCAACGAAACTAATGGAAAGATTCAATAGCAGGACAAGTAATAATAGGTATAATAACAGTGAATTAGTCGCCGCTACAGTCTCATATGGACAAGCGTTGGATAAGTTTAGATTAGATTATATAGACTACGAACAGCAATTGTCGTTGGCTATTAATACTGATTGCTCAAATCAGCCAGTGGTTTTTTATGACGCTGTGGCATCAGCTCGTAACAAACGCAATCAGGTCCACACCGATGTATTGCAACTAAATCAATATATCGACCAATATCAGTTGGCGTTGGATAAGTTTGAAAAAGATTATCAATCAGCTACATCTGGAGGTAAATAATCATGGAAGACTCAAAAGTAATTGCAGCAGTCCATGAGTTTTCAGCCAGCAGTAAACACCGATTTTTATTGATGATTACAATGTCGGTGATAATATCGATTATCCTAGTGATCATTAGTATGGCGATATATAACAGTAGTGGTGCAGCTCAATTAGATCTAAGTCGTCCAGGCTATCAAAGTGTTCGGTCTCAGGCTGTGACTGATGATAGCGATTTTCAAAACTACACAGCAGGTGGAGTAATCAACCAGTCAACTATCAGCGAATTTAAAACCCTATATGCAGGACAAGCAACTAAAACCAAGTCAATTGATGCCTTTGGTAGTGACCCACTTAGTCCTGATGCTTTGGGACTGACAGTAATTACGAACTAGAATCTTTAGCTAGTTGTCCGCGTAGCCAACTGTCTATTTTACCGGCACCCATGCCTAAAACTAATTTACCTGCACTGCGGGCTGTTTGGATATTATTCCACAATTCATCATTAAATTCGGCTATTTGGATAGAATCTTTGTTGGTGATATTTTGGATCAATTCGACAGGTGTTAATATTGGCAGATTGGGATCTTCGCGTGACAAATAGGTTGGCAACCAGTATATTTTTTCGGCCAGTTCGAATTGGTTAGTGTATTGGTCGCGGATTTCATGTTGGCGGATATTTTGGTGTGGTTGATAAACTAATACAACGTGGTCTGATAATTCGCGCGCTAGTTGTAGTGTGGCGGCAATTTCAACTGGATGATGGCCGTAGTCGCTGTACAAATTGTCGGCTAGCTTTTCGTTTCGACGGTCGGTGCCAGGGAAGTGGGCGATAATATCGTCCGTTTTTTTCAGTATGCCAAGGCGCTTTATAGCTTCTTGGACTAACGTGGCATTGCGGCGGTTATGATCGCCAGCAATCGATAAGGAAGCATTGATATCGAGTTGATGCAACAAACTAACTTGGTATAAATCTTCAAAAATTTCACCATGTTGATCGTCCCAAGCGATAACTTGTTCGCTATCGCCAGCAAATTGGTGAAAAGCCTGCAAATATTCATTTTCAGTAGAGTAGGTGTCAGGATGGTCGTAATCAACAGAGGTAATAATGGACAGGGTAGGTTTAAAATTTAAGAAATTACGGTCAAATTCATCACATTCGTAAACAAAATATTGGCTAGCTGGATCAAATTTACCGCTTGGTCCGAAACTAATTGTTGTACCAATTGAGTAACTGACAGGGATATTTAATTGTTGTAAAACCCACACCAATAAGCCAGTTGTTGTTGTTTTGCCATGAGTTCCAGCAATAGCAATTAGTTTTAATTTTTTGTCAGAAATAATATATGCCAGTAACTCATCACGTTTAGCGACGCGAATTCCAAGTTGACGCGCCAAAACTAATTCTGGATGATCAGGCTTCAGGGCCGATGTGTAAATAAACCAATCAATCGGTTGTTCGTCAAAACGGGATTGTAAAAATGAGCCATCTTGGCCGATATTAACGGTAATTCCCTTTTTTTGTAATTCTTTGGTAACTAACGACTCTTCTAAGTCAGAACCGACGACGTCATAACCTGCGTCATGCGCGATTTCAGCCAGGGGACCAATGCCGACACCACCAATACCAGAAAAATATATATTCATAGAATTTAGTATATCACTTCATCTTTGAGACTTTCTGTGTTGTAATAGAATAAGCATTATAATTTTATAAAAAACAGACATGATTAAATCATTTATTTACAAGCTAATCGAGCGTCGTCATTTTTGGCGATATGCTTCGTTTAATGAAATAGCTGAACTTTATGCTTCACGAACCATCAGGGTGATCGCGATGAATATTGTGTCTGGATTTACATCGGTCTATCTGTACGAGATGGGTTATAATTTGCAATTTATTATGTTGTTTTGGTTGTATTTTTATATTCTCAAAATTCCTTCAACCTTTCTTTCAAGTTATTTTGTGGCACATTTTGGTCCAAAACACGGTATTTTGGTTAGCAACTTACTTTATGTGCCAGCGATGGCAGCACTTGGGTTAGTATCCAGGTTTGGCATAGCTAGTATTGTGGCTTGGGGTGTATTTATGGCGCTGTCGGCCGCTATGTACCACATTTCTTATATGATTGACTTTTCAAAAGTCAAAAATGTCGAACATGCTGGTAAAGAAATTGCGTTTATGAATATTCTTGAAAAAATAGCTATCGGCATTAGTCCAATAGTTGGTGGCTTAATCGCTCTTTGGTTTGGTTTACAGATTGTAATATGGGTGGCAGCATTGTTATTTGCCGTCTCGGCCTTGCCATTGTTGCGATTAATCGAACCGGTACGAACTCGCCAAAAACTTGAATACAGTGGCTATCCGTGGCGCGAAACGTTTTTAAGTATTTTTGCTCAAACTGGCGTTGGTTTTGACTATGTTACAACTGGAATCGTCTGGAGTCTATTTATCGTTATTGCCATCTTCCCTGGCGTTGGTTGGGACGTTTATGTCAAATTAGGAGTACTATCATCTGTGACGATTCTAGCGGCTGTAACGGCTTCTTATGCCTATGGCAAGCTAATCGACAGGCGTAAAGGCGGTAGTTTACTGAATATCAGCGTAATGGCTAATGCATTAGTGCATGCTTTTCGACCTTTTGTGAACACGCCTTCGTCAATTGTCAGTACTAATATTGCCAATGAAGTTGCCACTATGGGCTACAACATGGCGTTTATGCGTGGTGTTTTTGATACGGCTGACTTATCTGGTCATCGTATATTGTATTTATGTTTTAGTGATGTTGTAGCAAATATAGGGTCGGCAATCGCCTGTGTTGTCTTATTGGCCTGTACGTCTGTCTTGGGTGATGTCGAAGGCCTTAGAAAGTTCTTTTTCTTTGCAGCCGGCTTTGTTTTACTAATTGGCGTAGCGCACTTCCGCATCTACCGTAAATAGTCCCTCGTGATATACTATATTTAATAGTTAGGTGGGTTTTATCGGTGGTAAATAGGAAAATTGCAAAGCGAGGTATTAATCAACTACAGCGTGTCAAAACGTGGCAGTTATTAGTACTGTTGGTTTTGATGGGGTTTGTATCAGCGACTTTTTTGAGACTGAATAATATTGGCATGGTTGAACACCGGACAGCTGTTTACGAAGCGGACAAAACCGGAAATGACAGCATAACCAAAAGCAGGTTGTATGATTTACAACGCTATATTTCGGCTCATATGAACACCAATATAGATAAAGGTGTTTTTTTGGCAGCGACCTATAATCGCGACTACAAAGCACAACTCAGTGAGGTTGCAAATTACACAAATGAGAATGGAAATATATTTAAAAAAGCTCAGGAAATTTGTGCACCACAGTTTAGTTATTGGTCGCAGGTTTATGTGCAGTGTACCGCTGATGAATTGGCGAAATTTCCTTCCGGAAAAGAACTAGTTAGCTCGGTAAATTTGCCCATGGGGCCGTACTTGTATACCTATGAGTCACCGCAGTGGTCACCTGATTTTGCTGGTTGGTCGTTAGTATTTTGTGTAGTAATTTTAATAATGATTTTGATGCGTTTTATAGGTGTTGTCATCTTAAGAATTGTACTTCGTCACCACTACAAGAGTATATAACCGTTGACACAGTGGGCATAGCAATGTACTCTAGCATTTGGATAGTATTAACAGGAGGTATAAGCATATTATGGCTTTCAAGCACACAAACTCTAAAGGTGTAACTTACTACTTGCACAGCACCGAAGTAACTCTTCGTGGTGGCAAGCAACAAACTATCTACTTTTTTGCAAAAGTAGAAAAGAACCCAAAAGGTCAACCAGTTGATCTTCCAGCAGACCGAGTTGTCAAAGAAAATCCACGCAATGGTTTCTTGACAGTATCAAAGAAAAAATAGTTAATTTAGTACTTGCAACATAAGCACGTTTGGTAGTATAGTAAAACCAAACAAACAGGTGCCAAGAATGTCCCTACGGGGACATTTTTGTTTGGCTAATAACCTGTCCACCCAATGTCACCCGCGGAATAATTTCTGAAACTTGGATTGTCTTGCAACTTGGGACTTAGTATTGACCAAAATCTAACAATATTCTATAATAGTAAGTATTGATATGGAAAGAAAAAAGCCCACTAATACTATCTATACTATGAAAGACATTCCTCGTAGTGTCCTTGAGGAGTTGGATAGTAAACAAGATGGTAGTGAGCCCTTTAATGTAGATGAGTTCTATTATGATAGAGGCATTTCTCCCGTAGAGTCTAATACGGATCTAGAAATTATCGAAATAGAACAAAAAAAGCAGTTAGAGGTAGCATTTAACGCTGCACGAAAGGCGTATGCCGTTCGTCTGGAAATTGATAGGGCTGAAGATAATTATTTAAGGCCAGACGGAAGCCCCTACCGAAATAATGATAAAAAAAAGCTTAAAGAGTATGAGATTATATTAAGGAATCAGTCAAAGGAAGCCTTACATTCAATTATTGATAGTAAATTGTTGGAATCTATTAAGATAAAGCGTAATCCTCAAATGAAGTTAGCTGATGACTTGAATCGTATTGCGTATGTTTTTTATGTTTTTGCAAATGATTTAGATAGTGAAGACAACGTCAAGACGCTAAAGTCGTTATTTTAACAGTAATATTAAATTAGCATTACTGATATAATAAACCTGTGAAATATATTTTCCGATTTTTATTAATATTATTGTTGTTTTCGGCTGGTGTTTTTGGGTATAGCTATTTTCAAAAAAATATATTGGTTGATAATAAGTACGTTTCCTCAGCTAGCCTTGCCGAACCCGTTCAGGACACTTCTGATGATTCGTACTCGATTAGCTTTAAAAGTGGTAATTATGATTATGCGGTTAACCCGCTTTTTAACTACACAATAACGGGTGTTGTTGTTAGCAAGCATGACTATAATCCAGCCGATACAGATATTGAAAGACCGATTCGGTATGATTTGTGTATCGTGTGGGGTAAAAATGTATCAGAAAAAACATACGTGTCGCCTGATATAAGTTTTTCACAGAGCCAGAGGTTTTGTAATTACTCATTTCATAATAGTCCGACATTCTATACTCCTCAAATCTCTAATAGTCATATAGTCACGACAAGTAGCGCCGTGTTAGACAAATTACAATCGATTAATCCTGGTGATGAGGTAAAAATAACAGGCCAGTTGGTTAATTTGTCGGTTACGGGTAATGATAGTAATGGGCAAATGGTTAATAATACTTGGAAATCCAGTACTGATCGCAAGGATACCGGTGCGGGGGCTTGTGAGGTCATCTATGTCGACTCGGTTGACATATTATCGACGGTTCACGAAAAAGACGTTGTGATGAATAGTTATTCGTACTATGTAATTATTGGGTTATTGATAATATTTATCATAAGAGCGATTATCTTTGTACTATTTACGGGTACGAAAAAAAACAATGGACGAATTGTCGGGTAAGACCTGCTGATATAAATATTTTTATAATGTCTTGACAATACTTAGATATCTAAGTAATATGAGACTATGGATCCGTCGAATACTCTAAGTTACAAATTACACGCTGTTGTTTATTCAATTGACGCGCTGTCAAATCGAATTTTTAAAGATTACAGCGATATTAATTTTCCTCAATTTTTGATTATTCTTTGTGCATATCAAAATCCTGGTCATACTCAAAAATTTTCTGCTAGTTGGCTGCAATTAACTGAGGCAACCGTCAGCTATATGGTAAAAGTTGTGCATAAAAAAGGTTACATTGAAGTTAGACTGGATGAAGATGATTTAAGAACCCGCAATATTTTTGTGACTGATAGCGGTAAGGAACTAATCGAGCGAATCTATCCTATGTTAGAGGAATCTTTGGGTGGTTTGTTTGGCGATATCGATTCGAAGAAAATGGCTGAATTTGTTCAAGGTTTGGATTTGGTTTATAAAAGTTTAAATAACAAAATGGAGGAGTACGAATGCATTTAGTATTAGGTGGATCGGGTGGGGTTGGTCAGGGTGTAGTCAAAGAATTGATTGCTAGGGGCTTGCCAGTCAAGGCAGTTGAAAGGTCCAAGGATGTTAAGGGTGTTGAAACTATCAAAGCTGACTTGTTGGACGCTGGGCAAACAAAACAGGCGATTGCTGGTGCGGAGTATGTTTATTTATGCATCGGTCTTCCCTATTTTGGTAAAGTTTGGACAGAGAATTGGCCAAAGATTATGAACAATGTAATCGAAGCTTGTGCGGACGCTAATGCTAAACTGATATTTTTGGATAATATTTACATGTATGGCCCAGCGCCATTGCCGGTGCCATTTGATGAAAATACATCTAAACAGCCAACGTCAGTCAAGGGTCAGGCACGTAAGGTGACCGAGCAAATTTTGCTGGACGCGATGGCGACCGGTAAAGTAAAAGCAGTAATTGGACGTTCGGCTGACTTTTATGGGCCTGGGGCTGTTAACACGCTGTTTTACTCAACGTTTTTGACCAGAATGGCGGCAGGTAAGGCACCACAATGGTTGGGATCGGTGACGGCTAAACATACTTATTCGTATTCGCTAGACAATGGCCGAGCTTTGGTTGAATTGGCGCTGGATGACAGTTGTTATGGCCAAACTTGGCATTTGCCGGTTGGTCAGCCGATTGATGTTGCTAAAGTTTTGGAAATGTTTAACAAAGAATTTAATGCGCAATATAAATTGTCAGTTATGCCGAAGTTTTTGATAAACGTTTTAGCAATATTTATGAGCCAAATTAAAGAGTTAAAAGAAATGGCTTATCAATTTGATGATGAGTACGTCATGTCGGATGCTAAATTTCGCCAGCATTTCCCTGCTTTTCAAGTTACGCCGTACGACCAAGGCATAAAAGAGTCGATTGATTCGTATAAAGAATCAAACATTAAATAGTTGCGATTAAAATAGGCTCCAAATCGGGGCCTATTTTAATTCAGGAACTGAAACGGGTGTTATTAATATGTTAAGATAAAGCTTATGAAAGAAAAAGTATTACAAGGTTCATGGATAATTGATGCTCCCGTAGAAGATGTTTATCGGATTATTTCAGACTTCGAGAGGGCACCTGAGTATTTTCCGATAGTCGCTAAAGGAATGAGAGTTGTCAGCAGGGAAGGTAATAATCTAATCATAGAGGCGACTACAAATACTTTTGGAATTAATTTTAAAGTTGGTATGACGACGACATTGATGCCTAATGTTGGATTTAAATCGATTAACGTATCAAAACTTGCCATCGAAGATGAGCAATTTTTTTTAGAGCCAGTTGACGGTGGAACGCGGATTGATTACGTCAACAAAGTAACAATTAAAAACAATATTCTTCGTGCGTTTTCACGGTTGATTATTGGCAAAGGCGCCCTTAAATTTTGGGAATTTGCATATATCAATAGGTTAAGGAAAATACTAAAAATCGAAAAATGATAATTAATAGAAAACACTAGTATCGTATCTTGGAGGACGTTCCTCGAGAGGTGTTATTTATTGCTAGTTTTTTAAAGTCGTAAAACATACAAATAAAAATAATCACCAATTAAGTGATTATTTTTATTTGGTGGGGGCGGTTGGAGTTGAACCGACTACCAAGGCGTTATGCTCTTACTATTACTTTCGCAACTTCTTTCGAATTTGTAAGCTGGACTATCCCTTCATCCTTCCGCTGTACAGTGGATTAGGATGTCTGCCATCTAGTCTCTACACCTTTCTGTTATAAATAACAGTCTTGGCTCGGGATTGTCAGTTCGCTGTAAGACGAATGAAGATTTCCCCGAATTTGACAGATTATCGTCTGAAAATTACTTCTCAGATAGCCCTGTAAGGCCATTCATATCAAGATAAATTGAGTTAGAATGTACTTCTTAAGCACCCTGCTCTAACCGGTGAGCTACGCCCCCGACTTTGTTATTATAGCGTATTATTATCTGTTGGGCTATAATAATGGCAGGGAAAATATGAAGAAAATAAACATTCGGCGAATTTATTATCTGGCGCGACACAAATATTTTACGCTTAATAATGGCGTAATTGTAATTGCTTTTATGATTGCGGCTGGCTGGGTTTGGGGCAGTTTGGGTGTGATGCAGCGAAATTATAATTTGCAAAAAGAATTGGATGACAAATCCAGGCAATTGATTGTCGCGCAACTGGACACCGAAAATGCAAAATTAGAACAGCGCTACTATCAGACGGACGAGTACAAAGAGTTGGCGGTTCGTGAGCGGTTAGGTTTGGTTACGCCAGGTGAGAGCGTGCTGATTTTACCACCAAATTCTGAGGCGGCTAAAAATGCAGATAGTGCTACGACGGTAAAAAAAGTCGAGCCAGTGCAGATCAGTAATTTTGATCAATGGGTTAACTTTTTGTTTGGCAATAATAATAAAAATATTTCAGGCTAAGTAGTTCTGCCGTCCACTGTCGGTTATTTTGTTCCAATAGCACACTCTACGTGTGACTTCGTCAGCACGTGGCGTTCGGCTGGCCTACCGGCCACAGTCTATTGCCACAAATTAACCGACATTGGACTTACCTGTGCTATTTTACGATGCCGATTACTTGCAATAGCCCATCATATCTGTTAATCTGGTATATGTATCGCGGGGTGGAGCAGTCTGGTTAGCTCGGATGGCTCATAACCATCAGGTCGCAGGTTCAAATCCTGCCCCCGCAACCAAATAAAAACAACTATCGGCTGATAGTTGTTTTTATTTGGATTGGCGACGGGAGTGGATTTGAACCTGCGACCCCTTTATAATGCTATTGTTAATCGTAGTTATTTTTGATACAATTTTGTCATAGTACGAGGGGTGTCGTAAAGAAAAATTAGGGGGAATATGGAACGAAATAGTACCGAACGAGTTGACGATGGCCAAGCGCCAAGTGAGACTACTGCGTCTCAGTCTCAGTCGAAAAAATCAAAATCAAAAAGTATTGTGTCTGCTATAAAAAAATTCTGGTACATCATTGTTATAATTGTCGCCATATCAGTCGGCTTTTTTGTGTGGCGTGCAAATGTAGTTAATTCAGATAATGCCTGGGCTCGAGCAACGGCATTTTATCAAAAAGCTGACTATGATAATGCCGCTAAAGAAATCGCTAACCTTCCTGTTCCAACTGATAACGCGAGATTAAAAATCTATGCGCAGACCATGCTTGCTAAACGTGATTTAGAAAAAGCTTTACCCGCTTATGAAAAGCTTTATGCGGCAACGAAAGAGCCAAACTACAAGATTATATTAGGTAATATATATAATGAACAGAAAAATTATGATAAAGCCGCTAGCACTTACAAAGAAGTTATTGCGGATAATCCTGGCTATACACAGGCGTATGTTAACTTAGCGATTCTATATAAATTACAGAATAAAATCTCGGAGGCAATGGCTATTGCAGATTCAGCTGTAAAAAGTAATCCTAATAATGTGACTTTGTTAGAGCTGAAGGTTTCAATCTTGATGGAGGATAAAACAACAGATGATTTCAAGACAGCCGTAAAAGATTTAGCAGCTATTAACCCCCAAGACCCATTACTTGACTCGTTAAAATAGACAGTTCCATTAGCACATTAAACCAGATTGGTTGAAAATTAATGAAAATAAAGATCGCTACAAAAAATATTAGAGTAATACCAGCAATCAGTTTAGTTGTTGGTGTTATTCTTTTAGCTTTTGGTGTTTTTTATACGCCGGCAATCGTTAATGCCTATTCGACTAATGGACAGAATGCTTT
Organism: Candidatus Saccharimonadota bacterium; assembly: GCA_037141755.1. Classification (GTDB taxonomy): domain Bacteria; phylum Patescibacteriota; class Saccharimonadia; order Saccharimonadales; family Saccharimonadaceae; genus UBA1547. Next base: position 101,611 of record JBAXBX010000003.1, read on the forward strand.
TAACGCCGTTGGTCAAACGCTGACTACTGGGGCAGTCAACTATACATCGTCGACGCCAAACAACCCAATGAACGTCGGTATGCAAAAGCCATCTGGAGCCACGATTGATGCTACGCGTCACAAGGCTTTTGTAGTTGACTCTGTTAATAACCGTGTGTTGGTTTATGATTTAGATAGCAGTAATAATTTTATTGATTATCTGGCCGATTATGTCATTGGACAACCAAATTTTTCACAAACAACTCCAAACCGAGGTGCCGCCAATCCAGCTGCTAATTCATTAAATAACCCAACGAAAATTTATGTTCATAAAACAACTGGCGATATTTACATAACAGATACTGGTAATAGCCGAGTTTTGGTATTTAGTGCTATTTCTGTCAGTGATCCGACTGCAACTTATGTTGTTGGCGCCAGTGATTTTGTCAGTAAAAATTCCAGTGGTGTTGTGTCATCCAGCAAAATGTTGTCGCCAGATGGTATCGTCGCTAACGGTGATGGCGCTAGTTTTAAACTATTCGTGTCTGATAAAGATTTTAACCGCGTGATGGTATTTAGTCAGATAACTGGTAATGGGCAAGCTGCTACGGCTATTTTAGGACAAGCCGATACAATTAGCTCTGGGGCGGCATTGTCACAGGGCGGGTTAGCTGGACCATCGGGCATTGCATCGGACGGAACAAACATTTATGTGGCTGATACTAATAACAGTCGTGTAATGATTTGGAGTATTAGCGCGACAACTGGCCAAAATGCCACCAGGGTATTGGGACAGACGTGGTTTTACTCGAATGGTCAGACAACTACATCAGCTGGTATGAAATTACCTGAGGATGTTTATTATGCCAATAATGGATATCTATTTGTAGCTGATACTGGTAACCATCGAGTAAATATTTGGTCCAGTTCTGTTACAACTAGTGGCCAGGCTGCTAATTATGTCATCGGCCAAACTAGTTTTACGGCAAGCGCTAGTGGTGCAACGCCATCGAATCTGTATTATCCATCAGGTGTTAGTGGCGATGGTAGCATGATACTTATCTCAGATACTGAAAACAATCGCATCATGGCATATTCGACCTCGATATCAAGCAATGGCCAGTCAGCAATTTTTGCGCTGGGACAGCTTTCGGGTGGCACGGATGTTGACTTTTATGGCAATACAATTAATAACCCCCAAGAGAAAGGTTTTAATAGCCCTCAGGGGATAGCGGTCGACAGCGTTAATCATGAAATGTTTGTCAGCGACGCAAATAATAACCGTGTTTTAGTCTTCAATTTGGATATTTCAAATAACCTGGTTGATTTGAACGCAGATTATGTCATTGGTCAACAATCTTTTTCAGTTACGGCACCAAATCAAGGCAGTACGGCAGGACAATCAACTTTAAATGGGCCAACTGGATTATTCTATGACAAAGTCAACCAAAGGTTGTACATTAGTGACACGGGCAATAACCGAGTGTTAATTTACACGTCGGCGATTAGTGCTAATGGGCAGTCGGCAAACTTGGTATTAGGCCAATCAAATTTTACTAATACAAATGCCTCAGCTTCGCGCTCGACTTTTTCGTCACCTGAAGGCATTACGGTTAATACTAGTAATAATTATGTTGCCGTTGCCGACCGTAGTAATAATAGGGTATTGATTTGGACGTCAAAGCCAACTTCAAATGGTCAATTGGCAAGCTATGTCTTAGGTCAATCTGGGTTTACAACTTCGGCTTATGGTACAACAAATCATAATCTGCATACACCAAGAGGTGTTAGTTTTGATATTACGACTGGATATTTGTACGTTGCCGACAGTGACAATAATCGCGCCTTGGTTTGGACGAGTGCGATTACGGCCAATAACCAAATTGCGAACCGTGTGATTGGCCAGGCCAACATGACAACGTCAACTGCTCAAACTACCAGTAGTCAGTCGTTAAAGCAGCCAACTGGAATTATATCTGGATCGACAAACGGAGTTGTTTATATTGTTGATAAAGGTGCCAATCGAGTTTTGATGTATAAATCTGTGATCTCGGTTGATAACCAAGCGGCAGATTTGGTGATTGGTCAATCTTCAATGACAACAAATAGTGCTGGTACGACGCAAAGTACGTTGGCTAATCCTACGTCAGTGGCGATAGATGAGACTTCGGGCTATGTTTATGTGGTTGATACTGATAATAATCGGGCATTATTATATTCCAACTCTGGCCCAGCTAAACCTACGACCTCTACTCCAACCAGTGGCCAGACTGGTGTTAGTAGTACGCCAACTTTTGTGATGTCATCAACTGACCCCGATGGCGACGCTTTGCAATATTCGGTGCAAATTGCTCGTGATGCCGCCTTTACGGTTGGCGTATCAACCTTTAATCAAAATAGTTCAAGTGTTGGCTGGAGTGGTCAAACTATTGGTAACACCTATAGTTTAGGCGCGGTTGGTACATATACTTTACAAACTACTGATATTTTGACGGCTAGTATGACATATTATTGGCGCGTTCAATCATACGATGTCTATGGGTCACGAACCTGGAGCGCTTACAGTAACGTTGCTTCATTTACAACGGCGCCGCCATATTCAATTCATGTATTATCTTCGACTCAGACGATTGTTGCCGGCCAAGCATCGACCGTCATTCAAGTTGGATTGACAGATGCCAGTAGCAATGCGGTTCGCTCAAGTACTTCTACGCGTTTTTATCTAACAACAAGTTCTGGCGCAGGTACTTTTTCGGCATTAAGTTCGCCATTTAGTAGCGTGACTTACGTCGACTTACCAGCCAATACGGCATCGGCCAATTTCTATTACAAAGATAATACTGTTGGTAATCCAACTATCACGATTTCAGACCATACGCCACCAGATGGCGTAACTGGATTAGTTGATACGACGTATAGTCCGACTATTGTGTCGTCAGTTTTGGCTTCTTTTACTATTAATACGATTAGTACACAAGTTGCTGGCACGTCATTTACGGTTTCGGCTGTTGCAAAAGATAGTTTCGGTAATGCCATTGTCTCGTTTAATCAGGATATTAATCTGTTATCGACAATTGGTACGGTTAGTCCAACAACCGTTACTATGACTAGTGGTGTCTGGTCTGGAAGCGTAACTTTGACCAAAGCTGGAACTGATAACATCAAGCTAAATTATCAAACAATAACATCATCAAGTAATGGCTTTACGGTTAGTCCGGCGCCGTTAAATAACGCGACAATTAATCCAAGTACGTTAACAGCTATGGCCGGTACAGTAACGGCCTATAGCGTATCGGCTTTTGATGTATATAATAATCAAATTTCGACTGGTTTGACATATAGTTGGGCAATACCGGGCACCCTAGGTATATTATCGACAAATAATCAAGCGACATCAAATTTTACAGCCGCCGACAATATTAGTACTCAATCAATTCAAGTCACGATTACTCAGGGCGTAACTCCAGTAGTTGTCAGTTCGACTGTTTCGGTTATTCCCTACAGTTTACAGATTGCAACAATTCCGGCTTCGATTATCGCTGGTTCGTCCAATACAGCAACAATTACAGCTCGCAGCAAAGGTGGTGGTGTAGTGACGGGTGCGAATTATACGGTTAATATAACTGATTTAACTGGAACGATATCGCCTACTTCGGCGCAACTGTCAAACGGTACCTGGACAGGTACATTTAGCGTTGTTTCGATGTATACCAATGACAAAATTAGTCTATCGACACTCAGTGGTACTGTTGTTGGGTTAAGCAGTACTTTTAACGTTGTACCTGGCAGTTTATCAAGAGTTGCAATTACTCCAACTGCTATAAATCAAAATGTTGGCACAACCGCTTCAATGACGGCTCAGGCTTACGACATATACAACAACCCAATCACTGGCTTGACCTATAATTGGTCAGCGACGATTGGATCGATTCCAGCTACGGGTGCATCTGTAACCTATACGACAGGTGCTGTTAGTGGTAGTGGTACGATAGGTGTCAGCGTAACTCAAAGTGGGAATACTAAGACTAGTTCAATACCCGTAACACTAGCGCCATTAGTTTTGGACCATTTCGCAATGGATCCAGTGCCGGTAAATACAACAATTGCTGGACAGTCTTTGAATTTAACGATTACAGCTAAAGATATAAATAACAACACAATCACGTCTTATACAACTAGCGGCAATCTAACGTATTCAGGGGGTATGATATCGCCATCTGTTACGAGCGACTTTATTAATGGCGTTTGGACTGGATCGGTTAGAGTTTATAAAGCCGCCAATGGCGTCAATATTGTCTTTACTGGCGCCAGCAGTAAAACTGGAACAACCAATAACTTCAACGTTAAACCTGACCAGATGAGTTTGGTGTCGATTGATCCAAGTGATTTGACGATGGACTTACAAAATACGACTCCACTGACAGTTAAAGCTTACGATGCTTATGCTAATGAGATTACAACTGGGGTGACTTATATTTGGTCATCAAGCGCGACGGACATTGTCGGTGCTTCGCCTGCTAATACTCAAGTCACTTCGGCAACTTCTACTACCAAGGCAGGACAGGCATATATTAATGTCGTAGCGACAGAGGGCGGGCAGACGGCTAGTGCAAGTATTATGGTTACAGTCAATCCAGGTCAACTGTCTAAGTTTAAGTTTGATGATATATCGTCACCCAAACCAACTCGTGAGATGTTTACTATGGTGATTACTGCTTATGATAAATATGATAACGTCGTAACTAATTTTAGCGGTACGGCTTTGTTGGGTGATTTGTCGAATTCGTTGACGCCTACGCAAACTATGAATTTTACAAATGGTGTCTGGCGCGGTTTAGCTCAAGTTACTCAGGTCTATACCCAAGACGTTATTACGGTATCTTCTGGAACTGTTTCAAGTATGTCGAATACTTTTGACGTAATTTCAAACTTACTGGATCATGTTGTTATTACGCCGTCAAAAGCAACTGTTGTGGCTGGTCAGTCCCAAGGTTTTTCGGCACAGGGATATGATGCTTTTGGTAGTGCTATCGTCAATATTGCCTATGATTGGTCAGTAATTGGTGCGGTTGGTACAACTGATCCGACTTCAGGCTTGGCGACAACATTTACAGCTAACACTGCAACTGGAGTTGGAACTGTTCGTGTCAGAGCGACTCAAGGTACGATTACAAAACAGGCCGATGCTGCAGTCACGATTATCGCAGGATCATTGGATAACTTTACGATAACGACAATCCCAGATGTTGTTGCGGGCGCTCCAATATATGTAACAATTACTGCCAAAGATGTCTATGGCAACACAGCTACTCAATTTACAAACAGTGTCACTCTAAGTGATGTATTAGGCGGAATAGTTCCGACAACGACCGATCCATTTTCGTCAGGCACATGGACTGGGCAAGTCGCCTTTCAAAAGAGTGGCTTGAATAAGATGACGGTTACTTCCAATGCGATTAGCTCTGACTCGGACCAATTTACAGTTGCGCCTGCGCCACTTTATTCAGCCGAGATCAGTCCCGATCCAGTGATTATGGCTGTCGGTACGACCAAACAGATTATTGGCTATGGTAAAGATCAATACGGTAACATTATCGACGGTCTGTCGTATACCTGGTCTATACCAACTGTGTTAGGTACGTCAACTGGTACAGATACCAAGGAGGTATCAATAACGGCTGCCACCAAGATTAATCAGGCCTCAATCAGTGTAATCATATCGCAAGGTTCGAGATATGTTAGCAAGGCTGTCGATGCAAATGTTGTGGCTGGTGATTTAGTCCAGTTCACTATTAGTCAAATCAATTCACCACAAATAGCTGGAACGGCATTCTTCGTTAATATTACAGCTGCCGATTCGTATGGTAACACGGTCACAAGTTATGATAAGTCGGCGATTTTAAGCGATACGACAAATACAATCTCGCCATCCAGTACTGATAACTTCCGCAATGGGACATGGTCTGGATCGGTTACAATTACCCAATCAGGAGATAATGTTAACATAGTTGCAACCAGCGGTTCGGTGCAGTCGCCAAGTAATTCATTCCAAGTTAAAGCTGGTGTTCAGCAGATATTCTTATCGGTTGAAAGCGGAGCCAACCAAGTAGGTACGGCCGGATCGGATCTGAATACGCCATTTGCTGTTAGGGCGGTCGATATGTATGGTAACTACCTAAAAGATGTCAGTATTGATTATAGCGTTAACTCATCGCCACCTGATGCTACTGGTGTTGCGTTAAAACCAAGTAATGTTTTGACTGATACGGATGGTATTGCAAGGTCGACACTTACAGTTGGCAACAAAGCCGGTACTTATATTGTTAATGCGTCTGTTGATGGCCGTTCATCATCATCTGTTAATTTTTATGTTACAGCGTCGTCAGCCAAGGTAATGTCAATCAAGATTTCGCCTTCAAGTACAACGTTATTAATCAACAGCTCTCAATTATTTACCGCCGAAGCTTTTGATAGCTATGGTAATCCAATCGCATCACCAAAGATTGCTTGGTCTGTCGTGGCTGGTGGTGGTGTGATTAATACCGAGGGCCTGTTTACGGCTGGTACTACAACCAGATTATTTAATAACACAATTATGGCGACAGTTGATGATGCAGTCGGCTATGCAACAGTTATCGTAACGACGTTGCCTGGAATTACGGCTGACAGTCGTGATGGGGCAGGTGAATTAGATAGACTATTAATTGCTCCGATTTTGCCGTCAATTGAAACTGGAAAAAGCTTGGCATTCTCTGTCAAAGCAGTCGATCGCTATAATCAGGAAATAGCTTCCAATGAATTAACTTACAGTTGGAAGGCCACTGGTGGTGATGTTAGTTCAAATAGTGGTTCACAGACGACCTTTACGGCTGCTGATAAACCAACTAGCGGCTCTGTTGAGGTAACCGCAACCCAAACTTCTAAATTAATTACTAAAACAACGTCGACTGATATATTAGTAACTCCAAATCCTTTGGGCTATATTGCGGTCAATACGTCATCGGATAAGATTGTGGCTGGTCAGGAATTTGAAGTTTCATTAACGGCTTATGATGGCAACGGTAACGTCAATGAAAACTTTACTGGACCGATTGAACTTAGCGACTCGACAAGTTCGATTTCACCACGAACAACTGGCGGTTTTGTTAAGGGTGTTTGGACGGGTAACATAAAAATTAACAGTAGTAATGCTATGACAATCGTACGTGCTACTGGCCAAAAGCTTTACGGTGTTAGTGATAATATAAATATTGCCAAAAATACAAGCGCATTGAGTGTTAGCGACGGCAATATATTAGGTCGAATGTTTAATTTTGTGTCCAGTGTTGGTCAATCGATTGCAGATTTTGTAAACTCATTATTTAGTGTTTCTGCCAGTTTCCCCGAAACCACTAAAAACATCGCCGCCGCTGCAGTAGCATCGTTTGGCTTTGTAGCTGCGGCGATTGGTTTTGGCAAAGCAATCTCGACTGCTATTGTAGCGATTGGGCGCAACCCTTATGCTCGTGGTAAGATATTTGGAGCCTTGTTTATTGCCCTTGTAATTGGCCTATTATTTGCAGGACTAGCGTTCTTAATTGCAGGATTTATAAAGTTCTTATGACAAAACGATCAGAATCTACAAAGAAATTTCGCATAAAGTTATCGATACGGGTTCGTAAGTATTGGTATAGTTTTTTGTATAACTCGTTCATTAGGCATTTGATTAACACCTATCAGCAATCATCTACGAAAATCCATAGATTATTGATTGTGATTGTTGGTGTTATTGCGATTATTATGACCGGTTGGTTAACCTTGAATAATCTAGCTGGTGCCAGTCGAATAAGTATATCTAGCGATGATTTGAAGTCAGGTTATTCGGAGTATAGCAATATTAGCATTGGCAATAGCTTTACATCATTGAAACTTCAACAAGGCGTTGTTGGCAACTGGAATGCATCAACAGCTAGTGGCCTGCAAACGCCACCATTTTCAATTGATTCATACAGCCAAATGGCTTATGGGCCGAATGACACTATATATGTCATGGGTAATTATGGACAACAATGTTTGTTTTCAAAATACGACATAGAAAAGAAGTCATGGAAAGAGTTAGCGGTCCCACCGACGGCTTGCGGACAGTATGGTACTCAGTTAGTTTATGATAACGCCAAGACTATGTATTTTATGCCTGGTGGTGCTCAGTATGACTACACTGGTTATCTGTTTAAATATGATATCAGTTCGAATACTTGGTCAAAATTGCAGGATATGCCAAGCACTTTGTCTAACATATCGTCAAGTGTGTTTGCAAATATTGGATCGAGTCAATACATATATGCTATGAGAGGTACTCAGATTCCATCGTTTTACCGTTATTCAGTGGCAGATAATTCGTGGTCATTAATGGATACTTATGTTAATAAAACTAGTGTTAGCTACGGTATATCATTAGCCTTTGATGGTAGTACAACGATTTATGGGCTGGATAATAATACTAGTGAGTTTAAAAAGTATGACATGGTGCAAAATAAATGGACAAATTTACCCAATGCCGACGTTTCAGCCAGTAGCGCTTATGATTCAGTAATATATTTAAATAACAAACTTTATGCTTTACAAAACTCGGTTGTTGGCAACTTGGGAGTTGTATTATTTGAGTATAATCCGGCATCAGCTGTATGGAAAAACTTAGGTACCGTATCAGGTCCTTCGCAAGAGCGCAAACATCCGATGGCGTTAATATCTGACGGAACTAAGTATTTATATACATTGATGGGCTATGATAGGTTATTGAATTTAATCCGGTATGATGCTCCAAATGATAAATGGGGGCAGTCATCATTATTTGATACGTCAGTAACTTCGGGTAGGACTACTCGTCAGATAATCGGTGGCGGCAACAGTGACATGTATTATGTTGGCGGTTGGAATGGATATGATTATATTTATCATTATACATATCAGGCTAACAACAGTTTCACTATTACGTCAGCGCCGGCTAATTCAACCGTTAGTGTACTAGTTGTGGCTGGCGGTGGCGGTGGTGGTACTAACATGGGCGGTGGTGGCGGTGGTGGCGGTGTGGTTTATAACGCGTCCTATTCTGTATCGGCACAGTCATATAATGTAATTGTTGGAGCTGGCGGAAAGGGCGCGCCAGCTGGTACTGGTGGCCATCCAAGCATACCAGGTACTAGCGGAAAAAATTCAGTCTTTGGGTCAATCACAGCAATCGGTGGTGGTTGGGGTGGGGTATCATATAACAATATGGGTACCGGGCTTCACTATGGAGCCTCAGGTGGATCTGGTGGTGGGGCTAGTGGATATAACAATGACGGTGCAGCGATGGCTTATTATGGTTCTGGTGCTGGTATTGCTGGCCAAGGGTATCGTGGTGGTTATCAAGGTAACGCATATTATTCTGGCGGTGGTGGCGGTGCTGGTGGTGTGGGTGCAAGCGGAAATGCGAAGGCTAATGGTGGTGTTGGCGTTGAAAACTCAATTCTAGGAAACTCATATTATTGGGGCGGTGGTGGCGGTGGTGCTGGTTATAGTATCATTGGCGGTAACGGTGGTAATGGCGGTGGTGGCGGTGGTGCAGTTGGCGTAACGACTGGTGGCGCGGGCTTAAATAGTGGTTCAGCGGGTGGTGGAGGTGTAGTTAATGCTCAGACAAATACCCCAGGTGGTAATGGCGGGGCAAATACTGGTGGCGGTGGTGGTGCCGGATCGCACTATAATTATACAAATAAAGGTGGTGATGGCGGATCTGGTATTGTGGTTGTTCGTTATCCTATCAGTGGTGGCGCAAGTGATATTGTAGCGACTGGCGGTACGATTACGGAATATATTGGAAACGGCACTAACGGCGTTAATGGGCAACGTTATCGTGTTCATACTTTTACGACAATGCCATTGAATAACACCGTAACTGCACTTGGGGCTGCATATCGACCAGCTGTTGGTGCTACACCTGCTTTATCAAGTACATCGGTTGGGGCGACTGGTGTTTATAAAGGTGGCTATTTGTATTTGGTTGGTGCAACGCCGGCAAACTTTAGCCGTTATGACCCATCAACTGATACGATGGTGAAATTAACAAATGCGCCTCAGGATGCTGGTTCTGGTGCTTCGATTGTCGATGGCGGTGATGGTTATTTGTACGCTAACTTTGGTGCCGGTCGAACTGACTTTTATCGTTATGTAATCGCGACCGATACGTGGGAGACTTTAACGGTCTTTCCTTATAACGTTAATAATGGTGGTGGTATGTCGAGGATTGGTCGCACGATTTATACTTTGGCTGGTGGTGATAGCGGTATAATGATGAAATATAATATGGACACCAAAGTCCATTCTTATATCACTTCAATGCCTAATGGGTCGGTTGGTGCCGGTGGCTTTAATATCAGTGATAATACTCGTTATTTATATATTTGCGTTAGAACAGACAGCAGTGAAACCAATGGGCGTTTGGTTCAACGTTATGATACAACAACCGACACATGGCAAAGAATTGCTGATTTACCAGCATACAGTGGCGGAGCAACAGGCTACTATGATAATACCAATAATACTTTGCATGTTTCTCAGGGTTCGTCATGGTCTAATGTCTGGGAATGGTCGCCATCGACTGCTAGCTATGTTACAAATGGCACGTGGTACTCTAAGACTTATGACATGATTTACGCTAACGCTTGGGGTAATGTCGATGCTGATATTGCTGGTAGCGGTACAGTAGAATTTTACACAAGAACATCATCTGATGGTGTGATTTGGAGTAATTGGCTGCAAACCAGTGGTCGAGCAATTAACTCCCCTGCTAATCGTTATATTCAACTAAAAATTAAGTTGATAGGCGACGGAACTTCTACACCAATTGTGACAAATATCGGCATTAACTACACCAAAGATACTACTAATCCAACGCCTCCAAGCCGATTAGATGCCTTTAGCCAAAAGGATAACGGAATGGCAATTGTATCAGGTAAAAACTATCAATACACAAAGCCATACTTTTCATGGCAAGGGGCTTATGACACTGAGTCTGGAATTGACGGATATTATATTTATTACGGTCTTGATTCTTCAGCTGATCCGGTTGTTGATGGTAATTTTCAAACCAATGCGGATTATATAGTAACAACTCCGATGACCGCAGGGCAGATTTATTATCTAAAAATGCGGGTTAAAGATAAACAAGGCAATATATCTGATGCTCAAACTTATTTTAGCTATGCATACTTCTTTGTGTCGCCACCTGGATCGATTGTAAAAACTTCAGCTAACGATTTTAACGCAGGCACAAATACAAACTTGACGATAAGTAATAACTTTATGTCGCTTAATAATCAAGCCAATGGCGTTTGGTCGACAGGACCACTTACTATGCCAGCTGATTCAACTTATGGTACGGCAGCTGTAGTTGCTGGTGATTATGTATTTGTGGCGCGTGGGCAAAACACAAACACCTTTTATCGATATAATACAATATCTGGGCGCTGGGATACGATGGCGCCGGTACCAGCAACAACTTATTATAGTGCGATATCGTTTGATGGTGATCATACAATAATTCTCACGAGGGGAAATAGCACCGCAAACTTCTATAAATACAACATTAATACTAATCAGTGGACCGTCCCAACCGTTCAGTTGCCACAGTTGAGTTATCAGGGAACAGCAATGACGTACATTGGTGGTGGCCGTTATGCTATGGCATTTGGTGGCGGACGTAACTTTTATATTTACGATACTGTTGACGATAGTTTTGCGTTGATGAATCAGTTGCCAGCGTCGACTAACAGTACTTATGGATCATCAGGTCTATGGTTCGATGGTGTCGATAGTGTGTATTGCTATACTGGCTATACTGGCGCAAGGCTTAACTTTGCAAAATACAGTATTTTAAATGACTCATGGCGTCAGTTAGCTGAGCCACCAATGGTGTCGTTTGATTTAGTTAATTCAATTGCCGGTGTTGGCAATAATGATATTTATATGTTCCTAAGTAAAGGTATGAGTGATTCTCAGCGCAATGATAAACAGAACTTCATTCGCTATAATGTCAGTACCGATAGTTGGTCAGAGGTCGGCGATTTAAAAATACCTATTGTTTGGGGAACGGTAGCGTCTGACAGTAAAAGGTACATTTATGTCTTGCCAGGTCAAAGTCAGTCATATTTACAAGCTATGATGCGATACGACACTTGGACTAATACCGTAACGCCGAATTCCGTTCAGATTGGTATGGAACTTAGGCAGAACTATTCACAGACCAGTAGCCAGAGAATATGGGTAGGTAGTAGTGCCACAACTGCAGTCTATGATGGCAGTAAATATATTTACGCCTTAGGCGTTGGCACAGAATCAGCCAGTAGCTATGCAAACTTTGTGAAATTTGATTATCAAACTGGGGCGACAGTCTATCTTACACCACCACCACTAATTGGTGTTGGTGGGTCTCTAGGTTATCTTAATGGCGAGGTGTATTATTTGGCCGGCAAGAGTACGCCAAATTTGTATAAGTTTGATGAACAAGCTATGCAATGGAAACGCATGACTGATGCGCCAGTCAATGTTTATCGCCCAGGACCAACTAGCTTGGTGCTAAATGGTAGCGGAACGGCGTTTTATGTATTTATTGGTAATAGTAAAACACTATATTTATACACCCCATCAAGTGGTGGTGGAACTTGGAGCAAAATGGCTGATGCTCCAGCAAATATCATAAACGGATCATTTGTATATAGTTCGGCCAATAATACCATTTACGTTATTGATGGCAATGGAACAAAAAACTTTTATAGGTACAACATTACAGCTAACACCTGGACAACTTTGGCGTTATTGCCAGGAACCGTGACATATGGTTCAACGATGACCTTAAAAGATGGATATATTTATGCCCAACAAGGCAATGGCACTAAAGCCAGTTACGTTTATAATATCGGTACTAATATTTGGGCGACCAGTAATGACGCGCCAGGCTATTTCAACTACGGTGCAGTTGCTTTGAAGGTTAATGATTCTTATGCGGTTGTTCTGCCTGGCGATGCCAATCCTTTGATTTGGCAATTCAATTATCCAAGTACGACTACAAGCTTTAACGGTAAAGGTCAATATATATCAGATATCATGAACTTTGCTGGACTTTATGACTATGCCGGCATTCATGTTGATGGTCAAATACCAAGCAATACAACTGTCGAGATATGGACACGTTCATCAGATGATGGTGGCGTGACCTGGAATGATTGGGTCCTGACCGATCCTGCCAAGATATATACAACTAGTTTTGAGGCCAAGATTAATTCGCCGACTCTACATTCTTTGCAGGTAAAATTTATTTTGGAATCGGCTGATAATATTCTTACTCCAGTTATTCATGGTTACAGCGTTAACTATTATTATGATGTTACGCCACCGAATAATCCAACGTCAGCGCTGGTTTATAGTGACAATACAAAAACAACACAACTAAGTAGTAATACATGGAAGAATTATGATAAGCCGTTCGTCGATTGGCCGAATCCAGGTGAGGCTGGTGGTGCAACCGATGGTCCGCTTGGATCAAATATCGGTGGATATTGGGTATACTTTGGACCTGATGAAACCGCCTCGCCAAGAACCTCTGGTACTTTCGTAACAAGTACTGAATTTCAAGCTAACTTTACAACACCTGGTTTACAATATCTGCGTATTCAAACTCAGGATATGACAGGAAATATCGATAGTAATGTTTTCGCTCCATTTACTTATAAGTTTGATAACATTCCACCTACTAATCCAAGCTTGGTTACGGTTGATCCGTCTGGTTTTACATCAACAAATAACTTTAGCTTTGTGTGGCCAAACGGATTTGACCAACATTCTGGTATTGCTGGCTACTGTTATTTAACTGGTGCAACCTCTGGCCCATTTGCTGGTGAAGTCTGCCAGGACGGAACGTCAATCAATAATTTGTCGGCTGCTTATCGCAACGGTACTAACGTATTTTATGTTCGAGCTTACGATATTGCTGGTAATTATTCGCCATATTATACTAGCGCATCGTATTACTATACAATCGAGGCTCCAAGTCAGGTGACTAACTTACGTGCGGTACCACCAGTTTCAACAAATAGTTTATTTACATTTTTGTGGGACTTTCCAACGACCTATGCAGGTAATTCAGACAAATTGCAGTATTGTTATAGCATTAATATTATTCCGTCACCTTTAAATACAACCTGTACGACCGATAGATATATACCGGCCTTTAAAGCCGCTACCCAAAAAGGTGTCAATATTATTTATGTTGTCGCAAAAGATGAAGCGGGTAATGCTGATTGGACTAACTTTGCGTCAGCTAACTTTATTGCCAATACGTCATCACCAGGTATACCGTTGAATCTATCAGTAGTCGACACCTCAGATCGAACAGCTGATAGGTGGACTTTGACTTTGACTTGGGATCAGCCAACCTTTGTTGGTACTGGTATTGTCGATTATATTGTTGAAAGATCACTAGATGGTCGTGTATTTGATTATATTGGTAGTTCAAGAACTCAAGCTTTTGTTGATTTGAATGTGACTTCAGATACGATGTATTATTATCGCGTTCGTGCGGCCGACGATGTTGATAATCGCAGTGGCGCTTCGGGAATAGTTGCCAGGATGCCTCAAGGTGTTTATCCAACGCCACCAAAAGTCATTGTTCAACCTGAATCAAAAGCTGATTTTAATCAAGCTGACATTCGCTGGGTGACTAACCGTGATTCGACCAGTTTTATATATTATGGTGTTGATCCGACCGATTTAACCCAAAGTAAGGGATCGTTAATATTAACTAGTGACCATAAAGTCACATTGACTGGTCTACAACCATCGACTACGTATTTTTACCGAATTCAAAGTTTTGATAACGACCGTAGTTATGACATTAAGGATTCTATATCGTATATATTTTCATTTAGAACAGCTGATGCAGCTCGAATTTATGGCGTTACGGCGAATGACATAACAGTTAACTCGGCAGTTATTTCTTGGCAATCAAGCGTTCCAACTCGGCCGCGAGTTGAATACGGTCCTACCATGAGCTATGGACTACTAGCTGAAAATAGCCAAACAGGATATTCTACTCAACATACAATCAGATTAACGGGTCTTGATAGTGGTATGTTATACAATTTCAAGGTATCTTCTTTGACAGAGCTATCAAGTAATGTGGTGAGCGACAACTATACGTTTACGACTATCGCCAGACCAGTCGTTAGTGCGGTTAGATTCCAGCCGTTGGAAGACGAACCGACTACGGCTGTCAACATAACTTGGAAAACAAATGTGCCTACCAGTTCGACTGTATACTATTCTGGCTATGGCACCAAGCAGGAAGCCTCAACTAGTGAACTTGTAACGAATCACAGCGTTGTCTTGCAAAACTTGGCTGGCAGTACTGATTATACAATGTCAGTCGAAGGTCGTGATCAGTATGGAAACATAGCTGTCGCTTCCGAGCAAAAGTGGCACTCGCAGCTTGATACCAGGCCACCAGTCATTAGTAACGAAAGTATTAGTGTCAGTTCGGTTGAGTCTGTCTCGGGCAAACAAGGCCAAATGATTATTTCTTGGAAAACAGATGAACCTGCAACTTCTCAGGTACAATATGGAAAATATGGCTCGAGCAGTTATAGTAATAAGACTCCACTTTCGACCGAACCGACGACCAGTCATATTGTAATTATTTCGGGGCTAGATTTAGCGTCAATATACAAGATTCAAATCACCTCGAGAGATCTTGATGGTAATACAGTTTATGGCAATCCGACTACTATCGTTACCCCGGACAAGGAAATAACTGTCTTTGATAGTGTCGTCAATCTGCTATCAAGACTAATGAGGCTGTAAAAAATGAAGAATCCTATTAATGACATCGAGAATAATAAATCAATCGAGCATGAACTAAGCGCTCCGATTATAGAAACGCTTGGTATTTCGAAAGTTTATCGTATAGGCTCAACCATGGTTAGTCCAGTGACGGACGTTACATTACAAGTTGGTTATGGTGAACTTGTTATTATATTTGGGCCATCGGGTGCCGGAAAATCAACATTAATCAGTATGTTGATGGGGCTTGAAAAACCTGATGTTGGCGAAGTCTTTTTTAAGGGTGTGTCTTTGTATAATTATACTGATGAGCAAAGGGCGGTAATTAGGTTAAAGAAAGTTAGTTATTTGCCGCAAACGCAATACTGGATCGATAAACTGAGTATTGTTGACAATGTTGCTTTGCCGTTATTGTTGCAAGGTTGGTCAAAGTCAAAGGCCCGCACTAAAGCTAAAGAATATTTAAAAAAAGTTGGCATATCGCCAGACTTAAAGCAGGCGCCTGATCAATTATCGTCAGGACAACAGCAAAAAGTTGCTTTGGCACGAGCATTAATTAAAGACCCATGGATTATTTTTGCCGATGAGCCAACCGCACACCTGGACTCAAAGTCGGTTGATGAAGTTGCTCAGATTTTGGTTGATACCGCTGAAAAGCAGAAAATAACTATTGTAATGGTGACCCATGATTTAAGTTTTTTGAAATTATCAAAAAAGTGGTTATTTATGCAGGACGGCCGTTTGTGGAACATTGAGGACAAGCAAAATCCATTTACAAATATTAAACAAGTGATAGATTACATTGAAGTTCAAAAAGAGAAAGAGAAGGAAGACTAAATATGAGGCGACAACTTTTCTTTATTCGATTAGCACTTATCAATACTTTCAAAAAGCGGTTGCGAGCAGTCTTGGCAATTGGCGTAATTGCGCTTACTAGTGCGGTTGTGGTTGTGCTGTTTGGGGTAGATATTGGATTACATAATTTAGTTCAAAACGAAATTAATCAGTCTGACTCAACTGATGTCGTGACGGTTACTCTGCGCAATACTCAACAAGTAAAACTTGATGATACGGCAATTTCTAGGATTAAATCTATTAGTAGTGTTGGCCAAGTTGTTCAATTTGTTGGTATTTTTGGAACAGCAGTATTGCATGATATTAATTTAAATATGCCACTTTATGCTGTGTCGCCAGAATATTTTATGCTTGGATCAACAATCAGTATTGCTGGTGATTTGAATAAGCAGCCAAGTGACAATAACGTCGTAGTCAGTAAAAAGGTGATTGAAATTTATGGCATGAAGCTTGATCAGGCTGTTGGTCAAAAAATAAAGATTAAAGCTACGCTTACTAGCGACAATACAGGTAGTAGCGTCAGTACTGACACCAAAGAATCTCCAATTCAAGAGTATACGATTGTTGGTGTGATTGATCGTGGTGATTTGCCATTGGCCTACATTCCGATTGATAATATAAAAAAATTAGGGCTTACGTCGGTTAACCAAGTGAAGGTCAGATTAACAGACGTCAATCGAGTCGGTGAGGTCCGTGAATCAATCGAGCAACAAGGTTTTCAGACGACCAGTATTATTGATACTATCAATCAAGTTGATAGGTTATTTGCGGTTATCCGTAGCGTGCTAGTAATATTTGGCATTATTGTTTTTGTAGTGACGATTTCGGCAACGTTTACGATTATTTCGTTGACACTTATGGAGGAAACTAAACAAGTTGGCTTTTTAAGGATTAATGGGTTTTTAAAAAGAGATGTGAACATGTTGTTTTTAATACAATCAATAGTACTTACACTTTTAGGTGCCGTTGGTGGCAGCATACTAGGTACTATATCTGGGAACATACTGAATGTATTTTCAAGGTCAGTAGCCAGTGGTGAGGCCTTTTCATCCGACGTGACTATCTTTGAAACACCTATTGCTGCAATTGTGATTATTATTGCCTTGTCAGTTGTGACTGGCTGGATGGTGAGTCAAATTCCAATTAAAAGGGCTGTGTCGATTAATCCATTGCAAGAGCTTAAAGAATAGTATTTTGTTAAATTTACTTTAGTTTTCACTTCATCTATAATAATACTTATGCCTTCTATTCGCATCGGATGGCAAGTAGCTCAGTTGCATAAAAACAAGCTGAGAGTGGTGGGCTCATTGGGAGAAATAACGGAATGATGTTATCTCAGGTGGGTCTTTTAGCGTTGTCCGGACTAGTGATAATATTGATTTTTGTTTTGATTAGACTTTATTTTAAAGTCATTAGTTTAGGTAACTCATTTGCAAAACTAGGCTTTGTGGTTCGTGAAGATGCAAAAAAGTATTTTAATGAAGCGTCAGATAAAATTGTTGAAACAAATCAAAAGTTTCAGGAAGTTTATAAACAGTTAATTCATGATGGTACTTTGACGGCTTTGGCTGAAGCCGGTGAAAAGATGGAAAAAAATATTATTGCGTCTCATCAAGAGGCTTCCAAGATTGTACTTGAAGCCAGAATCGACGCTCAGCGTATTATTGCGGCTGGCAAAAATGAAGCAGTTGCGACATCCGAACAGGCCTTGAGTCAGTCAGCTGAAACAATTCGTTGGGTGATGCAACAATTTACAGGCAGAACGCTTAACCTTGATGACCACCAACAGATAATTGACAAATTAATGGATGATTATATCAATGAACAACGTAAGTAACGTTAAAAAAACTACGACTCAAATACTATTTGAGCAACTTGATTTAATGACGTGTCATTTGCCAATTAAACAACTATTGTCTGAAATTCAGATTGTAATTGAGCGTCTAAGTTTTAGTGAGATAAACGTAAGATATAAAAACGACCAGACCGCCCAAAGGAATGAAGTTGATATATTGTTCGAAGGCGAGGTCTCGGATGCTATGCTTGATTTTGTACATTGGTTGATTGAAAAAAATGGACTCGGGGTATTATCGGACAGAGTCGGACGCCTTTTTTTGGAGTATTGCATTAAGGCTTACAAAGATGCCCCTGAAGTAAAATTAATTACAGCCGTTGAATTAGACGATGAATTTGCTAAAAAGTTGATTAATAAAATTAGAATCTTATATCCAGCTCCAACCAGAATTGTTTATTATATTGCGCCAAATTTGGTGGCCGGTATTGTTATTAAAGATGGTTCCAAAACAATTGACCTCAGTTTAAATAGTTTTATGGTCAAAGCAGTCAAGCCTCGTATAGCTGGCACAATTAATGTGAGGGTTCAATAATGGAAAATGTTGGCCAAGTTGAATCTGTAAAAAGTGAGATTTGTATCGTTAAGGGTGCTCGCGGCATTGGTCTTGGTAGTGTTGTTGAGTTTTCGTCTGGATCAAAAGGCATGGTGATGGGCTTTAATCATGCTGATGCTGAAGTGGCGATGCTTAGTTCATACAATCGGGTTAAAAAAGGCGATTTAGTGCGAGTAAATAATCCAAAATTATCGATTCCAATCGGTCCTGAATTGATTGGCAGAGTAATTGATCCAATGGGTAATCCAGTTGACGGTTTGGGCAATATCGAAATCTCAACCGATGTTTTATACCCTGTTGAATCTGTCGCCAAGCCAGTTCACCAGCGAGTGTTGATTGACAGGCCGTTAATGACAGGCTATTTGACAATCGATACTCAAATTCCACTAAGTTTAGGCCAAAGGGAGTTGTTATTGGGTGAAAGAATGTCGGGTCAAAGTGATTTGGCGATTGATATTATTTGCAATCAAACTCGTTTAAACACCGAACTAATGTGTATTTATGTGGCAATTGATGCTGATACAGCGAGGATTAAACGTCGAATTGAACGCTTAGAAAAACATGGTGCCATGAAGCGTACGATTGTGGTTGTTGCCAGAACATCAGAGGCGGCAGCGTTGAATTATATTGCACCAATGGCCGGTGTGACTATTGCTGAGTGGTTTGCTGCCAAAAACAAAGACGTGTTGATTGTTTTTGATGATTTAACCAGACACGCTAAAGTTTATCGCCAAATTTCGTTACTTTTGGAACGTCCTGCCAGTCGTGAGTCATATCCGGGCGATGTTTTTTATCTTCACTCTAGGTTGCTGGAACGTTGCGGGGCATTTAGTAAACAAGTTGGCGGTGGCACAATAACGGCTTTACCAATTGTGGAAACACAAGGTGAAGATGCGACCGATTTTATCACCACCAACTTGATGTCGATTACCGACGGCCACGTATTGTTCCGGCAAACTTTGGCCAACCAAGGCGCGCAACCGCCAATCGATAGCGGTTTCTCGGTTTCGCGTATTGGTGACCGTAACCAGCCACCACTGGTTCGGTATTTGTCAGAGCATATCAAAGATATCATGATAAAGTACGAAGAAATTGCTAAGTTTAGCTCACTAGGAAGTGAAGTTGGTAACGAATCGGTCAATATACTTGAAATTGGTGAAAGAGCTAAGGTGATTTTTTCTCAAAGTCATGATGACTATTATAATATTCGTGATCAGGCGATTTTGATGTATCTAATCGTTTCTAGGAGCGCAGCTAAATGGTCGACTGCTCAGATACCGGAATTTATAAAACAAGTAATTGCATATGCTGGCAAAGAACCATATCGATCAATGATTAATAATTCGGTTTTACAGATGAGTTATGAACATGCCGAGGTTGTCTTTAAAGAATTTATGAATGATTTTTTGTGGCAAAAAGATACCATCCAGCCAAATATGAAACGTGAAAGCTTTGTCGCTGAGATTGAATCAGTTGATAGTTTGTTGCGTGGGAACGAGGATATTTTGAAATGAGAGATTTAGAGGCTTTACATAAATCACTCAATGCCATGAACGATCTTGAAGCTTTGACTGACATGCTGGAACAAACCGCTGCCCGTACGATTTCAATCATGCAACAAGACATTCTAAGTAGTCGTCCGTATTTTCAGCAGATTTGGCATATTTATAGTATATTAAAGCAACTTGCGCCACCGCCACCTGAAATTACACACAAACATTTAATTGTCATGATTGGCGTCGACTGGGGAATGACCGGCAGTTTAATGAATCGGGTGATTGATGAGGCGAAGCTTTTGCAATCCAAGCACGATGCCGACATATTAATTGCCGGTAAAATGGCAAAAGTTAGATTTAGTAATATTGACGGACATACGATGCATTATTTTTCGTGTCCAAAAAATGTTTCACTGGAGTTGATTCAGCCGATTTATAAAGTTGTATCTGGGTATTCACGCGTTACAATGGTATATCCGTCATTCGATAGTTTATCTAAACAATCCGTATCGACGGCTTCTTTTTCAGTCAAAGACAGTATCAAGATTGGCAATCAGGACATCAATCCTAATGACGTAATATCAGAGGAAGAGGCCAAAACATATATCGTTGACCCTGATGCTCAATCGTTAGTAAATTATATCAATGAGGCAGTCGTAGGGCTAACGATTCATCATTATTTTGCCGAATCTTCATTGGCATACAGCGCCGCCCAGATGATTGCGATGCGTAATGGTCATGACAATGCCGAGAACGAGGCGAAAAAAATCAAATTACTATATAATAAAGCTCGACGTGACGTAATTGACACCAAATTACGAGAGTTATTTGGTTCTCGGGTAGCCATTAAGGAAAAAGACTGATGCACAATGAAATTGCGGCCAATCAAAATAAGGGTAGGGTTATAAAAGGCCGAGGCCCGATTATTGATGTGCAATTTACAATATTTGTACCACCAATTGGACGCGTGTTAGTCATTCATGAACTGAATTTATTGATGGAAGTATTGCAGTATGCCGAGCACAAGACGGTTCGTTGTATGGCATTGGGTCCAACTGAAGCTTTGGCTTATGGAATGGAAGTAGTGGACACTCAAGAACCGCTTAGCATTCCTTTAAGTAAGGATATATTAGGACGTGTAATTAATGCATTTGGACAACCACTTGATGATATGCCAGCAATTATTGCTGACGAAAATCGACCAACCAGTCAACAGCCACCAAGTTTTTTAGAGGTTAAATCTCAACTTGAAATTTATGAAACTGGTATTAAATCAATTGACTTTTTTTCACCATTTCCTCGGGGTGGCAAGATTGGTTTGTTTGGTGGTGCGGGTGTCGGTAAAACAGTTATTATCACTGAATTAATTCATAATTTGGTTAGTGTGATGAAGGGTCTGTCAGTTTTTATTGGCGTTGGTGAGCGTACTAGGGAAGGCCACGAACTGATTCAAGAGTTACACGACCGAGATTTATTTGGCAGTATTACGCTGATATTTGGACAAATGAACGAAACGCCAGGTGTGCGTTATCGAGCGGCGCATGCTGGACTAACAGTGGCCGAATATTTACGTGATACTTTTGGTAAAGACATCCTGCTGTTTATTGATAATGTTTATCGCTATGTCCAGGCTGGCAACGAAATATCGACTATTATGGGGCAACTGCCATCTGATACTGGGTACCAGCCGACATTAGGCCAAGACGTTGGTCAAATTGAGGAACGAATTGCTTCGACTAGTAAAGGCGCAATTACTTCAGCCCAAGCGGTTTATGTGCCGGCCGATGACTTTAACGATCCAGCGATTGAGACGATTTTAAGTAAACTCGATGCTAGTGTTATCTTGTCACGTGATTTAGCAAAAAAACGAATTTATCCAGCGATTAATAATTTGCGTTCGACTTCAGTTTTGATTGATAGGCTGTTAATCGGTGATGACCATTATGATGCCGTTCGTGCTGCCAAAAAGATTCTGGAACGAAATGAAGAGTTGCAAAGCATTATTTCGGTACTTGGTAAAGACGAACTGTCACCAGATGACAGATTAACGGTTGATCGGGCAGACAAGTTAACTTATTTCTTCACTCAGCCATTTTTTTCGTCCGAAAAATTCTCTGGCGTTAAAGGTGCCTATGTTCCATTAAAAGATACAATTATTGGCGCTAAAAAGATTATAAGTGGGGCAGTTGATGAGATACCAGTCGATATGTTTTATAATAAATCAACTATGGCTCAGATTGAGGAAGAATGGCAAAAAAAGAAGACAGCTTCGAACTAACAGTTCTAAGTGAAAAGGCTATTTTATATTATGGTCCATGCGATATTTTGTTTGTGCCGTCTGTTAAAAAAGACGTTGTTGTCGTTTTACCTTATCACACGCCAATGATTATGAAGTTAGGTGAGGGTAAAGTTGTCATGAAAGTCGGACACGAAAAGAGTGAAGTGGCGACCATAAAAAGTGGTTTATTACATGTTAAGAGTAATGAAGTACAGCTGTTAACTAACCTCTAATTATTTTAACTTAACTTCCCTGCTGCAACCCGTACAGCTTCACTCCAGCTGAGGAAGGCGTGTGGGGTGCTGGCGATGTCAGCAGCGGTTAGTTTGTGTTTTACGGCCAAGGCTAGTTCGTGAATCATCTCGCTAGCGTGTGGTGCCACAATTGATGCGCCCAAGACGACGCCTTTTTTGTCAGTAATGATTTTAACGAAACCATCGCGGAAGTCGGATGTGTTACTGCGAGCGATGATATTTAGTGGTGCGATGGCTTTATTAATAGGCAAGTCGCGTTTGACGCAATCGTCCTCGGACAAACCAACCGTGGCGATGCCGGGGTGGGTAAATATGACTTCAGGGGTGCCAGTATAATCTGGTGTAATTTTGTTGCGACGGATGACGTTATTGGCAACAACGTGGCTTTCAAGTAGTGCTGTATGTGTATGACTGTTGCGACCTAGTACGTCACCAGCGGCAAAGATATGTTTGACATTGGTTTGCAGGTATTCATTAACGTCGATACCTTTGGCGGTAAATTTAACGCCAGCATTTTCAAGGCCCATATCAACGATTGGTGCGCGACCAGCGGCTACTAAAACTTCGTCAACTTTAACTGACTTTTCAGTGCCAGCGCGTGATATTATGACCCGTTTTAACAAGCCGTCTTTTTCGACTGAAACAACTCGTGAATGGGTCAGGGCAGTCACGCCTTTTTGTTCGCTCAGTACCCTTTCGATTAATTCACCAACTTCGCTGTCGTGATGTGGTAACAGGCGACTCGCCTTTTCGACAATATAAACTTTGGTGCCAAAGATTGCCATTAATTGAGCAATTTCGATACCAATATCACCACCACCAATAATCAATAAACTTTTTGGTGGGCGAATTGTTTCTAAAATTGTGCGTGGGGTTAAATACTTGATGTTTTGCAGTCCTGGAATCTCAGGAATAATCCATTGTGATCCGGTGGCAATCAAAAAGTGGTTAGCTGATAGGTGACGGCGATTAACACTAATTTCGTTGGGTGACAAAAAGTGAGCGCTGCCAGCATAAGCACTGACGCCTTGTTTTTCATAATAACTACGATTGCCACCAGCGCCGGTCCGTTTAACGGCCAAATCTTTCCATGAACGAATTGAAGGGTAGTTATAACCAAGTGTTGACGAGCGTAATCCAAATCTGGCGCCATGGCGAGCTTCGTCGTACAGGACGGCAGCGTGAAGTAAGGCTTTAGTTGGTATGTCACCCCAGTTAGGCGAGTCGCCACCAAAAGTGTCGGATTCGACAATTGCTACTCTCTTGCCTTCCCTGGCCGCAATCGTGGCGGCGGCGCTACCACCGGCACCGCTGCCGATAACGATAAGGTCATAATCAAATTCGTATTTTTTGGCCATAATAACTCCTGTTTTTAAATAGTGATTTTGTGTTGTTCGTATAAATATGCGGCTTCGGGGTGAAAACTTTTTAAGTGGCGAGCGGCGACAACTCGGATATCATGGCTGGTAACTTCGGGGCGTTGCTGTAACCATATAATTACCTTGTCACAAACTGCATCAGCCGCGGCCTCGGCTTGGCCTTCAGGGGCTTTAGCGCTTAGACAGGCGGCGACTAGACTGCTATGTAATTTGTCGCGCAAAAACTTTTCAGTTGGGCGACTACCGCCGTGTTTGATGATATCAACTGCTTGGATCATATCAAATTACTCCGACGCTGCTACCTAAGACCTGATAGACATAGACAAAAAATCCCAAAACGATTAAACCAGCACCGGCTGTAAATTGCATAAAATGTTTGTTGGCTTCGCGCCATTGTTGAATGCGTGCCAAGGTGTGGCCGCTACCAATTAACACCCAGACGGTGATAATCGACAGCATCGAAACTAGGGTATAAATACCAATACCAATTAGTTGCCAAACAGCAGGTAATTGAATCAACACTAAGGCGCTGATAAATAATGGGGCAATGATAAACAGAATTTCACCAACTACACTGCTAAGTCCCAGTCCGAATGCTTCCCCGCTCAGTTTAGTTAATTTTGTACGTTTGTTTAAATAAGTCGCCATACTGCGTGGAATCCACAGCGTAGTTCCCTTTTCGTGGCGATAATAAAATACCCAAATCGCTACGGCGACGCAAACCATTAATCCGCAAGCCATAGCCCAAATTAATTGTGGGGCGTTGTTGCCAAAGATATTCAATAATACTAGTGATGTAAATGACAATAATAACACCGTCATCAGTCCAGTGCCAAAAATAAAACTACTGGTCAGGCGCAATAATTTAGCGTGAGACCTTTTGGCGCCGATGGTGTGGCCGCTGAGCAATGTTAATACGCTGACACTCAATTGAAAGCTGGCATGAATTAGGCCGGCTAGGGTAACAATTGCGAGAGAGCTAAGTATATCCATGATGTTTATTTTTTATTTTCCTATCTCTAATTTAACATAACCAGGACGAAAGGGCAAAAATGTGCAAATTAGGTACGTATAAAACTCAAGACCTTTGCAACATCTCAGCGGGTGTTCGCATCTGTAAGCCTAAGTGTACACGTTCTTGGTTGTAAAAGTCTAGATAAGCGTTTAGCTTATCTAGCTGGCGGGAGAGCGGAACGCTCTTACG
>JBAXBX010000004.1:0-124647 GCA_037141755.1 Candidatus Saccharimonadota bacterium
AGTAGGTAGTAGGTAGTAGGTAGTAGGTAGTAGGTAGTAGGCTCATTCATAATGGCTTACTATTTACTATTTACTAACCCTAAGGTGTGTAAACTAACTTGGTTGGTGAGTCGATTGAACCGCTATCGCCGGTGTAATAATAGTCATCCACAACCGTGGCCGACGCTGTGACTGTTGTGGCGGTGGTATCAGTCGCTGTGACGGTATATGTGTAGACATATGGGCCAGGTGCTGCAATTGTCTTGACCGTTGCGCCGCCAATCTTGATGTCAACACTTGTAATCGGGCGTGTTCCTTGTGTAACCGTTGCGGTTACAGTGTAAACGTTTGGATCTGATGTAGCACCCCAATCGACTGATACTAGCGGTTTTATGTCAGTGGCAAGGTGAATATCATCATCTTTGTTGCCGTCATATCCATCTGGTGCGATATATACATCTTTTTTGGTAACAGGATCGACTGACTTGGTGACATCTAATTCAATCTTGGCTGCGGCAGGCGTTAAATCGGTTGCTTTCTTCTTTGACACTTTGTCGAAAGTCAATTTAGCGTTAGTCTGGCCTTGATCTTTGTTCCACCATGATGGATATAATTCGCCATTTACAGTTTGGATACCAGATGGTTTTGTAAACCAGTCACCAGATGTCCATAAACCTTCACCAGCGTAGACGTCTTTATGGGCGTAACTCATAACAGTGGCAATGATTGCACCAGGTAATGATGATGTTCCATTTTTCAAGATAGTTGCATCTGAGTTTCCAAACCAAACTCCCATTGTTAAAGCCGGGCTGTAACTTGCCATCCAGATATCTTTAGCATTGCCGGCTTTATCTGATGTACCAGTTTTGGTAGATGTTTTAACACCTGGGATTTCCATACCTTTTGCGTGGCGTCCGTCAAGTGGAGCACGTGCAACGTCATCAGTTAAAATATCGCTAACAATATAAGCTGACTGTTGGTCGATAACTTGAACACCAGCAACGTCAATCCATTTTTTCAAAACTTCACCAGCATTATTTTTAACTTCCAAGATTGTTGATTGTGGCTTGTATGAACCCTGTCTGCCAAGTGTTGCATAAGCGTTAACTAGGTCAATTTGTTTTAGACCACAGCCACCGATTGCAGCCGCCAAACCAACTTGGACTTCGTCACCCTGAGTACAATAACTGGTTGCCCCCATAGCGTGTATGGTATCAATTGTTTTTTGGACACCTGATATGTACATAGCTTTGACGGCTGGAATATTGCGAGATGTAGCCAGACTTGATCGGATTGTAATGTCACCATTAAATTTTTGATCAGCGTTTCGTAGCTTGGCTCCATAAATGGCATCAATATCTTCGTCTTTTAGAATGCTACCACTGCCATAATTTGCTAATCCAGTTGCTTTTTTCTGGAATAATTCAGCGTAATCGAGTGGTTTTATGGTTGAGCCAGGTTGAATATATGCTACGGCGGCATTGTCTTGGCCGAAACCAGAGTAATTGTAATCGCGACTGCCCATTAAGGCTACGATTTGACCAGTTTTAGTATCTTCGACAGTTGCAGCGGCGTTGCTAAAACCAGCCCACGCTGGAATGTATGAACTAAACATGCTGTTCATCGCTTCTTCTAGTTTAGTTTGGATACGCAAATCTAATGTAGTAGTGACCGTTAGTCCGCCTTTACCGACAGTGGCAGTACCTAGTTCTTTTTCGAGTTCAGATTTTACCATTTGAACGAAGTGTGGCGCTTTTATGTTTGTGTACTGATTAGATTCAGGGATAATATGATCAATAATTGGATATTTTTTTGCTTCTTCGGCTTGAGCCTTGGTAATGTAACCTTGATCAGCCATATCGTCTAGAACTATATGTTGTCTATCGATTAACGCAGCATGACCAGCAATATTATATGGGTTATATGTTGATGGGTTTTGGGGAATGGCGGCCAGCAAGGCAGCTTCGGGCAAGGTTAAGTCTTTGGCCGCTACACCGAAATACGTTTGAGCGCCAGATTCGGCACCATTACGTCGTCCACCATATGGTGATTCATTTAGGTAAAGCGTTAGAATCTGGTTTTTATCATACATTCGTTCGACTTCAATAGCCAAGATCGCCTCTTTGATTTTACGAGGGATGCCGTTGATGCCGCGTTGTTGAGCTTCATCAGCAAAAAATACTTGTTTAACTAGTTGTTGGGTTAAGGTTGATCCACCTTGGGTGCTGTTGCCAGTCAGGTTGTTGATGAAGGCGCGGAATAATCCAGATGGGCTAATACCACCCTCGGTGTAAAAATTGCGATCTTCAATTGCAACGGTTGCATCTTTTAGATATTTGCTGAGTTCGCTATCTTTAACAACTAATTTGTAATCGCCGTCGCCTTTGTCTTCCCAGAGTAACTGGCCGTTACGATCGTAGTATTTTGTGACAGTTGTCTGGACGCTTTTATCTAGTTCACCTGGTCGAATAGAGTCAAGATCTTTGCTGAAATATGCAAAAAGTCCACCAACTAACAGGCCGAGTAGTAAAATTGTAACGCCAGTAATTTTCAAAAACATTATCAATCCGCGCTTACTAAACCAGTATCGAATTACGCGTTTAGGGTGTAGTCGATAAAAGAAGCGTTTTATTGGGTTTTTAGGTAAAGAAGCTAAATATTGAGCGTGTTTGCGTGCCGCAACATCTTTTTTAGCTTTGCGTGAATGTGATAGATTTGAGTACACGCTGAGTTTGCGTGATTTAAACGATTTTTTAGTCACGTAATTTATTCCCCATAAGCAATACTAATGACTATTATAGCACTATGTTTGATGCGTAAATAGGGAATTAGTAGATAGTAGGTAGTATATGGTAGGTGGTGGGTAAGATATATAATTTTACGAATATTTGTTATACTAAAAAATGAATTACGTTAATTAACTTACTGGGGAAAAATCATGAAACTGTCTGAAGAACTAGCTTGGCGCGGCTTTATCAATCAAACAACTTACGCAGATATTACAGTTTTGGATGGTAATCCAATTTCATTTTACTTTGGTGTTGACCCCAGTGCTGATAGTATGACAATCGGCAATTTAGCGGCGGCGATGATGGTACGACATTTTATTGACCATGGGCACAAAGCTTATTTGTTGGTTGGTGGCGCAACTGGTATGATTGGCGATCCAGACGGCAAAGCCAGTGAACGTAATCTAAAAACTTTGGATGAAATTGCTAAAAACAAGGCTGGTATTGCAGCGCAATATAAACAAGTGTTCGCAGGTAAAGATTTTACGTTGGTTGATAATTACGACTGGTTCAAAGATATAAATTTCCTTGATTTTTTACGTAACGTTGGCAAATATGTGCCAATGAGCCAAATGTTGGGGCGAGATTTTGTGCAATCACGTTTGGGCAATGAAGGTGCAGGAATCAGTTATGCTGAGTTTAGTTATTCGTTAATTCAAGGCTATGATTTTGTTCATTTATTTCGCGAACATGGCGTAACCTTGCAACTTTGTGGCGCTGATCAATGGGGTAATTCAGTTACTGGTGTCGATTTGATTAGGCGTTTAGAAGGCAAGAACGTTGATGTTTACTCGACTCCACTGATTATTAACAAATCGACAGGTGTTAAATTTGGTAAGTCTGAAGGTGGAGCAATTTGGTTGGATTCAAATAAAACCAGTGTTTATAAGTTTTATCAATTTTGGTTGAATGCTGATGATGATGGCGTGATTGATTATTTGAAAGTGTTTACGCTACTGAATAAGGACGAAATTGATCAACTTGATCAGCAAAAACAATCAAATCCTGGTTTGCGTCAAGCTCAAAAAGCTTTGGCGCACGCTGTCACGATCTTAGTTCATGGTGCTGATCGAACGGTGAGCGTTGAGCGTGTAACTGATGTGCTTTTTGGTGGAGCCGACTTTACGACGCTATCTAGCGATGAACTAGACTCATTATCGGCCGAAATACCTACAGCAGGGCTGAATAAAACTGTGGTTGAATATCTAATCGAATCAGAAATCGCCACTAGTAACGGCGACGCTAGACGTTTATTAACTGGTAACGCCATTACTGTTAATGGCCAAAAAGTTACAGAAGACCGACAAATCACTGAACCAAGTTTGCTTAAAAAAGGCAAAAACAGCTTTGTATTAATTCGTTAATGGTTTGGTATAATTATTAGTATGATTAAAAAATTAATTGCATTTGACTTAGACGACACATTAGCAATCACAAAATCTCCAATATCAGACCGCATGGGCGAGATATTAGTAAAATTATTAAAAAAATATGATGTTTGCGTGATATCTGGTGGTGCCTTTGAACAATTCAAAATTCAAGTTGTTGACAGACTGGAGGCGACATCACGCGAATTAACCAGACTACATTTGATGCCAACTTGTGGTACTAAATACTATCGTTACGATGAATTATCTGAAAATTGGGTCAAGCAATACGAAAATTCATTGACACCTGAACAAAAAAAGCGCGCAATCAAGGCGCTCGAAGATGGCGCCAAAGAATTAGGTTTATGGGAAAATAAGCCATTTGGTGAAATTATTGAAGATCGTGGCTCGCAGGTAACTTATTCGGCCTTGGGGCAAAAAGCTCCAGCCGAATTAAAATACAAATGGGATCCAACTGGCGAAAAAAAGCTAAAAATCCGTGACCATATTGCACCGTTATTACTAGATTTGGAAGTTCGCGCCGGCGGTACAACGTCAATTGACGTCACGATGATTGGTGTCGATAAAGCCTATGGCATGCAAAAGTTACTTGAAGAGATGAATTTTAGCAAAGAGGACATCTTATTCCTTGGCGATAAGCTAATCGAAGGTGGCAATGATTACCCAGTTAAAGCTATGGGGATTGATACGATTGCAGTCGAACGCTGGGAAGACACGGCGTTGGTATTGGAAGGTATTTTGGCTGTTACCGACTAGTCTTGATACACTATATACATGAACTTAGTTTCACCACTTGATAAGGTCAAGGGAATTGGCGCCAAAACTGGCGAGCAATTCGATTTGGCCGGTATTCATACGGTTGGTGATTTGATTGAGTTTTTACCGCGTAACTACGAAGATTTTTCGCATGTCACGACGATTGCTAGTATCAAACCTGGCAAAGCGACGATAAAAGCGCACTGCGAAAAGATTGCGACTCGTCCGGTCCGACGTGGACTGCGAATTACAACCGCAACACTTACCGATGACACAGGCAAATTGCAAGCCGTTTGGTTTAATCAGCCGTACCGCGAAACTCAATTAAAATCAGGTGAAGATTTTTACTTTTCAGGCGAGTTTGAATTTAATTACAATCGTTATCAACTGACAAATCCTAGTGCCGAGATGGTGAAAGACATGCCAGTTCAAACTGACCGAATTTTACCAGTCTACCGTTCAATTAAAGGTCTCAAAACTACACTTGTTCGCAAGATTTTGGCCGAACTGCGACCATTAATTACAATGCTACCTGAAACATTGCCGGCTGACATTATTAAATCCGAAAAATTAATGTCACGTAGTGACGCAGTGCTGGCGATGCACTTTCCCGAAACGATGGCCGAAGTTGAATCAGCCCGCGAAAGACTTGGTTTTGAAGAATTATTCCAATTATTGTTGGCCAGTCAATTAAATCGTCAAGAAAACGCCAAATTAACTGGATGGACGATTCCGTTTGAACAGCCAGTAGTGGCTGACTTTGTTAAACGATTACCGTTTGCTTTGACTGGTGCCCAGCGCCGAGCAGCTTGGGAAATTATTCAGGACATGGAACGTAAAACACCAATGAATCGACTATTGCAAGGTGATGTTGGATCGGGCAAAACTGTCGTTGCAGGCCTGGTTGCTTGCCAAGTGGCACATTTTGGCTTTCAGACAGCAATCATGGCTCCGACCGAGATATTGGCCTCACAGCACGCCGAGACGCTTAGTAAGCTGCTGCAACCACTAGGTATAACCGTTGGCTTGCTGACTGGTAGCGTCAAAGGTATGGCCCGTAAAACATTGTACGAACAGATTGCGAATGGTTCGGTTCAGGTTGTCGTTGGTACACACGCTTTGATTCAAGAGACAGTTAAATTCCATAAACTTGGATTTGTAGTGATTGATGAGCAACATCGATTTGGCGTCAAACAACGTCAATTATTGCTGGATAAGTCTGAATTTATGCCTCATATGTTGGCGATGACAGCGACGCCAATTCCGCGTAGTTTGGCGCTGACGGTTTATGGTGAACTTGATATTAGTATTTTGAATGAATTACCAACTGGTCGCAAGCCAATTGCTACGAAGATTTGGTCGCCCAACAGTCGGGCGCAATTATACGAAAAAGTTGATGCCGAAATTACTGCTGGACGCCAAGCTTACGTTATCTGTAGTTTAATCGAAGATAATCCCGAAAATGATATTAAAAGTGTGCAGGCGGAATATGTTAAATTACAGAACTCTATCTTTAAACACCGACGAATTGGGCTGTTACACGGCAAATTAAAACTGGCCGACAAAGACGAAGTCATGCAAAAATTTAGTAACGGTGAATTTGATATTTTGGTCAGTACGACAGTTGTTGAAGTTGGTGTTGACGTACCAAATGCGACGGTGATTGTCATCGAAAACGCTGATCGTTTTGGTCTGTCACAACTACACCAATTACGCGGTCGAGTTGGACGTAGTGTTCACCAAAGTTATTGTTATCTGATTAACAGCACTAGTGCTAAACCGTCGCAACGATTGCGCGAAATAGAAAAAAGTAATGATGGTTTTTATTTGGCTGAAGTCGACTTAAAATTACGTGGCCCAGGTGAAATTTATGGTCGGGCTCAACATGGTGCTTTGAATTTGCAGATCGCTACTTTGGCTGATACAAAACTGATTGCTAGGGCTCAAAAACGAGCCAAGGTATTCGCCGAAAGCGGCCAAAATATGTTACAATATAAACAATTAGCGACGCAGGTACAGTATTACCAGCGCCTAACAACGTTAAATTAACAAACAATATTTCAAAAATCTGAAGGTAAACAAATCATATGTACGCAGGAACAACACTACGCCACGGTTCGGGCAAAATAGTTGGTGTTCACCAAAAAATTGATCGTATTGCACGTCGCCACCTCAATAGGTTTGTCGATAAGTCGGTTGATTTTCCAAATATTAAACAAATTTTACACTTTGAAGGTAAAAATGGTCCTGATGGCCTGAAACGTAAAAGCTCATCTGTCGATGAGCCCTGGCATTTTATCGACCCGGCATCACCAGACGATATTGGTCTGGTCTTGATGGTTAATGACCATATTACAAATTTGGCACAGGCTTTACGTGATAAAAACGAAGCTAGGGCTTCATTTGAGGCCGCCTGGTTAGCTCATGCTGTGGTTGATGGTTTAACCCCACCACATCACTATCCTTTGGGCGACAAAATTCAAGAATTATGGGGTAAATCACGTCACGAACGGCTATCGGTAATGGATAAAAATATCATTCGTGGAATCAATCGACGTGATACTTTGTCGAAAAACTGGCAATATTGGGGCAAGGGTGGTGTATTTACGACTCATTTTATGTTTGAATGGGGTGTTGCAACCATTATCGCGCCTGATAAGTACGACAAGGCATTTCCGTCTGTGGCTGATATTAAACGAATGCGGATGTTAGGTTTTGAGACAACATTCATACAATCGATTCAAAAGGTATACAACATGAAATTATATGATGAGTATGGTAAATCTGGCTGGACCAGAAAGCTAGCAACAAAAACCAAGCAAACATTAATGCCTGAAATTATTAAAACCGTTATTTTGGCGTGGTATCAAGCGGTAATATTAGCAACGGAAGAAGAATAAAGTGAATTTACGTATAATTTCGGGCAAGTTTGGCGGCCGCACGATTGCCGCACCAGATGGCGATTTAACTCATCCAATGGGTGACCGAGTTCGCGGGTCGCTATTTAATATTATCAACAGCCGACTTGATAACGCTGAAGTTTTGGATGTTTTTGCTGGTACTGGATCATTAGGCCTTGAATCAATTAGTCGTGGCGCTAAATCAGCCATATTTATCGAACGCGATCGAGTTGCCAGTCGAATATTGGCTGAAAATATTGCAACGTTAGGTGTTGGACAATCTGTCCAATCGATTCAAATTGGAGTCGCCACTTGGATTGATAAAAATCAAGATAAAAAGTTTGATATTATCTTTGTCGACCCGCCATATAATGACATGCAATTTAATATTGTGAAAAAACTAGGCGGTTTATTAAAGCCTGATGGATTATTGGTATTATCCTATCCCGAAAAAACAATCGTGCCAGACTTTGACGGTTTGTTATTAAATGATAGCCGTAATTACGGTACAGCGAATTTAGGGTTTTATAACGCAATTTAATTTAATATTTTTTAGTAAATATATTGTCAGCATAAACGTAATAGGTTATGCTGGTAATATATGGACGATGCATACTTTGGAAATAAATCATTCCGCATAAATCAAAGGCGTTATCTTGGATCAAAGACAAAACTTCTTGAATTTATTGACAATATAATTCAAGAAGAAAATATTCAGTTTAGTTCATTTGCGGATATATTTGCGGGTACTGGGACTGTTGCGAATCATTTTTATGATCGTGCACATATAATCGTTAACGATATTCTAGATTCAAATAATCATATTTATAATGCATTCTTTGGTAAAGATGAAATACAGGTAGAAAAGTTGAAAGGCTATTTGAAATTTTACAATTCTATTGATGTGAATAAATATGGAGATAATTATTTTTCAAATAACTTTTCAAATACGTATTTTGATGTAACGAATTCAAAGTCCATAGGAATTATAAGAGATGATATTGAAAAACTATTTGAGCAAAAAATAATAACAAATAGAGAGAAATCTTATCTACTTACTTCGTTGATTTATGCTCTTGATAGAATTGCAAATACAGTTGGTCATTACGATGCATACCGTAAAATCGATATTCCTGAAAAGCGACTGTTTTTACTGCCACTTGATTTAAAAGTCTCAAAATATTCTGCAGAAATACATAAAGCTGATGCAAATGAATTAGTTAAAAAAATCAAAGCAGATATTGTTTATATTGATCCGCCGTATAATTCACGGCAATATTCCGATGCGTATCACTTGCTTGAAAACGTTGCTACATGGAAAAAAGAGGAAGTTTTTGGTGTCGCTAAAAAACTAAATCGCTCACATATTAAAAGCAAATATAGCATGAAGTCCGCTGGTGTCGCTTTTGGCGAACTTATAGATAATATAGATGCTAAATATATCCTCATTTCATATAATGACATGGGAGATTCTGGCAATGCTCGATCTCAATCAAGAATCAGTGACCATGAAATTTTATCTGCATTAAAACGCAAAGGTCAAGTTCAAATATTTGAAACTGATTTTAAGCAGTTTACTACAGGTAAATCAAATAAGGATAACCTAAAGGAACGTATATTTCTTTGTAAAGTTGATGCGTCGATTAAGACCTGTGGGGATATAATTGCTTCAAAAAAGAATCCTGTTCAAAGTGGTTTTGTAAAGTCACCACTAAATTACACAGGCGGAAAACACAAACTTTTACCTCAGATAACAAAATTATTTCCCAGCGATATAAATACCTTTTATGATATTTTTTCGGGCGGTGCTAATGTTGGAATTAATGCAAATGCCCGAAAAATTGTTTGTATAGAAAAGAACAAATATGTAGTTGATATTTTGAAATATATTCAAGCAAATAATTTTGAAGATATAAATCAAAGAGTTATCGATATTGTAGATAAATTTGGATTAAGTCAGAGTTATATTAAAGGTTATAATTTTTATGAATCTGACAGTTCAAATGGATTAGGTATGTATAATAAAACGGCATTTTTGGGACTTCGTAATGAATTCAATAATTCAAAATCTAGGATAGATTTTTTATTAGTACTTATCCTGTATTCGTTTAATAACCAAATTAGATTTAATTCTAGCGGTAACTTTAATTTACCAGTTGGAAAACGAGATTATAACGGTAGTTCACGAAAGAATATTGCCGCTTTTAATCAATTATCAAATGAGAAGAAAATATCTTTCATAAATAGTGATTTTAGAGATATAGAAAAAAATGATTTAGTAAAAAATGATTTTATCTATTTGGATCCTCCGTATTTACTAGGTCTTGCTAGTTATAACGAGCTGGGCGGATGGACTGAAAACGATGAAAATGACTTATATCTATTATTGACACGATTAGATAAAAGAGGTATAAAGTTTGCCTTATCAAACGTGTTAGAACATAAAGGTAAAATCAATAATATATTAAAAGATTGGGCTAATCAGCACGAATACATTGTGCATAAACTTACGAAAGATTATAGAAACTCTAATTATCATTCCGCTGCCAAAAACAATAAAACCATTGAAGTCTTGGTAACTAATTATTAACAGCTAAATATGCGCTATAATAAAGGTATGTTAAAGACTTGGTCGATTACAACTACTGTTCGTAATCCTGATAGATTGAGGGAATTTTTAGTTGCCTTACGGCCTTTGGTTGGTCAAGAATGGAATAGTGATACTCAAGAAAAATTTCAAAAATTATTAATAAAGAACCGACTTTACGGATATGGCAATCAGCAATTCTATAATGGTTTACCTCACGATATAATTGATTTTATAAATAATGCCGATAATGAGATTAATGATTCCTTGATCGATAAAATTGTCGATATCAAGAATTATAAAGACTTTGCGATGCGCGGTCGCCAATCAATAAATCCGTTAACTAAGTTTGGTTTTGTTTTTGTTGATGATGGAATATTAAAGATTACTAAATTAGGCCTAAAACTTATTAATAGCGAGAAAGATACCGGCGATGTATTCTTGAAATCTTTTATAAAGTGGCAAATACCAAATCCAGCTAACGATGATTTTGCTGATAACGGCGACTATAATGTTGTGCCGTTTGTGGCGACATTGAAATTGATAAGTGATGTTAATCAACTTGAACTAAGTCGAGGTAATAAACCGGTAGGCATTAGTAAGCGCGAATTATCATTATTTGTACCAACATTAGTAAAATATACAGATATTATAAATTATGCGAATGAAATTATAAAATTACGTGATTTGCAAAAAAATAAGAATAAGCAAGAACGCAAATCCATTCGCGATTCGTATCGCTATAAATTTGCTATTAATTTTTTGGGTACATCAGAAAAAATAAGAATTGATAAATTTTTAACTAATTTACGCGATTATGGTGATAATACCATAAGGTATTTTCGTTTAACGAAGTTTATCCGTATTCGTGGTAATGGTTTTTATGTCGACTTAGAGCCAAATCGATATACCGAAATTGAATCATTATTTGAAAGTAAATCATATATACCAAAAATATTTACAGATAGAAACGACTATCTTAATTATATGTCCGATGACAGGTTGCCAAAGCTACCTTGGCAGACCAAGGACAAGTTAATTAAGATAGCAAGTGGCGTTTATGATGAAATCAAGATATTGCAAAATAATCTTGGACTAACTATTCAGGATTTGTTGGATATTGAATCGATGTCGGTTGACGAACTAGACGCGTATATTATTTCTTTGCGAGATGAGCGAAAAGACATTCAAGAAAAAGATAACCATAAAAAGTCACAACCAATTGAATCAATAACATCATATATCGACAAACTTGAAGATATATATAGTTTTGATAATCGTGCCTTGATGCTGGAGTATCTTTCGACAATGGGACTCCATGCTTTAAACGATGCTAAAGAGATAAAACCGAATTATCCGGTCGGTGACGATAATGAGCCGACATCTACTGCGCCAGGCGGAATGGCCGATATTGAGTGTTATTACGATAACTTTAATGCAATTTGTGAAGTCACAATGTTAAATGGTCGCGATCAATGGTTTAACGAAGGTCAACCGGTCATGCGTCATTTGCGAGATTTTGAAAATATTAACAGTAATGCATATTGTATATTTATTGCGCCGGTAATTCATTCAGACAGTGCAGAAACATTCTGGATTGCAAATACGATTGGTTATAAAGGAACAAAGCAAAGAATAGCACCGATTACTATAAAACAGTTTATTGCGGTTCTGAAGGTCTTAAAACAACTAAGGGAATTAAATATTAGGTTTACACACGATAAGTTGCAAAATTTATTTGATAATATTGTTAATAGTGCTGGGTTGACAAATAATTCAGATGAATGGATTATCAATATCAACGATATCGTAAAACTCTGGACAACGAAATTAATTGTATAAATATTATAAAAATGACAGCCTTTCGGGTGTCATTTTAATTTGGTACGCGAGAGAGGACTCGAACCTCCACACCTTGCGGAACCAGCACCTGAAGCTGGCGTGTCTACCATTCCACCACTCGCGCAAATACACTAACAAGCATAACGTTAAGTGGTGAATTATTCAATGGTCGGACTAGGCTTGTGGCGAGTATTGCGCGAAATCAGCAAAAAATACATAAGCACATTGACAAAATAGTCAAAATAGTGTATCATAGAGACAAATGTTGGATTTGAAATACTAGTCAGACATTTCGCAACTATAAATACCTAACTATCCCAGTCTAACCGCACTCAAAAGTCCATGCAGCCTGATTAATAAATATCTTAATATTATTTTATTGTTCAAGCTGCATGGACACGATTAAGATGTCCTGCAAAGAAAAATTTATGACAGATTTCAACGAGAGGTTCTGGGGTGACATCCAGAATATGGTAATCGAAGAGGTTATTGGCAGGCCTCTTCAGAGGTTTTCATGGGGTGGATGCATGGGCTCCTCCGATGAGGAGGAGAAAGTAATTGTTGTGCTGATGAACGGCCAACAAATTACTCTTGAGGCCGATGATGTCTGCGGAGACAACTCGGCCCACTCTGAAGGCCCTTGGGTCACCAGGGCTGAACCGGTTGCCCGGCAGTTGGCTTCCATTATTGGAAGTATCAAGGGTGGGGCCGACGAAGTAAATTTCATCCAAATTGACGTCACAGAGGCGGTCAATTGGGGTGAGAATTGGAATAATATAAATCGGAAATGTTCTTTCACTATAGAGTGGAAGGACATTGAGTCCGATTTGAAATGCGCGCTGTGGAAGCTATACCCAGCGCTCATAGATATTCCTGTCGAAAAAATGGCAAAGTATTTTGCCAAAATCGACAGTCGAAAATAAATAGCTAGGGCTTGTGTTTACACAAGCCCTTTTAATTTTGTGCTTATTGCCTTAAAAGGCGTATTCACTAGGCTTGTGGCGAGTACTGCGCGAAATCAGCGCCGCTGTAATCATGATTTAGGGTCGATACGGCGGTTTTAAGGTCGGTTTTTTGTTTGACACCAGGGTTTAATGTGCCGAATGGGTCAAATGCCAATCGGATTTGCGTGTAAACATCCAAGACTGATTCGTCTAACTGTGCATAGGCGGCAGTGGCTTTCAGGCGGCCCTCGCCAGATTCGACTGACATACTGCCACCTAATTTAGCAACTAATTCCAAATAATCAGCAATTAATTTAAAGACTTTTTGTTTGTCACCGACTTGGTGAAGTTGTAATAATGGGCGAGTGTGGATGATTCCATTTAGCCATTGAATGCTGATTGGTAAACTGATGTGATGCTTGTCGGCAAGTTCATTTAATGCGGTAATAAATTCCTCGCGACGTTCGGTTGGAACAGATGCGCCGTCGATTAGTGATGGCATCGATTCTTCTTTTGATTCGGGCTGCATTATGACCGAGCTAACTTCATGAATAGCGTATAATTCTTCGCTTGAATGATCTTTGTCTGTAAGGACGGTCGAACCACCTAATTTTACTAGTTTCTTTAATGATTTTTTGACTTTACGATGACGGGCGCTACTACTGAAATCGTTAAAGCTGATGAATAATACACCACCGACAGTTCGGCTTTCGTCAGATCCAAAGAATGAGAATTTTTTGCCATGAGTACGAGCAATATTGAATATCTCACCATCAATGTATTCTAAAATCGTTGGTTTATATTGGACCAGCAAATTTGCAGCATTACGAGCGTTTACGGCATCTTCAAAAGCCGCAACGATAATTGATTCGTCAACATTATAAAAGTCAGTTCGTAAAACAATCTCGGATATAATTCCCAATGTTCCTTGACTGCCGATAATCAGTGGCGTCAAATCAAATGATCCATCGCGTTGTTTAACTTTGGCAATACCAGGATAGCCAGTTACATCTTGACCGTATTTAGATATTTTTTCAGCAATTACAGGTTGACTGTCTTCGATGATACCGTCAATTTTGCGGT
Source organism: Candidatus Saccharimonadota bacterium (assembly GCA_037141755.1). GTDB lineage: Bacteria > Patescibacteriota > Saccharimonadia > Saccharimonadales > Saccharimonadaceae > UBA1547. Next base: position 14,269 of record JBAXBX010000004.1, read on the forward strand.
ACAATTCACCTTCGAATGTTTGTAGGCCTTTTTTCTTACTTAGTTCGTGTCGACTGATACGTGAAGTTTCGATTAAGTCGCCATTTGCTAAGACTACTTCCAGACGTTTAACCCAGTCGCCAGTTTGGCCATAATGACCAGACAATGGTCCGCTGTAATTATTAGCAACCGCACCGCCAACAGTGCTGTAGGTGGACGATGTTGGGTAAGTTGGCACAATCATGCCATGCGATTTGATAGTTTCGTTTAGTGTGCTGAAAGTTACGCCTGGTTGAACGTGAACAAATTGGTCTTTTGATTTGGGATTAATAAAAATAATGTTGTTTAGGTGGGCTAGGGTATTGATAATGATGCCTTTGCCAATTGAAGCGCCGGTTTTGTCTGATCCGCCACCGCGAGCAGTTAATGGCAACACGTGTCCTTTTTCGGCTAATTGCCAACTGAAACGGGCGACTTTGCGAATGTCATTTGTGACGCGTGGGTGAACGATAATTTCGGGTTTAATACTAAGGACGCTACCATCGCGTGAAAATCGATCGCGAACAGCTTCGTTGTTGGTGACTTCGCCCAAAACGTGTTCATTTAGATATTGTGTGATTTTGCTCATTACCTATTTTACCCCCAGACAATTACTGTATTAATGATAGCACAAGCGACATAGTAGTTGGTAGGTAGTAAATGGTATTTAGTAGTAAAATATACGATATTTAACTTGTGTAAGGTGTAGTTGATTTGCTATAATACTCAAGTTACCGAAAAATCACAGTTTTGTATGCGCGAGTGGTGCCTATGGTCAAACGTAGACACGCCGGCGTGGCAGAAGCAATGTGCGCGAGTGGTGGAATGGTAGACACGCCAGCTTTAGGAGCTGGTGCCTCCGGGCGTGAAAGTTCAAGTCTTTTCTCGCGTACCAAAGTAAAAAGACAGTCGAAAGGCTGTCTTTTTACTTTGGTACCGTAAGACTTGAACTTCACCCCGAGGGCGCTAAAGTGAGACCCGCAAGTCTGCGGGTCGCAAGGCCGGAAGCCGGATGACGAATGTCACCGACTGAGGCGGGGTCGACTGAATTTTCAAAGAAAATTACAGGTGACTAAGTCCTTTCTCTCATGCCAACTAAGATTGAGACCATAGTCTCAATCTTAGTATATTTGACTATATTAATACATTATTATAAAATAGATTAGTAGTCTCTCGCAGACTGGAATATTTATAATTCGGTTCGATAATCTAACTAATTTTTTTAATTTTAATAAAATGAAAAAACGAAAAATTGTAGCTGTTATCGGCTACTGTGAAGACAATAGGCGTGCAAACATATTTTTTTCCAAAAAAATAAGAAAAAAATATGAACCTTACCCGAGTCGAAGTGATCCATTGAGATTAATAATGGAATCAGATGGACGAATCTCATGGTACCGAATAGACACCAATTTTATTCATATCATAAAAAAGGACCGGTATGCCTGGGACGATATTTGTACTAGGGTAGTAAAATCTGTAGCAACCCTAATTAATACAGATGTCGAGCTTTTGCCCGTTTTTAGGAGATAGTCTTGAGCCGAATTTGCCCCCTAGTGGGGCTTTTTCATTTGGGCTATATTTGATGGTTTAGCGACTGTTTGCGCGTACCAAATAAAAAAGACAGTCTTTGGACCGTCTTTTTTATTTGGTTTTCTTCCGCCCAAATCTCTACTCTTAACTAATACCGATAATACTCAGCCTTATAAGGCCCATCGACTGGAATGTTTAGATACGCACTTTGTTCAGGCGATAACATTGATAATGTACCACCTAATTGGTCCAGGTGTAATCGGGCAACTTTTTCGTCCAGATGTTTTGGCAACATATATACGCCAACTTCATGTTTTTTGGTGAATAATTCAATTTGCGCCAAAACTTGGTTGGTAAACGAGCTAGACATCACAAATGATGGGTGACCAGTTGCACAGCCTAGATTTACCAGACGGCCTTCGGCTAACATGATGATTGTATGTCCGTCAGGGAAAGTGTACAGGTCAACTTGTGGCTTAATTTCATCCTTTTTAATACCTGCAAAGGCGTTTAATTGGGCAACTTGAATTTCGATATCAAAATGTCCAATATTACAGACAATGGCTGAGTCTTTCATGCCGGCCATATGTTCGATTTTGATAATATCGCGGCAACCAGTGGCAGTGACAAAGATATCGGCAACTTTGACGGCTTGTTCCATGGTGACGACTTCGTAGCCTTCCATCAGGGCTTGCAAAGCACAAATTGGATCGATTTCGGTAATCATAACACGGCAGCCAAAGCCTCGCAGTGATTGAGCGCTGCCTTTGCCAACATCGCCAAATCCTGCGACGACGGCAATCTTGCCGGCCAACATGACATCAGTAGCGCGTTTGATACCATCGGCCAGTGATTCACGGCAACCGTACAAATTATCGAATTTAGATTTTGTAACACTGTCGTTAACGTTAATCGCGGGTATTTTTAGTTCGCCTTTTTCTAACATCGTGTACAAATGATGGACGCCGGTTGTTGTTTCTTCGGATACACCTTTAATATCAGCCAAAAGTTCAGAGTGTTTTTGATGAATTAATCCTGTTAAATCGCCACCGTCATCCAGCAACATATTTGGGCCTTTATCGCCCGCAAACTTTAAAGTTTGTTCGGTGCACCACCAATATTCTTCTTCGGTTTCGCCCTTCCATGCAAAAACAGGCACACCAGCGGCAGCAATGGCAGCAGCGGCATGATCTTGGGTTGAAAAGATATTACATGATGCCCACCTTACTTCAGCGCCAAGGGCAACCAAAGTTTCAATCAAAACAGCCGTTTGGATTGTCATGTGTAGTGATCCAGCAATGCGAGCGCCTGACAGTGGTTTAGACTCACCGAATTCACGTTGCAAAGCCATTAATCCAGGCATTTCTTTTTCAGCTAGTCTTATTTCTTTTTGACCCCATTCAGCCAACTTTATATCAGCAACTTTATAATCAGTCATGTTTTCCCCTTATTTAATTAATTTTAATTTTATCATGAAAATTGTCCGAGAACCTGGTTTCAAATTGCTTTTTTGTAAACTTGAATTCTTGAGTGCCATGAGTTTCGACAGCATAAACAGATGAAATTGCGCCCATTTTGCCGCACAGTTCTAAATCGTAATTTCTAATATATCCGTACAAAAATCCAGCCCTAAATGCATCGCCAGCGCCAGTTGGGTCGGCAACAGTTTCGGGATGGGCGATTGGTATTGATATTTCATTTTTTACATTTTTGCCAGTAACAATTGAGCCCTGTTTGCCCTTTGTGACAACAACAACTGGAATTGTATCAATAATTTGTTGTTGGGTTTTACCAGTTCGTTCGGATAGTACGGAAAATTCGTAATCGTTTAATATCAACAGTTCGGCAGTTTCAATACCAGCAATCAAATCTTCGTGTGGGACGTTGACGACTTGTTGGCCGATGTCATAAAACATTCTTAGTCCAAACTTTTTACATTCGTCGGTTTGTTGACGCATGGCAGCTGGATAATGTGGTGATATGACTACAAATACATTTTCATCCTGCCATTTTGTCAATGACAAGTCGCCGCAATCAAACATCGCGCCAGGGTAAAAACCACCAATTTGGTTGTCATCAGAATCTGTAAAGACATTAAAACAAGCGGTCGGCGTGTCACTGTGGTGGACATAATCAACATTGACGCCAGTATTGGCTAGTTTTTCAAGGTATTTATCGGCATCGGGCCCAACTGAACCTAGTAAAATAGGCTTTTCGCCCAATAATGATAAAGTGTAACAAATATTCGCACCAACTCCACCGTCATTAGTTGATAATTTGTCCAAGAAAAAACTAAGTGACAATACGTGAATTTTGTCTGGTTTAATTAGGTCTTTGTATTTGCCTGAAAAGTTCATAATGCGGTCAATTGCGATTGATCCGCTGACGATAATTTGGGGTAAACTCATAGATATAATGATAGCATAGGGACGCAATCGATTATCTGATGAATCTATTTAAATAATTTATCAGTATCGATTTTTTCAATACCAAATAAATAGATAATCTCTAATATTCCTACGGTGTTAATTAAAGACATCGCAACAAACCAGTTAAGTTTATGATGCCTGGCAGCGTGCCACAAGGCAGCGGCTTTCCAATAAAGCGACCAAACTACCAATGCTAAAATCATTAGTACTGCCCAGTCTGGTAATAGTGAGATTTCATTACGCCACATAGTTTTGCCTCCGTTTTATATACTAATTATACTACTTTTTCTTTGCAACACCATCAATCATAGTGCCAAAAGAGTAGTCGCCGTCAATAATATCAGTTAATTTGTGTAGGTCATTAATGTCAAAAACAAAAATAGGAATTTCTGATTTTTCACACATCGCAAAGGCCGTTCGGTCCATAACTTCCAGTCGTTGATCAAGGGCTTGCTGATATGTCAGTTCGGAATATTTTTTGGCTGAACTGTTTTTACGAGGGTCTGAATCATAAACGCCGTCAGTTGTACTGGCTTTGAAAATAATTTCGCATTGTAATTCACTTGCAAATTGCGCGACAGCTGAATCAGTTGAAAAGTTTGGCATTCCCAGTCCACCCGCCACGATTACCATTCGGCCATGACCTAAATGATGTCGGCCTTTGGTACGAATATATGGTTCGGCAATTTGCGGAATGCTAATCGATGTCATTAATCTGGTGTCGGTTGCGCCGTTGCGAACTAACGCTTCACGCAGGCCAATGCCGTTAATAATCGTCGCCATCATACCCATTGAATCGGCTTCGGTATGATCAACGCTACTGTCAGCCTGACGGCCACGAAAAATGTTGCCACCACCGACAACGACGGCTAATTCAATTTTAGTTTGTTTTTGGACCTGTATCAAATGTTTTGCAACATCATTGTATCTGTCAAAGTTAATATTTTCGCTTTTATCTTGAAACAATTCACCGCTCAGTTTAAGTATCGCGCGTTTAATATTTGCCATTACCTAAAAGTATATTGGTTTATCATCCCATAGTCAATTACGCCAACTTCAACAATTTGTCCGGCCGGACAAATTGTTGAAGTTGGCCTTTTCCAAGGTCCGACCCTGAAAAAAAGACCAGGAAAAAACTTGAAAATAGACTCGTTAATTTTATGAGATATAAATGTACACTTTTTGCTCGTCCGAGCAAAAAGTGTACTGCGTTGATTTTTTGTAAGGATTATTCTTGTAAAGATGAATAAGATATAATAAAGCAATGAATAATCAGGTTAACGAAATGATGATAGGTGTTGGGCCACATTCGAAACCTTGGCCGAATGATGCCAAGTATGATTTAGATTTGCTAGAAAATGGCGACAAACGAAATGTGTTGGATAAATATCGCTATTGGACTTTGGACGCCATCAAAGCTGATTTAGATGACAACAGGACGTCACTTCATATTGCGATTGAAAATTGGCAACATGACTTTAATATTGGTACGATTGTGCGCAGCGCAAATGCTTTTAATGTCGAGACAGTTCATATTATTGGTCGTCGTCATTGGAATCGTCGTGGCGCGATGGTGACTGATAGGTATATGAATATAGTCAATCATCAAACGGTTGCAGAATTTGTGGAATGTATGAAATCAGACAATCGTCAGATTATTGCGATTGATATTGTGTCTGGGGCCGTGCCACTGTCCGAATCAAAACTGCCCGAACGCGCAGTGTTAGTCTTTGGTGGTGAAGGCCCAGGCCTTAGTGATGAAATGCAAAAATTAGCTGAAAAAGTCGTGATGATCGAGCAATTTGGGTCCACTCGGTCCGTCAATGTTGGCGTCGCGGCTGGTATTGCGATGTATGCTTGGGTACGACAGAATGTACTGTAGGGGATGGGGATTGGGAAATAGGAAATAGGAAATAGGAAATAGGGATAATCTTTCCAGGGTCGGACCCTGGAAAAGTTAGTTTTTTAAAAAGAGACACAAAATAACACTTCTCAAGGACGGTGCTCTAACAGATGGTATGTAGTAGGGGCTAGGGATTGGGAAATGGGGAATAGGATTATAATCACGTTGATGGCAAATTAAGATGCGATTAACCCATTTCCCATTTCCTATTTCCCAGCCCCAATTCATTAAACGAGGTATTGAGTGATTGCTGTCGCAATTGTATCAAGGTTGGATTTGAATTTATTGTCATCCATTTCAAGGAGTGTGATTCTAAATCCAGGTAGGTCTGAATTAAAACCTGACAGCGGGACGACGCAAATGCCGGTTGATGCTAGCAGGTAATAGACGAATCTTTTGTCTAGGGCAGATGTGGCGACTAGTGGTTCGACGTAACCTTTAATGTCTGTGCTGTTAATTGGTAAAGTTTGATTAGCATTTAACGCGCCATCATTAAACACTACAGTCGCGTAAAGTGCGCCATGAGGCCGAACACAGGTGATACCTTTAATCTTTGAAAAAGTTTGATACACTGTTTCAGCTCGTTTGTTATACAAGGAGTTATTTGACGCTAAATAATCATGATAACGTGCATCTGACAAAATTTTAGGTAAGGCTTTTTGTGGCAAAGTTGTCGAACAAACCTCCAACATCTTAGAATCAACTAACGATTTAACGTAACGAGCAAAAATTGTATCTTTGTCGGTGTTATAAAATTCCACCCAGCCACAACGTGACCCTGGCCAAGGCACTTCTTTGGATAGTCCCTTCATTGCCATACCTGGCACGTCACCAATGACATCGGACAGCGGCGTCATAACAGCATCGCCGTAGACAATATTGGCATAAATCTCGTCAGCTACAATAAACAGGTCAAATTCGTGGGCAATGGCTACGATTTCAGTCAAAACTTGTTTAGAATAGACCATTCCAGTTGGATTATCGGGGTTAATTATCAAAATGCCGCCGATTGAGGGGTTATATTTAACCTTGTTGCGCAGGTCATCTAGGTCGGGAATCCAATTGTTCGCAGGATCTAATCGATAGGTAATATGAGGTGAACTGGCATGTGAAGCTTCGGCCGAAGAATGAGTTGAATAGGCTGGATTTGGGCCAATTACGCGGACGTGCTCGTTTAGATTACTATAAACTCGGGATATTGCATCACCGAGGCCGTTAAAAAACAAAATATCCTCGGATGTAATTTGGGCGCCGCCAGCGTTGTTGCGCTGATCAGCAATAAATTCACGGGTAGTCGTCAGGCCCTTGGTAGGTGAATATCCAAAAGCTGAATCGTCAGACATGACGATATCACGGACAATTTCCTTAATCCAGATAGGTACACAATGACCTTTTTGGACGGGGTCGCCAATATTCTCCCAAGCAATGGTTACGCCCATCTTTTCTATCCGTTTAGCGACGGCAACAATCTCTCGAATTTCGTAAGTTAATTCATCGGCACCACTGTAAACAATATTATTTCGCATATAAATAATAATACACCATTTTAATTACCTTAGCCCTGAAAAAAAGCATGACTAGTATTGACAAAAACGTTACAATATGCTAATATGGTCTCAAGTCGATTCATAGGTGGAAATCTGGACGACAAGCAGTTTGAAAATCAAATCATTAAAGTACATGTGATCCGTTAAAAGATTATATGTACTTACGGGTGTAATAATTAACACCACTCACTACCGCACAAAACATCGTTTTTGAGCGACTAGTGGGTCAAATGTATGGAAAACATACAAGGACAAGGCGGAAACAACGGTGGCAATGGTACTAAGAAAGGCAAAATGTTTGCCGGACTTAAGGACCAGGCCTCGTCTGCTTCTGTCTATGTCATTCCGGCGGCTGTTTGGTGTTCGCTAGTTTTTATTAACATAGCGAAGATCGGCAACGTACCGTTGAAGGACGCCGACAAGGCAATGGCAATGACGCTTGTCATGGGCATCGCTTTCCTTATCATTTCCAAGATGGAAAAGGATAAGGTTAAGCAGATGGCTATGAACACTCTCATCGCCGGCGTCGGTATGCTTGCATACTATCTGTTGCTGCAATAATTGCGCAAAGAAGTAGCTGCTACCAAACGTTACGGGAATCTACAATGCTAGATTCCCGTAACGATAAAACCCCTACGTGTACTTTAATGAATTGATTTGACTAACAGATGTCAAAGTATTGACAAAACAATGCAAATGTAGTATATTATGATTTGATAATCATATTTTGGGTTATTAACTTATGGCAAAAAGACAAGGTGAAATATTAAGTAATAATGAGCAAAGCTCAACTGCTGGCATAGTGCTAACACTAGGCTTGATAGGTGTCACTATTTTTGGCTTAAAAATTCAAAATGGCAACTTTTATAACCCATTAAATAATGTTCACTTTAATTTATCGACGACAACCGAGAAAACTATTGAAGTTGAACCGGTTGCCCAGTTAGATAGGACATCAATTGCATCCAGAATGGTTCAGTCGGTGATTGAATTGGGTCAATCTAAATCGGTTACAGATGAAGTATCAATTTCTGTTGAACAGTCAACTGAGGTTGTTGAGGTTGAAGTGGCTCAGTCAGACGGGCTATCAATTGCATCCAGAATGGTTCAGTCGGTGATTGGGTTATTTGAATCAGATCCTATTACGTTAGTGGCCTCGTCATCTGTTGAGCAGCCGGCTGAAACTTATGATATGAATAAAATAGAAAAAGAAGTATCTAGACAGCAAAAAACAGAGTCCGAACAGTTCGCTGAAAAAGCTAAGATTGCCTTAGAAAACAAAGATTACGAGGTGTATACTTGGAATTATTTGCGATCACATGGATACACTGCGATTGCAGCAGCGGCTATAATGGGTAACGCTAAACAAGAAAGTAACTTAAATCCCAAAGACATACCAGTTATTTATAATAACGGGGCTTATTATGGTGGTCTTGGTCTATTCCAATTTGGTGGTCTTAGAGCGACAAGGCTAAAACAGATGTTTCCTGATTCTTATGAAAAAACTGAAAGTCAACTTGCGTATGCGATATATGAGTTAACTGAAGGGGAATATAAGGAAGTTGGTAAAAAATTATTAGTAGCAAACGACTTGGCGACAGCGGTCGAAATTTTTCAAAACCATTACGAAAAATGCAATATATACCATTGTAATTTTCCATCACGAAACGGCTGGGCTGAGCATTATTTCATAATATTCAATACTTAAAAGCTGACATTTAAATCAGTTTGTAAAATGATGATTTAGTAATTGCGTTATCATTGCAATCAGTTTTTTTACAAGTCAGTTCGTTACAGTGCACGTCATTTTGGCGACACCTTAATCATTAATTACGACAAATATATGTCAAAAAAAAATAGATGGAAAATCGATTTTAAAGTAATTTTTAATTTTTTAAAACATGAATCAATAATCGATATCATATGTTTAGGTATATGGTGGTTGGTTCATATTTTATTATTAGTTTTTAGTATCAAGTTGTTTTTTTGGGAGTTCGCCATTTATTGTCTGTTGGCAGTATACGTACCATTATTGGTGCTTAGCTCGGAAACAAACAATAATAAAGAAATATTATTAGTTTGTATCAAATGGCTGAATATTGGTTTCTGGGCTTTGCTGGCCGGTGGTGTCGGTATAATCATAGTCAGCAAATTTTTAGTACAGATAATGTTTTTTGGTTTTTCGTATGTGTCGGATTTTTTTTCGGGTGTATTGAAGTTTTAAAACCAAATTGTATGGCAATCGGCGGGTCTGGCTAATTATTTAGGCTAGAACCCGCTGGTTGGTCCGAAGTGACGTGCACTAATTAATCTGTAATGAGTTGATTTTAGGCCGCAAGATATTGACAAAACGTCGCGTTTATGCTATCATGAGGAGTGTTAGTTATTTAGGCATTGCCGAGGTAACGAAAGGGTCGTTAAAAAGTTAGTTATTAGTTAAGTCACATCAGTTTAACGCATGTAGAGTATTGGCCGTACTGCACAGTGTTATCATAATTAAAATCGTTATTTTATAACAAAATCATATGAAAATCAAAATAAACAGATCTTATGTAAGATCATATCAGTCAATGGAAAATGCTAGAAACAGAAAATTTAGCGTTTCCACGCCAGCGATTGAAGAAGCTAAAAAAATCATTTCAAAGAAAATCAATCAACCTTCAATTGTTGATATGATTGCCGACGTCGTCGGCGAAATGCTGGACTCGAAAAAGTTCAGTGGTTATGACGTAAAGTCATGTTCTGTAGTAGCAATGCGAGAATATCAGCACTGCTAGTCGAACATAATACACGTCAGTACAGATGCTCCAAAGATTCACTTCTTATAGCTAACGCTATCGGCCAGGGTGAATCTTTGTGAGCTAAATATTCTAGATGCGTTTTAAACTGATGTGATTTAACAAAAGTCGAATTATTACAGTGCGTCTAAAAAACGTTCTGGTATATTTAATAATATTCTTATGAAGACATATGAATTTGGTAATCAACTGAAAGCAAAATTTCAGTTGATTGCTGATCAGGAAAAGCGGTTGTCTGAAGTTTGGGAGAAGTTTGAAAAAGCTTACCCAAACTGGTATTGGAAATTTACTGGGTTTTTTACTGTTCTGCTGGTATTACCGTTTTTCGCAAGAGGAATGGTACTTATCGCAGTTTTAGTGATTGACGCGGTAGTGATTGCCATAATATCCAACGAAAATATAAATATGCAGCTCAAGAAAAGAGTTGCGGTATTTATTATTTTCGGGGTGCCGTTTGCGGTTTTAGTAATTGCCATTTGGGCAATTGCTGATTTTGTAAAAACGGCAGCCGGCGTGTTCAGTTCCGTTTCATATTAATTTGAAACGGAACTGGCGCTGGGCTTTTGTTTTTAGGCGCACTAATTGTAATAATTTGATTTGGTATATAGCCAAGGTTTTGCCTTGGCTATATTTTTTTACCTCATGACTTGGCCCGTTAAAGAATGTAACGTTCTTTAACGGGCCTTGCAATAAACAGATAAAAATGTAAAAATTATAGGTAATGAGCGCATTATCATCACAACCATATAAAGGTACCAGAGATTATTATCCAGAAGATAAAAGAATTCAAAATTATATTTTTTCAGTTTGGCGAAAAACAGCTGAATCGTATGGATACGAAGAATATGGTGCGTCAATTTTGGAACCATTGGAAGTTTATACGGCTAAAAGTGGTCAAGAACTGGCCAATGAGCAAACTTATACATTTGTTGATCGTGGTGGTCGAACAGTCGCTATTCGTCCTGAAATGACGCCAACTATCAGCCGTATGGTGGCGGCTCGTCGCCAAGAATTGTCTTATCCTGCCCGTTTGTATTCGATTGCTAACTTTATGCGCTATGAACGCCCACAACGCGGTCGTGAACGTGAGTTTTGGCAGTTAAACGTCGATACTTTTGGGTCGGATGGTGTTGGTGCCGAGGCCGAGATTTTGACGTTGGCTGACAGCATCATGAAAGCCTTTGGCGCCAAGTCCGAAGATTACGTTATCAAGATTAACAACCGCAAATTGATTAATTTTATGATGGCTCAATATTTGGGATTGGATGTGGCACAGGCGCAGTTTATGATTAAGTTATTTGACCGCAAAAACAAGATTTCGGACAAAGATTTCACCGATCAAGCGGCTGAAATTTTTGGCGAACAAGCCGAAGTTGGCATGCAAAAGATTAATGCCTTGTTGCAAGCTAAAAGTATGGCTGAATTGCCCGAAGAAATTCGTGAAAGTGAAACTGTTCGTGAAGTTCAGGAATTATTTACTTTGTTGGAAAGATCAGATGTGGCCAGTGCAGTATTTGACATTACCTTGATGCGTGGACTTGATTATTACACTGGTATGGTGTTTGAAGTTTATGACACTCACCCTGACAACAATCGCGCGCTGTTTGGTGGCGGTCGTTATGATGGTCTGGTTGGACTGTTCGGTGCCGAACCTATATCAGCGGTTGGTATGGCACCAGGTGGCACGATGATGGAAAACTTTTTGGTGGTTCACGGATTGTTGCCTAAATTTAGGTCAACCACTGACGTTTACGTGGCGGCATTGGGTGATGTTGCCCGCGAGGCCAGCAAATTAGCTCGTGATTTGCGCGTGGCTGGTGTTAATGTCGAACTGGATTTGTCGGGTCACAAATTGGATCGTCAAATTAAAACGGCTATCAAAAAGGCTATTCCGTACGTCATATTTATTGGTGAGCAGGAAGTGGCTAGTGGAATATATACAATTAAAAATATCGCCAAATCCGAAGAATATAAGTTAGGTTTTGCTGAGTTAGTGAACAAAATTAAGGAGTAATATGGAATCATCGATTAAAAACGTATCAGACACTAAAGTTGTCGTCACAATTAAACTTAACGCTGAAAATTTAGCGGTAGCTGAACAAGTCGCTGCGACTAAATTGGCCCGCAATGTCAAAGTTGCTGGTTTTCGTAAGGGTAAGACGCCAATTGCTGTAGCAATTAAAAATATCGACCCAGCAATGTTGCAAGAAGAAACAATGAACAATGCAATTAGCAAAGCAGTATCTGAAGCATTTATTGGTAATGAAATTCAAGCGTTGGACCGTCCAGCGGTTGAAATTAAGAAGTTTGTGCCAGGTGAATCAATGGAATTTACTGCCGAAGCCGAAATTTTACCTAAAATTAAATTAGGTAATTACAAAAAATTAAAAGCGACAGTTGAAAAAGTCGTTGTATCAGACAAAGACATTAATGAAATTATTGATCGCATGCGTAATGCTTTTGCTGAAAAAGCTGAAGTTACACGAGCTGCAAAATTAGGTGACGAAACTGTGATTGATTTTGTTGGCAAAAAAGATGGTGTGGCTTTTGATGGCGGCACCGGTAATGACTATCCATTAACACTGGGCTCAAAGCAATTTATTCCTGGGTTTGAAGAGGGAATTGTTGGACATAGTGCCGGCGAGACGTTTGATTTGGACTTAACTTTTCCAGCCGATTACGGTTCAGCTGATTTGAAGGGTGCTAAAGTTACCTTTACGACGACACTGAAAACCGTCAAAGAAGTCGTATTACCTGAAGTAAATGATGAATTTGCCGCCAAGACTGGTCCATTTAAGACCGTTGTCGAATTAAAAGCCGACATCGAACGTGAATTAACGTCTCAAAAAGAGCGTGAAAATAACGAAAAATTAAAAGATGATTTGGTTAGTCAATTAGTCGCCGCCAGCCATGTACCAGTACCTGAAATTTTGGTAGCCGACCAAGCTAAATCAATCGAACAAGACTTTACTAATAATTTGATGTATCAAGGTATATCACTAGAGCAATATTTGGAAAATAAAGGTTTTGAGTCCAAAGAAAAATGGTTGGAAACTGAAGTTAACGAAGTTGCTGTCAAGCGTGTCAAAGCTGGTTTGGTCCTAGCCGAACTAAGTAAGGTTGAAAAAGTCGAAGCGACAGTTGCTGAACTGGACGCTCATGTTGAAACTTACCGCCAACAATATGCCAAAAACGCCGAAGCATTAAAGCAATTCGAACAACCCGAAGTCCGTCGTGATATTGCTAACCGATTGTTGACTGAAAAAACAGTTGATTTGCTGGTTTCGTTCAACAAGAAGTAGCTATTGGAAGGTGGCTATTGGAAGATGGCGAATTACAATCGCGCCAATAGCTAATAGCCAATTTAGCACTCATTTGAAAGGAGTGCTAAATTTATGTATAATAATATTATATGAGTACAAGGAAACCTGGGAATTATTTGGTACCGACGGTGGTTGAAAAGACGTTTGATGGCGAGCGGGCTTATGATATTTATTCGCGCCTGTTAAATGAGCGAATTATCTTTTTAGGCGAAGAGGTGAATGAGCACACGGCGAATATTGTTGTGGCACAACTACTACATCTAGCGTATGCTGATCCTAAAAAGGACATTAAACTGTATATTAACAGCCCTGGCGGCACGATTTATGATGGCATGGCGATTTATGACACGATGCAATATATTACGCCTGACGTCCAGACGATTGGAATTGGCTTGCAGGCTAGTATGGGCGCCTTTTTGCTGTCCAGTGGCGCCAAAGGCAAGCGATTTATGTTGCCACATAGTAAAGTTATGATCCACCAACCCAGCAGTGGTACCCGTGGCCGTGTGTCGGATATGGAAATTGATTTAAAGGAAAATTTATCTGTCAAAGATATGTTGGACAAGATTTTGGCTGAAAATACCGGTCAAAAACTGTCTAAAATCAAACAAGACGTTGATCGTGATTATTGGATGACGGCAGCTGAAGCCAAAGAATACGGTTTGATTGACGAAGTGATTGCTAAGGCTTAACGTTTATTGTTTAGTATGTTAAAATAACTTGATTATGTCAGAGTTGTTTGTTTCATATTTAAGTCCGGGCGAAGAAAATGCTCGAGAAATGTTATTGCTTGATCACAACGAATATATTAATTGTGGTATACCCATTGAAACCGTAGAACAACTAATTGACGCAGGCGACGAAAGCCAAATTAACGATAAAATTGCTGAACTGACACAGAGTAATTACGGCCATTTAGGTGTATACGGCAATATAAAGCAGGGCGTTGAAGCCACAAAAAATACAACTGATACACTGTTAGTTGGTTATATTGAGTCAAATAACTGGGATAACTGCAATCAAGAGCCTTTGAAACGAATGTTTGGTGCGATTATTTTGCAATTTGGTGTACTAAAATTTGAAGGAGCCCCTTATGTGATTAATTCGTTGGTTGTCGATAACGATAATAGTCAGTTGCAATATCAAACTATCGACATGCTTGTTAAGCACGCAATTAATAAAGCTGAGTCTAGAGTTATTTATTCTATATTGAATCAAGGTAGCCCAACAGCGGGTATACTAACGACTAGCTATGGTTTTCAGAATACTGGATACAGTGGAAAAATTGATGGTGTTAAAAAGATTTTATATAAAAGGCCGCCGTATATCAATGTAATGGTAAGGGTAGCAAGTTTTTCGTTTATGCAGCGTCAATGTTCGGTTGAAGCGTAATAAAACAGACAACTTTTTCTCTCTGTTAGAGCACCGTCCTTGAGAAGTGTTATTTTGTGCATGTTTTCCGAGGTGTCACATATTTATGGTTCAAACTTGCAAAGAATTCGCCATATTCCAATAGCTAAAACCCTTGACTATTTTACCCATATACTCCACAATAACTATCAAGAAGTAGTGTAGCTGTGTTATTTAATGTCGATTAATATGAGTGGCATCATACTAGTCGCTGACCACAGTTAAGGGAATCTTCGGCGCCAAAGAAAAACCCTAATAACTAAATACAATTTAACCCTCTTAAGGAGTAGCATCATATATGGCAAAAGCTAAGCCTGACAGCGCTAAGCGTATCTTTTTTACGAAAGATGACACCGCGCTTCCTTTACCAAATCTAATTTCTCACCAAAAGGACAGTTGGCGTGATTTCGTCGAAACTGGTTTAAGTGAGATTTTTGCAGAACTAAACCCAATTGACGACTATACTGGTCAAAAATTATCATTACGTTTTGCAGGCTATTCATTCGACGACCCAAAGGTCAGCGAATCTGACGCCAAGGAAAATAATTTAACTTTTGATGCACCTTTGCATGCAACAGTTGAATTGACGAATAAAGTAACAGGTGAAGTTAAAGAACAGCAAATTTACATGGGTGATTATCCATGGATGACTGACCGTGGAACGTTTATCGTTAACGGTACTGAACGTGTTGTCGTGTCACAGCTAATCCGCAGCGCCGGCGTATTCTTTACGGCTGATGAAGCCGCAACTCGTAACTTTTATGGTGCTAAATTAATTCCTGGCCGTGGTGCATGGTTAGAAATTGAAACCGCCTCAAACGGTGTTATTTCAGTTAAAATCGACCGACGTCGTAAATTGCCAATTACGACATTGTTGCGCGCCCTTGGTTACAGCAAAACATCTGAAATCAAAAGCTTGTTTGAAGATATCGATACTGGTGAAGTTAAATATATTGATGCCACATTAGACAAAGACCCAGCCCGTGGTTCAAACGAAGCCTTAATTGAAGTTTACCGCCGTTTGCGACCAGGTGACTTGGCGACTGTTGATAACGCTCGCAGTATGATTGAACGCATGTTTTATGACTTTAAACGCTTTGATTACAGCCGTGTTGGTCGTTACAAATTAAACCAACGACTTGGTTTGACTGTTCCTAACACAACTGAAAATCGTGTTTTCCAATTAACTGACTTGATTGCGATTATTCGCGAAATTATTCGTTTGAATAATACTCAAGACAAACCAGATGATATCGATGCTCTTTCCAACCGCCGAGTTAAATTGGTTGGTGAATTGGTGGCCCGCCAATTCCGCGTTGGTATGTTGCGCATGCAACGTAACGCCATGGACCGCATGAGTATGACTGATATCGAAAACGTAACTCCAGGTCAGCTGATTAATGCTCGACCAGTTGTTGCCGCTGTTCGTGAATTCTTTGCCAGTTCACAACTATCACAGTTGATGGACGAAACCAACCCTCTTGCAGAACTGTCGCACAAACGACGCCTAAGCTCGATGGGGCCAGGTGGTTTGTCACGCGAACGTGCTGGATTTGATGTTCGTGACGCTCACCCAACTCACTACGGACGCTTGTGTGTGGTTGAAACTCCAGAAGGTGCCAACATTGGATTGGTATTGAACCTGGCATCATATGCTCGTGTTAACGAATACGGATTTATCGAAACTCCATATTTAAAGGTTGTTAAAGGTAAAGTAACTGACGAAGTTGTTTACTTAGATGCTGCCCAAGAAGTTACTGAAGTTATCGCTGATGCCAGTGTTAAATTGAACGATGACGGATCATTCGTTGATATTCGTGTTAGCGCTCGAAACGGAGTCTTGCCAGAACAAGTTGATGCCACAGAAGTTACTTATGTCGATGCTGCCCACAAACAAATTTTGGGTTCATCGGCTGCCTTGATTCCATTTATCGAGAAAAACCGTGTTGACCGTTCGTTAACTGGTTCAGCCATGCAAAAACAGGCCGTTCCACTGTTGAACCCTTGTTCTCCAGTTGTTGGTACTGGTATTGAAGCTGAAATTGCTAAAAACACTAGCCAACTAATCACTGCCAGTGGCGATGGTGAAGTTGTTCGTGCTGATGGCGACGAAATTCATGTTAAATACAAAGATGGTGTCCGTAAGTATGAACTAGTTCACTTTGAAAAAAGTAACGATGATCGTTCAATCAACCAAAAAGTTCGTGTCGAGCGTGGCCAAAAGGTCAAAGCTGGCGACATTTTGATTGAAGGTGCTTCAATCGCCGAAGGCGAATTAGCACTTGGCCGTGACCTACTTGTGGCCTTTATGCCATGGGGTGGATACAACATGGATGATGCTATTGTCCTATCGAGCCGTATCGTCCAAGATGATGAACTAACAAGTATCAACATCAAAGATTACACAGTTGAAGTTCGTGAAACTAAACTAGGTGATGAAATTGTAACCCGCGATATTCCAAATGTCAGCGAAGAATCGCTGCGACACTTGGACGAACAAGGTATTGTTCAAGTTGGTTCAGAAGTAAAAGCTGGCGACGTATTGGTCGGCAAAATTACTCCAAAAGGTGAACAAGAGCTTTCAAGCGAAGAACGCTTGTTACGCGCCATCTTTGGTGAAAAAGCCAAAGACGTTCGCGATACATCACTACGCATGAATAATGCTGGTGGCGGTAAAGTTGTCGGTGTTAAAATCTTTAGCCGCGAAAACGGTCATGAATTAAAAGCCGGCGTTTTGATGCAAATTCAAATCTTTGTGGCTCAACTACGCAAAATTAGCGTAGGTGACAAGTTGGCTGGACGCCACGGAAACAAAGGTGTTATTGCCAAGATTTTGCCAGTCGAAGATATGCCATTCATGGAAGACGGAACAGCAGTTGATGTTGTTTTGAACCCACTTGGTGTGCCATCACGTATGAACATTGGTCAGTTGTTTGAAACTCACCTTGGTATGGCTGCCAGGGCTTTGGGATACAAAGTTGCAACGCCTCCATTTAACGGTGTGCCAAACGATGTCATTAGTGATCAACTTGAAAAAGCTGGTTTTGCCCGCGATGGTAAATTCCAACTTTATGATGGACGCGACGGAAATGCCTTTGAAGAGCGCACAACTGTTGGTGTCATGCACATGATTAAGTTGCACCACATGGTTAGTGACAAGATTCACGCCCGCTCAACTGGTCCATACACCATGGTGACTCAACAGCCACTAGGTGGTAAGGCTCAAAACGGTGGTCAAAGGTTCGGCGAGATGGAAGTCTGGGCCCTAGAAGCTTACGGTGCTGCTGCAACATTACAAGAGATGATTACAATCAAATCTGATGATGTCTACGGTCGTGCTAAGGCTTACGAATCGATTATCAAAAACGAAGCGATTGTTGGTCCAAAACTACCTGAATCATTTAACGTTTTGGTCAAAGAACTTCAAGGTTTGGGACTACGTGTTGACCTGTTAGACGAATCAGTTGATGCGATTGTTGATGCTGAGCAAGTTATTACAGGCATTAAACAAGATCCCGAAGAAGGATTGTTTGTTGAAGACATCGTTGTCGAAGAAGATGCACCTGAAGAATTTACAATTGAGGAAGAACCAGACGCAGTAGAGTTTAAGGAGGAGGCGTAATATGTCGAGAGTAATTGCAAACAACGGAATTTCTGACTTTAATGCAATTCGTTTGACTGTTGCCAGTCCCGAAGACATTTTAAAGTGGAGTAACGGTGAGGTTACTAAACCAGAAACAATTAATTACCGTACTCAAAAACCAGAGCGTGACGGACTTTTCTGTGAACGTATCTTTGGACCAGTAAAAGATGTAAATCCACACGATAGCAAGCTAAAAGGTGTTCGTTCTCGAGAAGCTGCGGTTGATAAGAATGGTGAATTAATCACCAAATCAATCGTCCGCCGCGAACGTATGGCTCACATTTCGTTGGCTACACCAGTTGCGCACATTTGGTTTATGCGCGGTACGCCAAGTGCAATGAGTTTGTTACTAGGTATCACTGTTCGCAATTTGGAACGCATTGCTTACTTCTCGACATATGTTGTTTTGAAGGCCGATGATACTAAACGCGAACAATTGTTGGCTGATAACGAGGCTGAATCCGAAGCTGGACGTGTGGCGATTAAAATGCGCTATGAACGCGAAGCTAGTGTTGAAGGTGCTGACGTAAAGACACTTGCCACTGCTCAATCGGCTGAAGTTGAAGAATTAAATGATTCTTACTTGCTGAAAAAATCTCAACTAGAAATGCTAGTTAAGGGCGCTTTGGTATCTGAAGTTGATTACCGTAACCTGCCAGAAGAATACGAAGATTTAGTTGAAGTTGGTATGGGCGGTGCTGCACTTAAAGCACTTCTAGACGAGATTGAATTACCTGAATTAATCGCTAAACTATCAGCTGAAGTTGCTGAAGCCAAAGGTCAACGCGAAAAGAAACTCCAAAAACGTTTGAAAATGTTGGAAGGAATTTTGGTCGCTGGTATTAAACCAAGCAGCCTAGCGCTAACTGTACTACCTGTGATTCCACCAGACCTTCGTCCAATGGTGCAATTAACTGGTGGACGTTTTGCGACATCAGACTTAAACGACCTTTACCGACGTGTTATCAACCGTAACAACCGTCTAAAGAAACTTATTGGCCTAAATGCTCCTGAAGTTATCCGCCGCAATGAAATGCGCATGCTTCAAGAAGCCGTTGACGCCTTGATTGACAACAGCGCCGCAAAAGGTAACCGTGCAGTTAATGCAACTGGTGGCCGCCGCCGTTTGAAATCAATCAGTGATATGTTAAAGGGCAAACAAGGTCGTTTCCGCCAAAACTTGTTGGGCAAACGTGTTGACTATTCAGGACGTTCAGTTATTGTCGTTGGTCCTAAATTAAAAATTAGCGAATGTGGTTTGCCAAAACAAATGGCCCTTGAATTATTCAAGCCATTTATTATCAGCTGGTTAATTCGCAACGAACACGCCTATAATATTCGTTCAGCTTCACGTTTGATCGAATCTGGTGATGCATTGGTTTGGGATGCACTTGATTCAGTCATTGAAGGTAAGTACGTTCTGTTGAACCGTGCGCCATCATTGCACCGTTTGTCAATTCAATCTTTCCAACCAAAATTGGTTGAAGGTAAAGCAATCCAACTACACCCACTTGTAGCTAACGGCTTTAACGCTGACTACGATGGTGACCAGATGGCGGTTCACTTGCCACTTTCTGACGACGCGCAACGCGAAGCTCGGGAATTGATGAGTGCAACTAACAACTTACTAAAACCAGCCGATGGTGCGCCAGTACTGCACATCGGTCAGGATATTGTGCTTGGTAACTACTATTTAACATACGAAAAACCAGGTGCTCAAACAAAGGAAGTTAAAGCTTACAGTTCAGTTTATGAAGCTGAAATGGCTTATGACAACGGAATTTTGCAACTTCAAAGCCCAATCCGTGTATTCTTTAAGGGTGAATTGCGAAATACAACCCTAGGTCGTGTCTTCTTTAACGAGATTTTGCCTGAAGATTTCCCATACGACAACGCCATTCAAAATAAAGGTCAGCTAAAACGTGTTTTGGCTAAAATCTTTAACGAATATGGTGCCGAAACAACCGCTCAGACAGCTGACCGCATGAAGGGCTTGGCATTCCGCTTTGCTACTGTTGCAGCTGTATCAACTGGTCAACAAGATTACGTCCAATTTAATGAAACTAACGAATTTGTCGCCGAAGGTGACGCCAAGACTGCCTTGATTGCCGAACAATTTGACCAAGGTTTGATCACCGAAGACGAACGTTACAATTTGACAATTGGTGCATGGCGAACAGTCGACCGCAAGATTACCGACTTTTTGGAAACAAAGATGCGTGACATGGATACAAGTATCTCTGTCATGGTTAACTCAGGTGCTCGTGGTACTATCAGCAACATTAAATGGGCTTCAGCTATGATTGGTATCACAGTCGATGCTAACAACCGTGAAATCGAGTTGCCGATTCGTTCAAACTACAAGGATGGACTCAGTTCATTGGAACAATTCGTGGCCACCCGTGGTGCACGCAAAGGTTTGATCGATACCGCGCTTAAGACTGCCGATGCAGGTTACTTGACTCGTCGTCTAGTTGACGTGTCGCAAGATGTCTTTACAGTTGAAGATAGTGAAGTTAGTGACGATGATGGCTATGCAATCATCCGCAACGAACATGATGCGTCAATGATTAAATTCCGTAACAGGCTAGCTGGTCGTTATACGGCCGAAGCTGTACCAGGTTACATCGAAGCCGACCAAATCATTACTCGCGAAATTGCAACTGCAATTGAAGCTGATGTAAAGATTGAAAGCGTTAAAATTCAATCAGTCTTAACTACCAAAAACCTACGTGGTATTCCACGCAAGAGTTACGGTATTGATATGTCAACTGGTCACTTGGTTGCAAGTTCACAGCCTGTCGGTGTTATTGCCGCTCAGTCTGTCGGTGAACCAGGTACACAGCTGACACTAAAGACCTTCCACAAAGGTGGAGAGGCCGGCGGAGATATTACCTCAGGTCTTCCTCGTGTTGAAGAGTTGTTTGAAGCTCGCAGTCCAAAGGGACAAGCCTACATTACTCAAGTTACCGGTCTGGTTGATGTTTGGGAAGATGGCAAAAAGTATGTCGTCCAAGTTACTCCAGAAGCCGGTCACGTTGAGAAAATTGCCTTGGAAGGTCGCACAGTTGTCGTCAAATCTGGCAGCAACATCAAAGTTGGCGATGTCCTAGCAACCGGTGAAAGCGAATCAAGGCCACTAACTGCTCCATTTGATGGCGTAGTTGAAGTTACCGAAGATACGTTAGTCTTGGCTGCAAACGCCAGCTCACCTGTTCGTTATGAAATTCCAGGCACGGCTCAATTAGTAGTTGCAGCTGGTGCAATCGTCGAAGCTGGTGATCGTTTGACTCAAGGTTCACTAAATCTTCATGATTTAATGCGCCTAAAGGGTACCGAAGCAACACAACGCTATATCATTAACGAAGTCTTGCGTATTTACGCAGCCCAGGGTCAAGACGTTGCTGACAAGCACCTCGAGATCATTGTTCGTCAAATGTTCAGCCGCGTTCAGGTTGAAAGCCCAGGTGATAGTATCTTTGTAACAGGTGATATCGTATCAAAAGCTTCAGTTGTTGAAGCTAACGCTGAACTAGCAGCTGCTGGTAAAGAATTGATCGGTTACACTCAATTGTTGCTTGGTATTACCAAAGTTTCAATCTGGTCAGACAGCTTCCTGTCGGCTGCATCGTTCCAGGATACAACTCGTGTCCTGATCAACGCTGCAATCAGTGGACGCGTTGACCGTTTGCATGGTCTAAAAGAAAACGTTATCATTGGCCGCAAGATTCCAGTCGGAACCGGCGCCGCTGATTACGATAACACCGAAATTGACGCTGAAGTCGAGCAAGAAATTGCCGACAACATCGACCTAGCTATTTAGTAGATGGTAGGTAGTAGATAGTAGGTAGTAGGGGGCAGTAACAAAATAGCCTCAGGGAAACCTGGGGCTATTATTGTATTTTGGGCCTAAACTCTACTATTTACTATCTACTACCTACTAAACATTGCATTTATGTGATGTTTTTGCTATAATTACACACGAGTTTACTCTTATCGGATTAACGGATTATTGAATGTGTACAGATCTGTTGGGGCCGATAAGTATGACACAGAGAGAACATGCTGAATTCAATCTGTAAATATAGTAGATGGTAGGTAGTAGATGGTAGATAGTATAATCTCCAAAATACTGCAAACTGTTTACTTATGTGAGATAGGTATTGTTTATTTTAGTGATTTCTACTATATACTACCTACTAAATACTAACTACTGAAACGGAGTTTCATTAATGCCAACAATCAATCAATTAGTGCGAAAACCACGCAAGACGGCTTTGAAAAAATCAAAGAGTCCTGCCTTAGGTAAAATCCACAATGCGCTTAAAACTCGTTATTACGAGCAAAACAGCCCACTAAAACGTGGTGTTTGTATTCGCGTTACGACCAAAACACCAAAAAAACCAAACTCAGCACTTCGCAAAGTTGCTCGTGTTCGTTTGACGAACCAACAAGAAGTTTGGGCATACATTGGTGGCGAAGGTCACAACCTACAAGAACACGCCGTTGTGCTGGTTCGTGGTGGTCGTGTGCCAGACTTACCAGGTGTGCGTTATCATATTGTTCGCGGTGCATTGGACCTTCAGGGTGTTGCAAAGCGCCAACAGGGCCGTTCAAAGTACGGTGCTAAAAAGGAGACCAAGTAATGCCTCGTAAAACTACAATCAATTTGCAACGTACTGTTAGCCCAGATCGCAAATATCAAAGTGTATTAGTTCAACGCTTAATCAACAAGTCGATGCTAGATGGCAAAAAACAAGTTGCTGAACGTGCTGTCTATGATGCTTTGGAAATTGCTGCTAAAAAATTAGGTAGCGAAAACCCACTCGAGATTTTTGAAAAAGCTTTGAAGAATATTTCTCCAAACTTCGAAATCAAATCTCGCCGTGTTGGTGGTGCTAACTACCAAATTCCATTTCCTGTTGCTGGTCACCGACAGATGCACTATGCCTTTTCATGGCTAGTTCAATCGGCTCGTTTACGTCATGGTTCATCATATGCTCAACGCTTGGCGCTTGAGATTATTGATGCCTGTGGTGAAACCGGTGGTGCCTTCAAGAAAAAGGAAGATACGCATCGTATGGCCGAAGCAAACCGTGCTTTTGCACACTTTGCTCGCGCTTAATAACGCTAAATATCTTAAAAAGCCGGACAAATGTTCGGCTTTTTTGATGTGTCATAACGATTATGTTTAATTAATATATAGTGCTAAAATTAAAGAATGAAAAACGTGTGGGCGGGAAATCAAATACAATCAAAAATAAGTATTTTTTTCAACGGCTTTCGGACTGTAGAACGTAGTGAATCGAACGGTTTCACAATCGTCGAACTACTAGTCGTAGTCGTAATCATTGGTATCCTAGCCTCTATCTCATACATCTCATACATGGGTATATCTCAAAAAGCAACTGTTGCTGTCTTAAAGTCTGATCTTCGTAATGCTGCAACTACACTAGAACTAGATAAAACAGTCACTGGTAACTATCCATCTAACCAAAACGATGCCAATGGTGGTAAAGGTCTACCTAAATCCCCTGGAACATCATACCAATACACTGTAGTTGGTAATGACTACAATCTAAGTGCTACATCTGGATTATTAGCCTTCTACACCTCATCGACCCTTGGTGGTACGATTGCTGATGGTGTTTGGTCTGGGCATACGGCGCCAGGAGGTGGCACTGTTTGGAAGCAAACTATCGCAGGTTCATCTTATGCATGTGCGACTGGAACGAATAGTTTGGCTTATTGTTGGGGAGCTAACACTTTTGGAGCATTAGGAAATAATTCTTCTGTTGATAGTATGACGCCTGTCAGTGTTAGTACGTCGGGGGCTATGAGTGGTAAAACGATTAAGTTTTTGGTAGGAAATAATTATAATAACTGTGCTATCGCGTCTGACGACAAAGCATATTGTTGGGGTTGGAATTCATATGGTGCGATTGGTAATAATTCGACAACTAATGCCTTGGTGCCAACTGCGGTCGATATGACTGGTGTTTTAAGTGGTAAAACGATTAAATCAATGACTGTAGGACAGTATAATGCGTGTGCTATCGCCTCTGACGACAAAGCATATTGTTGGGGATTAAATAATGCTGGCCAAATTGGCAATAATTCGACAACGCAAAGCCTGGTGCCTGCAGCAGTTGACACGACGGGTTATTTAAGTGGTAAAACCGTAAAATCTATTGGTATAGGTGAATATTCTGCGTGTCTAATAGCTTCAGATAATTTAGTATACTGTTGGGGTGATAATGGCAGCGGACAGTTGGGCAATACTAATGGGAGTCAAAGACATTCTCCGTATCCAGTTGATACAACAGGTGTGTTGAATGGCAAAACAGCAGTTTCTTTATCTGTAGGTGCGGAATATGCATGTATTGTCGCCTCAGATAATAATGCTTATTGTTGGGGCAGAAACGACTACGGTACGCTAGGTAATAATTCAAATACAAGTAGTTTTGTGCCAGTTGCTGTTAATACAGCTGGCGCATTAAGTGGTAAAACGATTTTATCTGTTTACACTAATCAAGGTGCATATTATCATACCTGTGCTTTAGCATCAGATAATAATGCATATTGTTGGGGTGTGAATTGGAATGGTCAACTTGGTGATAATACAACGAGCACAAGTTATGTTCCCGTTGCCGTTGATAGGTCTGGGGTGTTAAGTGGTAAGACGATAAAATCTATCAATCTGGGTAGTACTTCAACTTGTTCTACTGCTTCTAATAATAATATATATTGTTGGGGTAGTAACGGATCCGGCCAATTAGGGAATAATTCTACAGTAGATAGCCATGTTCCAGTTGTTTCAGCAACGATACCATAAATACATTTACGCAATCATTCAGGTTACAGCGCAGTCTATATACTGGTAAAATTGATAATAATCTGCTAAAATAGTCATCAAGAGCTATTATAAGTGGCAAAAATAATTAATTAACATGCATTCATCTGATGATGAAGGCGAAAAGGATAATAGGATAACCAAATGGCAGAAAAACATGTCCCTCTAGTGGACCTACGTAATATCGGAATTATTGCTCACATTGACGCGGGCAAAACAACTACTACTGAGGCTATTTTGTATCGTACTGGTTTGTCTCACAAAATCGGTTTGGTTCACGAAGGTGCAACTACAACTGACTGGATGGAGCAAGAGCGTGAACGTGGTATCACGATTACTTCAGCTGCTGTTACAGCATTCTGGAAGGGTAAAAAGATTAACCTTATCGATACACCAGGTCACATCGACTTTACTGCCGAAGTTGAACGTTCACTACGCGTTTTGGACGGTGCAGTCACGGTCTTTGACGGTAAAATGGGTGTTGAAGCGCAATCTGAAACTGTTTGGCGCCAAGCTAACAAATACAGCGTTCCTCGTATCTGTTTTATTAACAAGATTAACCAAACTGGCGGCGACTTTTATAAATCACTTGATTCTATCCACCGTCGTTTGACCAAAAACGCTTTGCCGATTCACTTGCCAATTGGTTTTGAAAAAGACATCAATGGTGTTATTGACCTAGTTGACATGAAATCTTACACTTACACCGATTTTGCTGACCACCAATTGGTTGTTGGTGAAGTTCCAGCTGATATGGTTGAAAAAGCTAAAAACGCACGCAAATTGTTGGTTGAAGCCGCTGTTGAAGCTGATGATGAGTTGTTTGAACGATTCTTAGACAAGGGTGAAGATTCAATCACGATTGATGAACTTAAAGGCGCATTACGCAAACGTGTTTTGGCTGGCGACTTCTACTTGGTAACAGGTGGAGATGGCCGTGGTGTTATCGTTGAGAAAGTCTTGGACTTGGTTGTTGATTACTTGCCATCACCACTTGATGTTAGTGGTATCTGGGGTCATGATCCTAAAACTGGTGCTGAAATCGAACGTAAACCTGATGTCAATGAACCTTTGTCGTCACTAGCCTTTAAGATTGCCACCGACCCATTTGTTGGTAAATTGATTTTCGTCCGTGTTTACAGCGGTCAAATGACAGCTGGTTCATACGTTCTAAACACCGTAACAGGTGAAAAAGAGCGTATCGGCCGTATCGTTCGTATGCATGCTGATAAACGTGAAGATATTGATTCAATCGACGCTGGCGATATTGCTGCTGTTGTAGGTTTGAAGGGTACGTTTACTGGTCACACACTATCTGATATCGCTAAACCAATTACTCTTGAATCAATTACTTTCCCCGATCCTCCAGTTTCGATTGCGGTTGAACCAAAAACCAAAGCTGACCAAGAAAAAATGGGTATTGCTTTACAACGTTTAGCCGAAGAAGATCCTACTTTCCGTATTCATACCGATGAGGAAACTGGTCAGACAATTATGTCAGGAATGGGCGAGTTGCACTTGGATATTTTGATTGATCGTATGAAGCGCGAATTTAAGGTTGAAGCCAATATCGGTGAACCTCAAGTTGCCTTCCGAGAATCTATTAAAGGTAATTCAGATGTTCAAGGTAAACACGCTAAACAATCTGGTGGTCGCGGACAATACGGTGACGTTTGGGTTAAATTTGAACCAAATGAAATGGGTAAAGGCTTTGAATTTATCGATGCCATCAAGGGTGGATCGGTGCCTCAAGAGTACCGCAAGCCGGTTGAAGCTGGTATTCGGGAAACCTTGCTAGGCGGTGTTATTGCTGGCTATCCAGTTGTAGACGTCAAAGCGACTCTTTACGACGGAAGCTACCATGATGTCGACTCCAGCGAATTAGCCTTTAAATTGGCTGGTTCGATTGCTGCTCGTGAAGGTATCAAAAAAGCTAAACCAATTTTACTTGAACCTATCATGCGCGTTGAAGTCACGACTCCTGAAGATTTCATGGGTGATGTCATCGGCGACTTAAACAGCCGTCGTGGCCGTATCGAAGCTATGGAAGATTTAAGTGCTGGTGCCAAGTTGATCAAGGCTTTCGTGCCACTGGCTAATATGTTTGGTTATACAACTGATTTGCGCTCAATGAGCCAAGGCCGTGCTGCAAGTACAATGGAATTAGCACAGTACGAAGAAGTACCACCTAACGTTTCTCAAGAGATTATTGAAAAACGTTCAAGTAAATAATCTGAAATTCAATATTAATAAGCGACTCAATTGGGTCGCTTATTATATACCTTTGAAATCTAGTTGTTTAGAACTAT
This sequence comes from Candidatus Saccharimonadota bacterium, assembly GCA_037141755.1. Taxonomy (GTDB): domain Bacteria; phylum Patescibacteriota; class Saccharimonadia; order Saccharimonadales; family Saccharimonadaceae; genus UBA1547. The sequence goes on from JBAXBX010000004.1 coordinate 42,035, forward strand.
AATTAATTACGACAGATAAACATTTATTAAAGATTATGAAAAAAAATACAAAATTTAGCGCATTAAATTTAGCATACTTGTTTGGCGGGGTGATATTGTTTGGTGTCGGTTTGAGTGGTCTTTCAACTAAAGATACACGTTGGTTAAATTGGCACTTTAGTCGCCTTGGTGAGGGTAGTGGATTATCGTCAATCGAATTTAATATTACGATATTAATATCAGCGGTAATTGTTTATTTTATTGGTCGCGATTTGAGTATCAATATCGCAAGGTTATCTCAAAATCACGCTGTTAACGCAAAAAAAGCGCAACTAATTATCGGATTAGCTTTTAATGCTATAGCTTTATGTCTGGTTTGTCTGGCGTTGTTTCCATTTGATCGCTTTTCATTCGTCCATGATATTTTTGGGTACTCAATGTTATATGTGTTTTTGGGGCTTTGTATGTTGATGCAAAAAATACTGCCTATATTTTCAAAAAGGTTTTATATTTATGGTGATATAGTTATCTTATTATCGGCGATTATTTATACTATATTCATAAAATTTCGAGTAATCACGTTATTGATATTTGAAGGGATTGTTTTTATCTTATTGTATATATGGCTGCTTGTCTTCATCAAAGAAATTAGCCGAAAATCATCCGTCTAATTGTGTCAATTTTGTCAAGAATATAATAAATACGTCTTTACTGAACGCGATTATTTCTGTATAATGTCAGATATACGTCGTGGATATAATATTAACTACGTCTAAAATTAATAGGAGAATAACTACAATGGCAGCAGAGTTCGACCGAACTAAACCTCACGTTAACGTAGGCACAATGGGCCACGTTGACCACGGTAAAACAACTTTAACTTCAGCAATTACTAACGTTCTTGCTCGTCGCAAACCAAGCGCAGTCAACAAAGCTGTTGACTATGCTCAAATCGACAACGCTCCAGAAGAGCGCGCACGTGGTATTACCATTGCGTCTTCACACCAAGAGTATGAATCAGACAAGCGTCACTACGCTCACGTCGACATGCCAGGACACGCTGACTACATCAAAAACATGATTACTGGTGCTGCTCAAATCGACGGCGCAATCCTAGTGGTTGCTGCAAACGATGGTCCATTACCACAAACTCGTGAACACGTTTTGTTGGCTCACCAAGTTGGTGTTCCTAAGATCCTTGTCTTTCTAAACAAGATGGACTTGGCTGATCCTGAACTAGTTGAACTAGTTGAAATGGATATTCGCGAACTGTTGGCTAAAAACGGATTTGACGAAAATGCTCCAATCATCAAGGGTTCTGCAACCAAGGCTCTAGAAGGCGACAAAGAATCAGAAGACGCTATTATGGAACTGGTTGAAGCCCTAGACAGCTACATCCCAGAACCTGTCCGCGAACTAGACAAACCTTTCTTGATGCCAATTGAGGACGTTTTTTCAATCAAAGGCCGTGGAACAGTTGCGACTGGTCGTATTGAACAAGGTGTTATCAAAATCAACGATCCAGTTGAAATCGTTGGTATCCGTGCTACTCAAACATCAGTTGTTACTGGTATTGAAGCTTTCAAAAAGAACCTTACACAAGGTCAAGCAGGCGACAACGCTGGTATCTTGCTACGTGGTATTGAGCGCGAACAAATTGAACGCGGTCAAGTTGTTGTTAAACCAGGCAGCCTAACTCCACACACCGAGTTTGAGTCTGAAGTTTACATCCTTAAAAAAGAAGAGGGTGGCCGACACACTCCATTTAGCAAAGGTTACAAACCACAGTTTTACTTCCGTACAACTGACGTAACCGGTGAAGTTGAACTTCCAGCCGACAAAGAACTAGTTATCCCTGGCGATACACTAACTTTCAAGGTTAAATTGCTTGCTCCAATCGCTATGGAAAAGGGTCTAACCTTTGCTATACGCGAAGGCGGCAAAACTGTTGGTGCTGGTGTTGTTACAAACATCATCAAGTAAATAGTTTAAACGCTAACATAAATACCTCCGAGCAATCGGAGGTATTTTGATTCCTTTTCTTAATACACCACCCCTCCATCCCCTCGTTCCTCTGAATGTCCTGTTTATCTGACGCGTTTAAAATTAAATCAACTAAACTATGTATCCTGCGTAACTCGTTACCACTCAAACATACTCGGATAGCATGGTTTAGTTGATTTAATTTTAACGGTCAAACAAAGGGACACTCAGATGAACGATGGAATGTAGTGGTGGCTAGCGATATATCCCACGATAGTTAATATATACATGTATTATCTAGTAAATGAATCGTACCAAGTGATATAATAAAAATATGAGCGAAGATCAATTCACAAAACTATTTAAATATATTGAAGATTTTCGCAGTGAAGTAAACGAAAAATTTGAGCACACAGCATCTCAAGAAAGTCTAGACCGACTAACAAACACGATTGATAGTTTCGTCAAAAGGCTAGATGACTCTGAAATCGAACAGGTCTCACGCGATGAGCAATTTAAACGTCTATTAAGTTGGGCGCGTGAAGTTTCCAAGAAAACTGGGATTCCACTAAGAGATTTATAGCAGAATAATGACAGAAAAAGCAAATATAAGTAATACCAATAAAGGCAAGCAATTTGGAAAGCTATATCTTGCATTAGCCATTATTACTCTCGGTTCATTTATGTGGTATATTGTGACAACTATGGCGCCAAGGCCACTCGCCAGTGGTGAATATAATCCATTTTATGGTCCAACAGATTATAAATTTCCATATTATATTATAACTATTTTAGTTATCATTGCTGGATTCGTTTATCTAGGGAAATTTTTGGACTATCAAATTAAAATGAAAAAAATGAAGCTATCCGCTGTAATACTCGCTATCTGCATAATCGTTCCTTTATGTGTGTTTGCTTATGTGAAGTTATCGATAGGTCGTTAATATCCCCTCATTTTCTAATTAGTAGTATTGATTTTTTTAAGAACGTTTGTGGATAATCCTTGTAAAAGAACTATTTCAAAACATCGCCAGCCGTTCAACATGACAATACTAATACAATATCCCTTTGTATGACCGGAAGAATAAAGTTTAGAACGCATTGCTGTCCGAGTATGTCTGAACGAAGTGAGTTACGCAGGATACAAAGCGGCCTAAACTTTATTATTGCCGCGTCAGACAAACAGGATGTTGGATTAGTGTTGGAATGGTGGGCGGTAATGGGTAAAAAGATATACTAAGAAGCTAATCTTGATTATTGTATCTGAAAATGCTACAATACCTGCATATTATTTAATGATATCGAGAACTATGTAGTGGCAGAACGAAACTGGTCCATGATATAGGTTACGGTATAACAGTCGCAATGCGACAAGAAGGAAACCATTCATATGGCAGCAGACAAGCAAGAACAAAGTCTACGTATTCGTATTCGCCTAAAAGCCTACGATCACAAAGTCATTGACCAATCAGCAAAACAAATTATCGACACTGCAATCCGTACTGGCGCCTCAATCGCCGGTCCAGTGCCACTTCCTACACGTCGCAGCACGTTTACGGTTGTTAAGTCTCCACACGTCTACAAAAAGGGCGGTGAGGCCTTTGAGATGCGTGTTCACAAACGTCTAATCGACATCACCAACGCAACCCCTAAGACAATCGATAGTTTGCAAAACCTCAGCCTACCAGCTGGTGTTGATGCTGAAATTCGAATGTAATCTAAGTTATTCCAAATTAAATACCCCGCGATATGCGGGGTATTTAATTTAATAATTAATTATTATTTTGTAAAGGTGACTGTGTTGCCAGTATCAATTTTATTAATGATTTCTAATGTATCAATTTGAATATTTAGAACCCATATAGAGAGAATAAATATATATAGAGCTAAAGCTAGCCAATAAAGTGTTTGACTCGTAATTCGAAATGTCACAAAAGGAGATCGTTCTCTTGATACCTGAAATGATTTTTCGATTATACGTGGTTTTCTGTGTACTACTTTTTTGACCTTCGATACTTTAGTGACCTTTTTTGCGGTCTTCTTAATTGTTTTTTTAGCCTTAGCTGCCATTACACCACTCCTTATATGACTTATATATTTTACATTATCCTACAAATATTGACTAAACACAAGTATTTTAAATTGCATCGTTAGTTCGCAGTGTGTCATCGGCTGTTTGTAGGTACGGCCAGGCTTCGTCCAGTGTCAATCCGCTGTCATGTAGCGCTGTTGCTAAGTCGATGCCGACATAGCGGAAGTGCCAGGGTTCGTACTGATAACCTGTGGTTGATTCTTTACCACTGGGGTAACGTAAGATAAATCCGTATTTATATGAATTATTAACTAGCCATTGGCCATCACTCGTATCTCCAAAACATGTGTCAAAATAACAATTACGCGATACCGTACTAATATCAGTGGCCAGCCCTGTCTGATGTTCACTTTGGCCAGGCAAGGCGATTGATTGGTTAGCGGCTGCCAAGCCCACGCTATTAATAGCATTATCTAAAATAGATTTTTGCACAGCGGCTGAACGATAACCGCTGCTTATCATTAATTGATAGCCAGCATCTGATGCGGCAGTAAACATATTGATTAGTGGTGTTTCAATATCACTTCTGACTGATCGTTCGCTGTCACTCTTGTTGGTTTGGGTTGTAACGCTAGGTATTACTAGACCATCCGGAACATAACTAATTGGAATACTATTATTCTTGTTGACCAATGTCCAAATATTTGATGTTATTGAATAATCAGCAACTGTCGCCCTGATTTGTTTAGCTCCTGGCAGTGTGATGTAAACTGGTTGCTTTTTTCGAGCAGCTTTGGCGGATAATTCAGATTGGAGGTTAATATTATTTAGTGTTTTAGTAAAGGCAGCGTCAATATTAGCGAATTGTTCGATTCGGTAGGTATTTAAATTGTATGCTGATATTGAGGCTACGACGATAAAAACAAGCCAAAATATTATTGTTATTAATTTTTGATGGTGTGTTTTATGGGTTAACATATTTGCATGTATATTAGCACATTTCTTACTATATAACATTGACGCCTAACAGATAGTGTGCTAGAGTTAAATGGTAACTTATAACGAATAATAAACAATTCTTGGTGAATTGGCAGGTCTATATCTTTAGAAACCGCCTCCCACCAAGAATTTTAAGTGGGAGCAAAAGCGCTATGAAAGCACTTCTCGGTACCAAAATTGGTATGACCCAAATCATCAGCGAAAGTGGTGTTGCAGTTCCTGTAACGCTAATTCAAGCTGGCCCTGTGACTGTGACTCAGGTCAAGACTGTCGAAACCGACGGTTACACTGCAGTACAAGTGGCATATGGTGAGGGTAAGAACCTGAGCAAGGCCGTGGCTGGACATGTAAAACCAGCCGGAAGTAATCCGAAGCATATTCGGGAAATTCGTGTAAATCAACTACCAGAAGGCCTCTCGGTAGGAAGCACGATCGATGTAACAACATTTGCACTTGGAGACATCGTTGATGCCACCGGTACAAGTAAAGGTAAAGGTTTTGCGGGTAACGTAAAACGACACAACTTTAATACCAGCAAACACACTCACGGTGGTAAGGGTGATGTTCGTAAACCAGGATCAATTGGATCAATGTATCCTCAAAAGGTATTCAAGGGTAAACGAATGGCAGGACGCATGGGTCATGACCAAGTTACGGTCAAAAACCTAGTCGTTTCTTACATCGACCTTGAGAACAATTTGATTGGTCTTCGCGGTGCTGTACCAGGTCCTAAAAAAGGCCTGATAATTATCGGAGGGAAAGCATAATGGCTACAACTACTAAAAAGGCTGCAGCAGTAAATGTATTACCAGATGATATTTTTGCAGTAGACGTTAAAAATCACGAATTGCTAAAACTAGCTTATGATAGCTACCTAGCCAACTCACGTCAGGCAAGTGCAACCACTTTGCAACGCGGTGAAGTTAGCGGTGGTGGTAAAAAGCCATGGAAGCAAAAAGGTACTGGACGTGCCCGTTTCGGTTCATCACGCAACCCAATTTGGCGCGGTGGTGGTGTCGTATTCGGACCACGCGGTAATGAAAATTACACCAAGCACATTACAACAACCAGCAAGCGAGTTGCATTGCGCCAAGCATTGTCACTTTCAAACAAAGCTGGTAAAGTTGTCGTACTTGACTTCGTTCCAACTGGCAAAACTGCCGATGCAATTAAGTTTTTGGCAGACAACAAACTAGATCGCAAGGTTCTGCTAGTTGTTGATGAAAAAACACCTGAATTGTTGCGTTCAACTAACAATATCCAAAATATATTGTTAACTCGCGCTAGCTACCTAAGTGTTTACCACATTCTAAATGCAGATAAAATCGTTATAACACCTGCTGCTGTTGAAACAATCACAGCATGGTTAAGCAAAGGAGAGAAATAATTATGACAACTCATATTAGTATCTACCCACGCGCAACCGAAAAGGCTTACGGCCAATCAAAGAAGAATATTTATGTCTTTGACGCCCCTGTAAGCGCTAACAAACAAGAGATTGCTGCTGCAGTCGAATTACAATACAATGTCAAAACTGTTGGTATCAAAACTTTGGTTCAAACAGGCAAGGCAATCCGTTTTTCAACTGGCAAACGTGCACATCCAGGTGCTACAAAGCACAAAGATTTGAAAAAGGCTTATGTTACTTTAGCTGAAGGCGACAGTATCAAAGTGTTTGAAGAAGCCGCTGCCGAAGAGCAAAAAGTTAAAACCGAAAAGAAGGAGAAGAAGTAATGCCAATCACGCAATACAGACCAACTACTCCAGCTCGTCGCGGTATGACTACCCAAGACCTAAGTGAGATTACAACTCGTAAACCACTAAAAAGCTTAGTAAAAAGCAAAAAGCAAAACGCTGGCCGTAACAACACTGGTCGCATCACTGTTCGTCACCGAGGTGGTGGTGTCAAACGACACTATCGTCTGTTGGACCACAAATTAGCACCAGGCCTAACTGTAACTGTTGAAGAAATCGAATACGATCCAAACCGCAGTGCTCGCATTGCTCGTGTCAAAGATCAATTTGGTCTTTACCACTACATCCTAGCTGATACATCAATGGTTAAAGGTAAAGTTATTGTCAGTGGCGCTGATGCTCCAGTAGAGTCAAGCAACCGCTTGCCACTAGCTAATATCCCAGTTGGTTCACAAATTTATGCAATCGAAATTCACCCCGGCAAAGGCGCACAATTAGTACGTTCAGCTGGTGTCGTAGCCCAATTAATGGCTAAAGAAGGTGATTATGCGTTGGTACGTCTGCCATCAGGTGAAGTTCGTCGTTTCCGCATGGAAGCCACAGCTGCAATCGGTATGGTTGGCAACGTACAACATCAAAATATCAAGATTGGTTCTGCCGGACGAAATCGTCGTAAGAGTATTCGACCAGGCGTTCGCGGTGTAGTAATGAATGCTGTCGATCACCCACACGGTGGTGGTGATGGTGGACGTCACGGTACAGGTAAAACACCACGTACACCATGGGGTCAATTGGCCCTGGGATATCGTACTCGCCGTCGTAAGGACGTCAGTAAGTTGATCGTAAAGACTCGCCATGAAGCGAAGAGGAAGAAGTAGACTATGAGTCGTTCACTAAAAAAAGGACCGTTCGTTGACTTCAAGCTTGCTAAGAAAGTGGCGGCGCTTGGACCAGACGACCGAACTATCATCAAAACTTGGGCACGTGCCAGTACAATCAGTCCAGATATGGTCGGACGTACTATCGCTGTCCACAACGGTAAAATGCACATTCCAGTACTGTTAAGCGAAAATATGGTTGGTCACAAACTCGGTGAGTTTAGCCCAACTCGTAAATTCCGCAAGCACGGTGGAAAGGACAATAAATAATGGCTAATTCATTAACTGTCCGCGCCTACATCAAGAATATTGATCAGGCTCCACGCAAAGTCAGCCTAGTTGCCAGCCTAATCCGCCGCCGCAACGTCGCTGATGCACTTGTTATCTTGTCACACGTTCCAAAACGCGCTGCTAAACCAGTTTTAGACGCATTGGAAAGTGCCAAAGCTAACGCAATCAATAATCATGGACTAGATGGTAAAACACTTGTAATTTCTAAATTGTCAGTTACAACTGGCACTCGTTTGAAACGCTTCAAGCCTGCCAGTCGTGGTCGCGCCTTGCCTTTCCAAAAGAAAGCAACCAACATTCTAGTTGAAGTAACTGGTGATGTTAAGGCTAAAAAGACAGTCGAAAAGACTAAGACGACTGTCAAAAAGGAAGGTAAATAATATGGGACAAAAAGTAAACCCAATTAGTTTCCGTCTTCAGGTTACCAAAAACTGGCAATCACGCTGGTTCTCTGGCAAAAAAGATTTTGCTAAATGGTTAATCGAAGATATCAAGATTCGCGAAATCATTGAAAAACGCTTTGAAAGTCGTCCAACTATTAATCAAATCGAAATCGAACGATCAGCTAATCTAATCACTATTACAATTCACACTGCCAAAGCTGGTGTTGTGATTGGTCGTGGTGGTGCCGGTGTAACCGAACTGAAAGCTATGATTGAAAAAATCGCCAGCCTGCCAGTACGTTTGAATATCGAAGAAGTCAAGCGCCCAGAGTTAGCTGCTAAATTAGTAGCTGAAAACATCGCTCGTCAGCTTGAACGCCGTGTTAACTTCCGTCGGGCTATCAAAATGGCTGCTCAAAACACAATGGCTGCCGGTGCCAAGGGTGTTCGCATCCAAGTCGCTGGACGTCTAAATAACGCCGAGATGGCTCGCCGCGAAAAAGTAATCGAAGGTTCTGTACCTCTTCACACATTACGTGCTGATATCGATTACTGTGGTGCCCGCGCTCAAACTCCAGCTGGTGTTATCGGTGTTAAAGTTTGGATTTACAAAGGCGAAAGGGTATAGACTATGTTATTACCAAAGAAAACTAAGTACCGAAAAGTACGCAAAGGCAAAAATAAAGGCATCGCAACTCGCGGCCAATATGTTGCCTTTGGTGATTACGGCATTCAATCAATCGAGAATGAATGTATCACAAGCCGCCAAATCGAAGCTGCTCGTCAGGCAATTACTCACCACATCGACCGTGCTGGTAAAATCTGGATCCGTATCTTCCCACACACCCCTGTTACGCGCAAGCCACAGGACGTTAAAATGGGTAGCGGAAAAGGTAACCCAGAGTTCTTCGTGGCTAAAGTCAAAGCCGGAACTATTTTGTTCGAGCTAAAAGGCGTCGACGAATCAGTTGCTCGCGAAGCAATGCGTTTAGCTGGTAATAAACTACCAGTTAAGACCAAATTCGTTATAAAGGAGCAAATCTAATGGCTATTATCAAGAAAACTACCAAGACTGCTGCTAAACCAGCTGTCGAAGTTAAAACAATTGATCAATTGGCTGTTGAACTGGCTGCTAAACAAAATGATTTAATTTCAGCAAAACGCGGACACAAGCTAGGTGAACTCACCAACCCTCGTGTTATCACAGTTACACGTAAGCAAATAGCACGCCTTCACACTGCCATCCGAGCAGCCGTGATTGCAAGCGAAAAGGAGAATAAGTAATATGGCCAAGACATTGACCGGTATCGTTACGTCGGACGTAGCGGACAAAACCATTACCGTCACTGTTACTAGTCGTGAAACGCATCCTATTTATGGTAAACAGTATACTGTGAACCGCAAGTACGCCGCTCATGATGAAGCTAACATTGCCAAAATTGGTGACAAAGTAACAATCACAGAAACTCGTCCTATCTCAAAAAGAAAGACGTTCAAACTAGAAGCTGTTGTTGAAAAATCTCGTGGTTCAATCGAACTAAAAGACGAAGTAGAAACGGTAGAGGCATAATATGATCCAACAAGAATCCCGTCTAAAAGTCGCCGACAACTCTGGAGCCAAAGAAATTCTTTGTATCCGTGTTCTTGGTGGTACCAAAAAACGCTATGCTCGTGTTGGTGATATGATCGTCGCTACTGTCAAAGAAGCTTCAACTGTAGGTGTTGTAAAACGCAAATCAGTTGTAAAAGCAATCGTTGTTCGAACTCGCGATCAAATTCAACGCAAAGATGGTTCAACCATTTGTTTCGATGATAATGCTGCCGTAATTGTAGCTGATGACAAAACTTTAAAGGGTACTCGTGTCTTTGGACCAGTCCCACGCGAACTACGCGACCTTGGTTTTTCCAAGATTATCAGCCTAGCGCCGGAGGTTTTGTAATTATGGCTACTATTAAACGAATTATCAAAGGTGACTTTGTTAAAATCATCAGCGGTGCCAACAAAGGTACAACTGGTAAAGTTACTCAAGTTCTAGCTAAACAGAAATCTGTGCTAGTTGAAGGTGTAAATAATATTCACCGTCATGTTAAACCAAGCCAAGCTAACCCACGTGGTGGTCATAAGGACATTCAAGTTCCTGTGTCGATTCACAAAGTTGCGCTAGTTGTTGACGAAAAAAGCAACAAAACTAGCCGTGTTGGATTGGTTAAAAACGCTGATGGTGGCACAACCCGTGTTGCTACTCAGCTAAAAAATAAGGAGATCAAGTAATGGTTAAAGCAACCAAAACATCAACGACTCCTCGCCTGAAAGCCTTGTACAAAGATCAATTTGTAAAGGAACTACAAGCCGAATTGAAATTAGGAAACGTCCACCAAGTTCCTAAGATTGAAAAAATTGTAGTCAGCGTAGGAATTGGTAAAAACAAAGATGACAAACGTCATTACGAAGTTGTCAAAAACACGCTGGTCAAAATTACTGGCCAAGCTCCAGTTGATCGTATGGCTAAAAAATCAATCGCTACATTTAAAATCCGTGCTGGTTTAAACCGCGTTGGTATTAGTGTAACTTTGCGCGGCGCTCGTATGTACGAGTTTTTGGACCGCCTAGTTAACATTTCATTGCCACGCGTTCGTGACTTTCATGGTGTTAATCCAAAAGCTTTTGACAAATCTGGTAACTTTAACCTAGGAATTGTTGAACAATCTATCTTCCCTGAACTTACATTCGAGGAAACACAGATTCTTCACGGCCTACAAGTTACTGTTGTTATATCTGGTGGCAATGCTGATTACAGCCGTGCACTGCTAGAAAAATTTGGAATACCATTCGAGAAGCAAGGAGGCAAACGATAATGGCTAAAAAATCTGCAATAGCTCGCGACCTAAAACGCAAGAAAATGATTGTCAAATATGCTGCTAAACGTGCCGAATTAAAGGAATTAGGCGATCAAGAAGGTTTGGCAAAATTGCCACTTAACAGTTCACCAACTCGTTGGAAAAACCGCGATTTACTTCACGGCCGCCCACGTGCCTTTATGCGCCGATTTGGTTTAAACCGTATTAACTTCCGTGAAAAAGCCTCAAAAGGCGAAATTCCCGGCGTAACAAAGAGTAGCTGGTAGGAAAGGATAAATCTATGTCATTACAATCAACTGACCCAATCGCCGACCTACTAACTCGCATTCGAAATGCAGTTATGATCGGTAAAAACGAAATTCGTGTTCCTGCAAGTAAATTAAAACTTACTGTTGCTAAAGAACTAAAAAAAGCTAAATACCTAGCTGACGTTACAGTCGAAACTGGTAAACCTCGCGATACGATTGTTATTACAATCAACAAGCCAGGTGAAAACTCAACAATTACTGAAATTACCCGTCTGTCTAAACCAGGACGCCGTGTCTATGTTGCCGCAAGCGACATTCCACGCATCAAAAACGGTCGCGGTATGGTACTTGTTAGTACAAGTAAAGGTGTAATACCAGGTCACGTCGCTTTCAAAGAACGACTTGGCGGTGAATTACTACTTAAGGTATACTAGATAGCTATTGGAATATGGCATTTGGAATATAGCAAATCGCAAATAACCAACGCCAAATTCCAACAGAGAAATTATAATTAACAGGAGAATAAGAAATGAGTCGAATCGGAAAACTACCAATTGACGTGCCTACCGGTGTGACAATCACGGTTGACTCAGATGTTGTTACCGTCAAGGGGCCAAAAGGCCAATTGACAGTACCTCATTTGAGCGACGTGACTGTTGCCCTCGAAGGATCACAAGCAATTGTTACACGCAAAGATGATGAGTTTGTTGCCAAAGCGCAACATGGTCTACAACGCGCCCTATTAAATAACGCTGTTATAGGTGTTACAAAAGGCTACGAAAAGAAACTAGAAGTTAACGGTGTTGGTTATCGTATCAACGGCGGTGGCAATAAAATTGAATTGCTATTAGGCTTTTCACACCCCGTAAATTACGTTGCCAAAGACGGTATTTCACTAGTTGTTGAAAAAATGACGATCACAGTTGTCGGTATCGACAAACAAGCTGTTGGTCAAACTGCTGCCGAAATCCGCGCTATCAAAAAGCCTGAACCATACAAGGGTAAAGGTATTAAATACGCTGACGAAGTATTACGCCACAAGGCTGGAAAGGCTGGTAAATAATATGTCAAATCTAACGAAGAAGCTATTAAATCTTGGCCTACGTAAAAATCGTATCCGTGCCAAAATCTCTGGTACGACTGAACGTCCACGTCTAACAGTATCTATCAGTAACAAGCACGTTAGTGCTCAAATTATTGATGATACCAAAGGCACAACACTTGTCGCCAGTACAACTGTCGGTACTAAACAAACCGGTACAATTACTGAACAAGCTGCATTTGTTGGCGCAGATATCGCTAAAAAGGCTAAAAAAGCTAAAATTAACGCAGTTGTCTTCGACCGAAATGGTCGTCTGTACGCTGGAAGATTGAGTGCCTTCGCAGAAGCTGCACGCAAGGAAGGTTTAGGATTCTAATCATGGCTGAAGCTATTAAAAAGACCGCAACTGACTCACGCGCACCACGCCAAAACGGCGGTCGTCGCGAACGTGACCAAGTCCCGGCTGAAACAAAACAATACGAAGAAGTTGTTATTAACATCGACCGTGTGTCACGTGTGGTCAAAGGTGGACGTCGTTTCCGCTTTAAAGCCCTTGTTGTCGTAGGTGATGGTAAAAATAAAGTTGGTGTTGGTGTTGCAAAAGGCGCCGATGTCCAAGCCGCTGTTGCTAAGGCTACTAACGTTGCTAAAAAGCAAATTGTTATTATCCCAATCAGCAACGAAACAATTCCTCATGATACTGAAGTTCGCTTTGCCGGCGCTCAAGTTTTGTTGAAGCCAGCAGCACTAGGTACTGGTATTATTGCCGGTGGTGTTGTCCGTTCAGTTATCGCTGTAACTGGTATTCACAACTTGGTTTCTAAATCACTGGGATCAACTAACAAAGTCAACATTGCTTATGCAACTGTCGAAGCTTTGAAAAGTCTAGTACCACAAAGTGAATGGTTAAACGTTCCAAAGAAAAAAGTTGCTAAAAAAACCGCTGAAGTGGAGACAAAGTAATGACTAAGTATAATGAACTTCAAGTTGAAGCAAACAAAAATATCAAACGCGTTGGTCGTGGTATTGCATCAGGCCAAGGTAAAACAGCTGGACGCGGTACAAAGGGTCAAAAAGCCCGTACTGGTAAAAAGTTACGTCCAACCTTTGCCGGTGGTTCAGGTGCATTGGCTCGTCGTACTCCAAAGCTAAAGGGCTTCAAGAGCCTACGTACACCTGCTCAGATTGTTTACTTAGATCACTTAAATGTGTTCAAAGGAAAAACAGCTGATAACTTCTCGTTATTCAACGCTGGATTAATTTCTTCACCTTATCAGGCTGTAAAAGTTATTCTACGTGGTGAATTAACCGAAACTGTTAAATTGCACGTCTCTAGCGCCAGCAAAAGCGTTAAAGAAGCAGTTACAAAAGCCGGTGGTACTTTTGTCAAAACTGCGGTACCATTGAAAAAGGGTACCAAAGCAGCTGAAACAACTGAAAAGTAGCATATTGTTGCACTTCCCAGGGTACCAACTGGTACCTTGCGGAGTAGCAGTAATGATAATATAGGGGTAAGAGGGGTAAACGACTGATGAATTTCAAAACAATTTTCAAATCACTAAAAAACCGTAACATGCTTAAACGCATGCTAATTTTGCTGGGTATTATTATCGCTTACCGCTTTTTGGCGCACGTTCCAGTGCCTTTGGCCGAGCCAACTCAATTAAAAGAAGTTATCAATAGCGTTATTAACAGCTCGGACTTGGGCGGTTTCTTGAATTTACTATCTGGTGGTGCCTTAACTAGCTTCTCGATTGTTCTAGTTGGTATGAGCCCATTTATTACATCGTCAATTATCACTCAATTGTTGACCAAAGCAATTCCTAAACTCGAAGAATTACACAAGGACGGTGAATCGGGTCGTCGCAAAATCAACCAATGGACTCGTATGATTGCTGTACCATTATCAATCGTTCAATCGATTGCCTTTATTTACATCTTGCGCCAAACAATTTTGGCTAACAATACGACCGTCTTATCAGACCCAACTATCATGGGCTGGACAGTCGCTGTTATTGCCATGAGTGCTGGATCAATCTTGTTGATGTGGCTTGGTGAGTTAATCACTGAACAAGGTGTCGGCAATGGTATCAGTATCATTATTTTTGCAGGCATCGTCAGTCAGCTACCAAAAACAATTACGACTATCAGTAGTTCGTTATTTGATACGTCGGCCGGCAAATTGAATGTCTTTAACTGGTTTACAATTCCGGTCAATCCAACCTCATTTTGGATTGCAATTATCCTTGGTGTCGTGTCGTTAATGATTCTTTACGTACTCGTCAAAGTTAACGAGGCTCAGCGAGTTATTACTGTTAATTACGCTAAACGTGTTCAAGGCAACAGCAGCTACGGTGGCGTCAAAAGTATTCTGCCAGTTAAATTAATTGCTGCTAACGTTATCCCAATTATCTTTGCAGTTGCATTCTTGTCGCTGCCTGCTTTTATCGGACAGATTTTGAAAGCCAGCGGTAACGCATCATATCAGGCACTAGCAACTAACTTAATAGCTTGGTTCCAAACACCGACACCTGGCACATGGACGGGTTCAACGATGCAGGCCTTTATTTATCCTGCGGTCTACTTTGTATTAGTTATCATCTTTACGTATTTTTACACTGGTATTATCTTTAACTCAAACGAAATTGCTGAAAATTTGCAAAAGCAAGGCGGCTTTATTGAAGGTATTCGTCCAGGTAAACAAACCGAGGATTATTTAAATCGTACCGTAAATCGTTTGACACTTTTTGGATCATTAACACTAGGTATTATTGCCGTACTTCCATTCGCTGGTGAATACATGATGTACGCTATCGCTGGTATTACCGGCAGCAAGCTGTCAATCGGTGGTACTGGACTTTTGATTGTTGTATCGGTTGCTCTTGAATCATTGCGCCAAATCAATTCTCGCGCTTTGATGGTGACTTACGACGACTACAAATAATTCAAATTGTTTGATACTTAGTAAACATTAGTGTAATATAGTCCTTGGGGTGCTTTATGATAGTTTTCATAAGGCTGAGATTATACCCAATTAACTTGATCCGGATAATGCCGGCGTAAGGAGTAGATATGAGCAATATGATATTAGATAAACCAGCGTTTTTAGTAGGCGCTGGTATTTTTAATAAAAGCGTATATAAAAAACGATGGTCAGATAATTATACAATTATCGGTGTCGATGGCGGTGCCGACAGTCTAGCAAAAATTGGCGTAACGCCAGATTATGTTATTGGCGATTTAGATTCGATTATTGATCCAATCAAATACGGCAAGTCATCGACATTAATCAGAGTCTCCGAACAGGATACAACTGATTTTGAAAAAGCTCTGATTTACTTCGATGCGCCACTATATTTATGTATTGGTTTTACTGGCTCACGATTTGATCATACAATCGAAGTTTTGCATATTTTTACAAAATTTCGCAACAAAACAATTATTTGTCTTCATTATAACGATTTAATATTCGTAGTCCCTAACGATTGGAAGCCTAAATTATCTGTCGGAACGCGTGTGTCGTTATTCCCAATTGAGCCTACCAATATACATTCAACAACCGGACTAAAATATTCTGCAACTGGGCTTAACCTTGTTATGGGGTCAATAATAAGTACGTCGAATGAGGCAATCTCTAATCAGATTGAAGTGAAATACGATAAAGGGTTGCTTGTTGGTATAGTGCCAGCCAGTCAATACAAAAACATAATTAATTCGTTAGGACTTTAACATGAACTTAGCTTTTATCGATTACATATTTATTGTTGCATATATGTTTGGTATTTTAGTGCTGGGTTTGTGGGCTATGAAACGCGGCAAGTCTGACGAAGATTATCTGTTGGCTGGACGTAAATTGACACTGCCTGCCATGGTAATGTCCCTTGTAACTACTTGGTATGGAGCTATTTTAGGTGTAGGTGAATTAGTCTTTAGATATGGTATTGTCGGCTGGGTAACGCAAGGGTTGCTATGGTACGTAATATATTTATTTTTTGCATTGATGATGGCCAAAAAAGTACAAAAATCGAAAAAAATAACCATCGCGGATCATTTGATGGAAAAAAGCGGCAAAAAGTCAGCATTCGTCGGAACAATCTTAACATATATTATGACATCTCCCGCTCCATATATATTATCATTGGGTGTTGTTATAGATATGATTTTTGGAATCGGTTTGTTTTTGTCAATCTTAATAGGGTCATTGATTAGCGGCATATACATTTGGAGTGGCGGATTTAGATCTGTCGTTAGAGTTGACGGCTTACAATTTGCATTAATGTATTTTGGATTTGGCGCTTTATTAATTGGAGCAGTTATTCATTTTGGTGATATGTCATTTTTTATTAATAAATTACCACCAACACATTTGACATTTACCGGCGAACTACCGATTTTAACAATTGCCGCATGGGGACTAATGGCTTTATGGACTTTGGTGGATCCAGACTTCTTTCAGCGATGTTATGCTTCAGGTTCAGGTAAAATAGCACGAAACGGGATACTTTGGTCAATTCTTTTCTGGTTTATTTTTGACATGCTAACTTTAATAACAGGTTTGTATGCAACAGCGGCCTTTCCAAATGCCGAACCAACAAGTATATATTTTGTATTAGCGGATAACGTTTTGCCGTTTGCTATAAAAGGAATATTTTGTGTATCTGTATTGGCTATAATTATGTCAACTATGGATTCATTTCTGTTTACTAGCGGAACAATTATGGGCAAAGACCTACTCGGACTTGTTTATCCAAAAGCTAGACTAAAAAAACTTAGCCGAATTGGTATCGTAATAACTATAGTAGTATCACTAATATTAATTGTGTTGTTCAAGTCGGTCATAGGAATCATATATGTGTTAGGAACAGTCGGCGTATCGGCATTACTCTTGCCAGTTTTATTAGCAATATTTTCAAAGCAAAAAATGAATGATAATATCGTACTGTCTGGGATGTTAGCCGCAATTACGACTTCAGTGATTTGGCTTATTGGAGGTTTGATAAATAGTGTAGAGGGATGGCCACAATATTGGTTAGGAATAGATCCGATGTATGTCGGATTAGCAGCAAGCTTGATGGTTTATGTATTGACAAGAAAAATATTATTTATCGATTAAGCATATTACTAACATAAACGTTATGATATGATGTTTGTAATGCAAAATAAAATACCTAAAATAAAAAGATCAGGCTTTTCGATAATTGGTTTAATCCTTGTCGTAATATTAATCGCTATTATTACTTTAGTGGTCACGGTCGTGTATCGTGGAGTTGTTAAAAAAGTTGACGTTTCGGATATGCAAACTGACCTTGCTAGCGTATCTAGTATAATAATGTCGAATAAAACGGCAGACGGTAATTTTCCTTTATCGTTGAAAATCGCAAATAATGGCAAGGCGATCGTCAGTCGAATCGGAACTGAGTACCAATATGAAGTAAACAATACGACTACACCAAAAACATTCTGCGTTACAGCTAGCAAAGGTACGACTAACTACAAGGTGATAAACGGCAGCACACCAACACTAGGGACATGCCCAGGTTTTCGGGCTTTGATGTATTTAGACGCTGGAAATGTTGCATCATATCCTGGTAACGGTACAACTTGGTTTGATTTAAGTAATAACAAAAATGATGTTACTTTAAATAATGGTATTAGCTATGACAATGAAAAAGGCGGAGTATTTACATTCGATGGAATTGATGATTATGCCAGCAAAAATACCAAAGGTTCACTAATTAGCGACCCTACTTTAAATAATTACAAACTTACATACTCATTTTGGGCAAAAGTATTGTCAAGCAATTCATATTACATAATCAGCAGCGGCGCCCAGACTTCAAGTACAGGAATTTCATTTAGCTACCAAGCTGGTGGACCTTTTTACAGCATTCGCGGTACGACAAAAAATATATCTTCGTCAGTTAGTGATTTTCCGTTAAATATATGGATAAATTGGACTGTTACGTCTGATGGGCAAAACAGTTATTTATATAAAAATGGTGAATTGCAATCATCAACTGCGTTTACCACAGGATCAAGTGACGCTAAGTACACCGATTTAACAATCGGAACGCCAAATAATACCAAAGGTAAATACATGACAAACATGAAGTTTGCGTCATTATTAATATATGACCGAACATTAACCCCACAAGAAGTACAACAAAACTTTGACTTCAGCCGTAGCAGATATGGGCTATAGTATTTGTTTTAAAAGTTGACACGCAAACTGGTTGCGATATAATAGTTACATAAATAGCGCAGAAAATATATACAGGCGTTAATTTTCTTGATATTAACTCTTTACGTTAGCCTTTAAGTGGTGTATAATCGGTTATTGTAATCTATGGCTAGTCAAAAAGAAGTAATTAAATTGCAGGGGAAGGTAGTGGAATCACTGCCTAATACTCAATTTAAGGTCGAATTAGAGAATGGCCACAGTATAATTGCCCACATTTCAGGTAAAATGCGCAAGCACTATATCCGACTTGTTCCAGGCGATAAAGTGGAAGTCGAGTTGACTCCTTACGACCTTAGTAAGGGAAGAATCAGCTTCCGCTTAAAGGATTAAATTTAATTCGCGCATAGCGAACAGGAGTAAATGAACGCTTATGAAGGTTCGTGCAAGTGTCAAAAAAATTAGTCCAGATGATCAACTAGTACGCCGTAAAGGTATATTACGCATCATCAACAAGAAAAAACCTAAAAATAAGCAAAGGCAGGGTTAAGCATGGCTCGAATTTCTGGGGTAACAATCCCATCAGAAAAGCAAGTTCAGGTCGCTTTGACGTATATATACGGCATCGGTCCAAAATTTGCATCGAACATCCTTGCGGCGGCGAAAGTTGAGCCGACCACTCGGGTGAAAGATCTCACCGAGGCTGAAGAACAACGTCTACGCGATATAATCGACACTGATTATACCGTTGAAGGCGATTTGCAGCGTCTGGTAACAAATAATATTAAACGCTTAAAAGACATTAGTTCATACCGTGGACTACGTCACAAAAATGGTCTTCCTGTCCGTGGACAGCGAACTCGCACAAACGCCAAAACTCGCAAGGGTAAAGGCGTCGCAGTTGGTGGAACCCAGAAAAAAGCGGCAACTAAAACTTAGGAAAGGAATTAGATTATGGCAGAAGCAAATACTACAGCTCCAAAAGCAACAGTCCGTAAAAAGCAGCGCCGATCGGTTCCTGCTGGTCAGTTGCATGTTCAAGCGACATTTAATAATACAATCGTAACGTTTACCGACAAAAAAGGTAACGTACTTACCACTTCAAGCGCCGGCGCCTCAGGTTTCCGTGGCAGCAAAAAGGGTACAGCATACGCATCACAAATTGCAGCCGAAAAAGTTGCCGATATTGCTAAAAACCAATTCGGTGCTAGTTCAGTTGACGTCTTTATCAAAGGTGTAGGCCTAGGACGCGACGCAGCTATCCGTGCAATGGGTGCCTTCAACATTACAGTTGACAGCATTTCTGATGTAACCGGAATACCACATGGTGGTGTTCGACCACGCAAAGCGAGAAGGGCATAAACTATGGCACGAGATATTTCTCCTATTGTTAAACAAAGCCGACGTGAAGGCTACGCTCTTCACCCAAAGGCTCACAAAGTTATGGCTCACAAGACTGGTATTCCAGGCCAACATGGTGGTGGACGTCCAGGCAAACCAAGTCTATATTTGACACAACTTCGTGAAAAACAAAAAGTTCGCCGTACTTACGGTCTACTTGAAAAGCAATTTGCTAAATTGGTAGTCGAAGCTGATCGCATGAGCGGTCAACTAGGCATTCTTCCAGGTGAAGCAATGTTGCAATTACTTGAACGACGCATCGATAACGCAGTCTACCGCGCTGGTTTTGCTACTAGCCGCCGTGCTGCACGTCAACTTGTTGGTCATGGACACTTCCTATTGAACGGCCGCCGTGTCAATATTCCTTCAATCCGCCTAAAAGTTGGTGATGAAATCGTTGTCCGTCCAAAAAGTTCAAAATCTGGTTACTTTAGTCAACTTGAAGAAGTAGTTAATAATTCAGTCCAAGAACCACTAAGCTGGTTAAAGAGTGATGACAAAAAAATTACTATTACAGTTACTGGTTTACCAAAACGCGAAGAAGCCGAAGCAGATATCAAAGAACAGCTAATCGTTGAGTATTACTCACGTTAAAGGGTAAGGAGCCTAATAATAATGACAAAAGTTATTTACAACCCAGCACTAGCAAGTATTGACGAACAAAGTTCGACTATTGCAACATTTAATATCGAACCACTTCACGCCGGTTACGGTAATACTTTAGGTAACAGCTTACGACGTGTCCTTCTTTCAAGCATCGAAGGTGCCGCTGTTGTTGCTTTCCGAATCGAAGGTGCTAGCCACGAATTTGCAACTGTCGCTGGAATCCGCGAAGACGTTGTTGATATTATGTTAAATATCAAAAACATTCGCCTAAAAGTTCACAGCGACCAGCCAGTTGAACTACGCCTCGAAAAAAAAGGTGCCGGCGCTGTTACAGCCGCTGACATCAAAACAAACGCTGATGTTGAAGTAATCAACCCAGACCAAGTTATCTGCAATATCGACGATCCCAAAAAATCTGTTGTTATTGACCTAGTTGTTGAAGCTGGCCGTGGTTACCAAACTATCGAAAACTCAAGCGCAAAACGAATTCACAGCGACATGATTGCAGTTGATGCTATCTTTAGCCCAGTAATTCGCGTTCGCTACAAAGTTGAAGGTACACGCGTTGGTCAAGAGACAAACTTGGACAAATTGTTACTTACAGTCGAAACTGACGGTTCATTAACTCCACGCCAAGCATTTGAAGAAGCCGCTGCTATTTTGGTTAACCAATATACAGCCCTAGCTGGTTCAACTGTTATCGAATCTGCTCCAGCATTGGGACAGAATCAAGGTGGTGAGAAAAACGAGTTAAATACCCCAATCGAAGAATTAAATCTAACTGCCCGAACAGCTAATGCCTTGATTAATAACGAAATCCGCACCGTTCACGACCTTGTCACTTTAAGTGAACAAGACCTACGCGAACTAAAGGGTTTTGGTACCAAAGCATTGGATGAAGTCAAAGAGAAATTGACGGAGCTGGAACTTTAAATATGCACAGACATGGATATGTAGGACGCAAATTTGGTCGCGAACGCGATCAACGACGCGCATTAATCAAAGGCCTAGCCACCAGTTTGGTGTTAAATGGCAAAATCGAAACTACTTTGCCTAAGGCTAAAGAATTAGTTCGTTATATTGAAAAACTTATCACAAAAGCTAAAAAAGGCGATTTGGCAAACCGACGTCGCGTTATTGCAGGGCTTAGCACCGAAGCTGCAGCTTACAAGCTGTTCGATGTTATTGCACCTCAACTAACCAAGCGCACCAGTGGTCACGTTCGTGTTGAACGAACCGAACTACGCGTTGGCGACGGTACTCAAATGGCAACAATTTCTTTTGTTGATGAAATTAACTCTACACCAGTAGAAACAAAGACAAAGGAGGTGAAAGCGTAATGGTTAATGCTAAAACGTATTCACAAAAACCAACCGAAGTAACTCGTCGTTGGATTCTTATCGATGCTTCAACCGCACCTTTGGGCCGCGTTTCGACAGCTATCGCTAAATATCTAATCGGCAAATACAAACCAACTTACACTCCACACACTGATGCTGGCGACTATGTCGTTGTTATCAATGCCAAAGATGTAGTTGTTACAGGCACCAAAGAAACTGACAAGATGTATTATCATTACTCAGGCTTCCCAGGTGGTCTTAGCGAAGCAACTTTGGGCCAATTGCGCCTAAAAGCTCCTGAAAAAATTATCGAAATCGCCGTCAAAGGTATGATTCCTGTTAACAAACTAACCGCTGAACGTATGAAACGTTTGCGTGTGTTTGCTGGTGATGCTCATACTCACACTGCGCAGACTCCAACGAAAGTAGAGGTTAAATAATTATGGCTGAAGCTAAATATCTTTACGGTCTAGGACGACGCAAAAGTGCAACTGCACAAGTTCGTTTGACACCCGGTAAAGGCAAAATTACGATCAATAACAAACCAGCTGCTGAGTACTTTAACGAAAACAAGTCTCAACTAGCTGAAATTACTGATCCACTAGCACTAGTTAACAAGCAAAAAGATTTTGATGCCACAATCGTCGTCAAAGGCGGTGGTGTATCTGGTCAAGTTGATGCAATCAAACTAGCAATTGCTAAGGCAATTACAGTTGGATTCGCTGACCTTCGCACCGTTCTTAAAAAAGCTGAGTTCCTTAAACGTGACTCACGCGAGAAAGAACGCAAGAAATACGGCCTACGATCTGCTCGCAAACGCGAACAGTTCTCGAAACGCTAAGGTTTTGGCTAATAGCTATTGGCTATTGGAATATGGCGAATACAAGGTACCCTGGAGTAAATACCAGGGTATTTTTGTACTTTGAGATTTGGCCAATAGCCATATTCCACATTCCAATAGCCATAAAAATGTGTTATAATAGAGTCAATAGGTAAACGAACATAAACAAGCAAGCAAAAAGCTAAACTGCTATAATAAAGGACATATATGACAAAACCTGTAATTTTAACTGGAATCCGAGCCAATAATGATTTAACAATTGGTAATTATTTTGGTGCAATTTTGCCAATTATTGATATGGCCAAAAAGCGTTCTGCTGACTATCAAATTAATATGTTTATTCCTGATTTACATAGTTTTACAACGCCAATCGACCATAGTAATTTGTATAATCAAATCATTCACAACGCCCGTTTGTTTGTCGCTGCTGGTTTACCGATTGATAATGACAGCATTTATCTGTATCGCCAAAGTTATATCCCAGCCCACAGCGAAATGACATGGATATTAGATTGCTTTACTGGTTTTGGCGAGATGAGCCGTATGATTCAATTCAAAGATAAGTCAGGCGCAATAGGTGATGACCGTACAAGTGTCGGCCTATTTAACTATCCAGTTTTAATGGCCGCTGATATCTTGCTATATAACGCTCAGTATGTACCAGTTGGCGAAGACCAAACACAACACCTTGAATTTACTCGTGACATTGGCGAACGCATGAACAGCCGTTTTGGCGACATTTTTACTATTCCCGACGCTGTTAAGTCTCAACATGAATTCTTTGGCAACGATCAAGGCCTACGCATCAAAGATTTAATCGATCCAACTAAAAAAATGAGCAAAAGTGACGAATCTGGTCGTGGCGTAATCTTCCTTAGCGACAAACCGGCTGACGCCGCTAAAAAGGTAATGGGTGCCACAACTGACAACTTGGCATCAATTCATTTTGACCGCGTTAACCAACCAGGCATTAGCAACTTGTTGGAAATCTTGGCGTTACTGCGTGGCATATCACGCGACAGCGTCGTAGCTGAATTTGAAGGCCAAACTAAATACGGTGATTTTAAATCAATCGTTGCTGGTGAAGTTGAAAAGTTTTTGACAGACTTCCAATCACGCTTGGCGCAGGTTGATGACAGCGCCGTGCTGGCTAAACTTGAACAATCCGAACGTGACCTGACACCGATTGCTAATGCCACACTGTTGCGAGCTCAGCAGGCCGTTGGTCTAAGGCCTAAGGTCGCCTAATGGTAAAAGTATCAAGTCGCGATATTCTGGACGTCCTGCGCCGCTTTGAACTGGCTAATGATGACAACGTGCCTCGCAATGTCGAATCTGTTAAAATGTCACATCCCAATCCAATTAACACTCTGGCATCGTTTCGTTTTAACAAAAACGCCTTTTTCATATTATTTGACGATACCGCCGAAGACGATGTTGAA
Organism: Candidatus Saccharimonadota bacterium; assembly: GCA_037141755.1. Taxonomy (GTDB): domain Bacteria; phylum Patescibacteriota; class Saccharimonadia; order Saccharimonadales; family Saccharimonadaceae; genus UBA1547. The sequence goes on from JBAXBX010000004.1 coordinate 66,232, forward strand.
TATGTTATTAAACAAGTCAAAACTAAAAAGCCTAATTTAAATGGCGAATTATTAAAAAACCCAACCGACAGCGAAACAACCTACGCCATTCCTTTTCATGGCAAAGATTGCTATTTATACTCTGTTATATCTGAAAAAAAGCGCCTCGACAGCGAACTAGCTAAACGTTATCCCGATACATCACGCAGTACATGGCAAAAACACATCAAGGCCGGCCATGTTAGCGTTAATGGTGTCGTTATTACGTCACCCAAACAAGACGTAGTTGATATTGATGATATTGCCATTACGATGCCCGATGCGCCCGATTTTAGCGCCAACGAACTGCCAATTATTTATATTGATGACAATGTGATTGTTATTGATAAACCAACTGGCGTATTGTCACATGCCAAAGGTGCTTTAAATGAAGAATTTACGGTGGCCGAATTCTTCCGCCGCTATTCAACCTACAACAGCGACACTAATCGACCTGGCATAATTCACCGTTTAGACCGTGATACCAGTGGTATTATGATTGGCGCTCGCAATGCTGATACGGCAACGATGCTACAAAAGCAATTTGCTGATCGCAAAACCAAAAAGACTTATTATGCAATTGTTGATGGCGTGCCTAAATTAGACAAAGCTAACATTGATTTGCCAATCGGCCGCAACCCATCAGCACCCAGCACTTTCCGTGTTGATAGTAAAGGTAAGTCAGCTATTACCAGATATGAGGTCATTGCATCTGATAATAAACATTCACTTATTAAACTGCAGCCTCAAACCGGCCGCACCCACCAATTGCGTGTTCACATGGCTTATTTAAATACACCAATTTTGGGTGACAAAGTTTACGGTAAACCTTCAAAACGACTTTACTTGCACGCTAATAGCCTTGAAATTACAATTCCAACCAGCAGCCGTCGCACTTTTGTTTCACCGGTTCCTTCAGATTTAACAGATTTCTTTCCTGATATAAAACTATGATTAAACCTATCATCAATCCAACCAGCGAAATTAAACTTTTGGCTGTGACAAGACATCTGCCACAATCTTTGCTGTTGACTGGTGAACCTGGTGTTGGACTTAGTACAATCAGCCTGTATATTGCCGAACTTGTCGGTGTTAATCCGGTAACTATTTTGCCCGAAAAAGACGAAAAGATTGATATCGAAAAGGGAATTATTAGCGTTGATATTATGCGCCGTTTGTATAATGATACGCGCACTAAAACAACTGGCGACCGTGTGATTATTATTGATTATGCCGAACGCATGACACATCAAGCTCAAAATGCCTTTTTGAAATTACTAGAAGAGCCTGGTGTTGGTGTCCATTTTATTATTGTCGCACAATCAGTTAATAAATTACTACCAACAATCTTGTCACGCGTTGAAGTACTGGATATTAAAAATATATTAACCAAACAATCCGAACAATTACTAGATTTGTTAAATATCACAGATACAACGAAACGTTCACAATTAATATTTATGGCTAATGGCCGACCAGCTGAACTGACCCGGCTAAGTCAGAATAATGAATACTTTGACAAACGCAGTGCCACTGTTCGTGATGCTCGTGAATTATTACGTGGCAGTATCTATCAAAAACTATTAATTGCTCACAGATACAAAGACGATCGTGCCGGTGCATTAGTATTGCTGACAGACATGTCTAATATATTAAAACGTACAATTATTGCCAATCCACAGGCTGACAACCTGACTAAGATTGATGACATATTGAATTCTTATACGCAAATCGAAGCCAATGGCAATATCAGGCTGTGCCTAGCACGAATGATTCTTTAGCCGAATGCAAGAAATCTGTTATAATAAATACCAGATATGTTTGGACTATTATTAATTGTACTGCTGGGGGTTTGGGCGATATATCAACGTCAAACCATTACCGAAGCTACGGCTGATTTGCCAGCTAAACTAGCTGAAAAACTAGACCAATTATGGACAATTGCGCAAGAATCATTGCTGACCAACAAATATTTACGAGCTGAAAAGGCCTTACTGACTATTTTGCGTGTTGATGAGCGCAACGCCAGTGCCTACAATCGTTTAGGCATTTTATATGCTAAACAGCGGTCACTTAGCGATGCGATTGAATGTTTTGAGATTGCTCAATCACTTGAACCAAGTGCCAGCAGCCTACATAACGTTGGATTGATATACTTTGAAACTCAAAATTATGACAAAGCGGCCCTAGCGTTTGAACAAGCCTTGGCAATTGATGGCGATTTGGCTTCACGACACATCGCCTACGCCAAAGTTCAAGAAAAGTTGGGTCATGACGAAAAGATGATTAAATCACTGGAAAGGGCAGTCGAATTAGACCCAATCCCTCAAACTTTGAATATTCTGGCCGACGCCTATGAACGTACTGGATCAGCCGAACTGGCGTTGACTTTGCGCGAAAAAGCTGCCAAAATGATCATCCCTCAGGGACAACCACGCCGCATCCGTCAACCTCGACGAGTGATGTAGTAAGGCTGAGAGAAGGACATCGGCTAAAGCTTGAGAGAAGTACATCGCCTCACTTTGCTCGTCTCCTCCGTTTGCTCATTAAAATATGTAAACACTATGATTAATTATGAGAAGGACATCGGCTAAAGCCTCCTCCGCTCATTCTCAAAAGAAAATACCTTCGGTGTTTTCTTTTGATTCATTCGCTACGCCGATCTTCGGAGTATTTTATTGTTAAAACAATAAAACTCCGAAGGTTCGAATTTTAATCACATACCAAATTAAATAACCACGACCTAACGGTGTGGTTATTTAATTTGGTGCTGAGAGAAGGACTCGAACCTTCGGAGCCTTACGGCGGGAGATTTACAGTCTCCTGTGATTGCCACTACACGATCTCAGCGAATTGGAGCCGACTCTCGGGATTGAACCGAGGACCTTCACTTTACAAAAGTGTTGCTCTACCACTGAGCTAAGTCGGCGCTTAATCTATTTTAACATATTTTTCTCTACGCCATAGCCTTCCGTGGCCTTTATTTAAATTTTTATAGTTTTTTGTCAAAGAATGGCAGTTTGGGCATAGCAATATTAGGTTATCCTCACTATTATTATCGGAGTTACCGTCTATGTGATCTACTTCCAGCATTATATTATTAGTGTATGGACTTACTTTATTCCAGTCACATATCGCACATTTACTATTATATTTGTAAAATACGTACCTAATAACATGCCTGGACAGACTTTTCGTAGATACACCTCTAATCCCATCTTCACTACCTAATTTCCACCTTGCAATGTAAGTAGAATATATATGATCTCTCTGGCATTTATTAGAACAGTACTTAACAGAATGTTTTTTAGAAAGTTGCTTGCTACATTTTAAGCATATTTTCATATATTTATCATACTACAAATCAAACAATAAGTTACTATACTCAAACATTTGGTTTTGGAGTTGTTTTTTGTTACAATTGTTCAGTAATTACGCCGCGATAGCTCAGTTGGTAGAGCGCATCCATGGTAAGGATGAGGTCCTGGGTTCAAATCCCAGCCGTGGCTCCATTTGCAATTCAACCGCCCTAATCTGGGCGGTTTTTGTTATAATAAACATATGGCAACATTTAGTTTTGACACCGTATCCGAATATAACAAAGCCGAGATGAATAACGTCTTCGCTATGACCGAAAAAGAAATCAGCAATCGCTATGACTTTAAAGGCACACCAGCCCAAATCGATTGGCTGGACGACAAAGATGGCTTTAAAATCATTGGCGCCAACGAATGGCAAATTGACAGCATTATTGATATTATCCGCAAAAAGTTAGCCTCGCGTGAACAAAGCAGTAAAACCTTGGATTTAACAGGCGAAGTTGTCGTCAGCAACATGAAAGCTACCAAAAAAGCACCTTTCATCGCTAAACTCGATCAAGACAAAGCTAAACAAATTACTAAATTATTGCATGACCAAGCGCCCAAAGTTAAAACCCAAATCCAAGGCGATACCGTACGCGTTACTAGTGGCAGTAAAGACGACCTGCAGTTCGCGATGCAACTAATTCGGGCCCAAGATTTTGACTTCCCAGTTAGTTTCAATAACTTCCGTTAGCCTCTTGTGATTATCACTATATTTTGGTATAATTACCTCTAATAATGTATATGCACCCGCGATTTAGATAATAAATGCGGAATAAAAGGATATTTAATAATGGCAAAAAAGAACACCAAGCGTAAATTAGTCGGTCTAGTAAGCAGCCTCAGCGGCCACCGTACATACTATACCAGCAAAAACACTCAAAACACCTCAGACAAATTAGTCTTGAAAAAGTTTGATCCAATTGCACGCGAACACGCAACTTACACTGAAACCAAGGGCAACCTTGGACGCAACGAAGTCAAAGAACGCAAGGGATAGAGTTAGTAGATAGTAGATGGTATATAGTAGGTAGTAGAAATTACTTACACAATCCAAATAAAATAAAAAACTCCGGACTTTACCGGAGTATTTTATTTTGAAATATAATTATTACTAACTACCATCTACTACCTACCAACTACTAATCCTTACTATTTACTAACTACTAACTACTAATCCTTACTATCTACTATTTACTAACTACTACTTAGCTATTAAATCCAGCAAAGTAGCCACGTACTCGGCATGAGTCCATGTCAGTGGGGCAGGCGAGATAATCTGATTAGTAACTGGATCAAATTGTTCACCCATCACACCAGTGCTAAGGGCGTGGCTTTTAGCCCAATTCAAAATCGTTAATGCCTTATCAGTTTTACCTGAATCGATATAATATTGAGCTAACCAGAACGACGTTATAAACCACAAATTACCGGTTATGCCAGGGCTAACTCGGCGATATTCGTCATTTTCATATCTAGGCAAACCAATTGCGCCCTTATTAATACCAAACAACTCTTCAACTGTTTCAACGGATGCTTTCATCTGGGGGCTTTTTGCGTCGAATAGACCAAATATATAAGCGCCAAAAACGCTCGAACAATCTACAATTCCATCTTTAATAATTTGTCCATCCCGTACAGTTAAACCACGATAAAATACCTTTCGGTCATCATGATACAAATGCTTATGTGCTGCTGTTTGTATATCATTTGCGGCTAAACGCCATTTGACAGCATTATCTTGGTCTTTGGCGGCAGTTGCTAAATCAGAAGCAGCAATCAACGCGGCATACGTAACGGCAGTCGTATATGTGCTCGTCAAAAATGTTTGTTCCCATAAGTCATAGCTTGGCTTTGGTAGTCCGGTTATCTCGTCAACATATTCAGTCATGAAATTAGCCATTGGGATAATCATGCTGTGATAAAATTCTTTTAACAAACTCGGATCAGGATGTAGTTGGTAATATTGATTAAACATAAACACTGGTAAGGCAGTCTCATCCTCTTGAATCGGCGGTGCAACCAAACCATCTTCATGAACATATGAATGCCAACTGCTACCTAATGCGCCATCAGCGCGATATTTATGCATCATATAGCCATCAGGATGCATACCATGTTTTCCAAACTGGAAAAACCGATATGCTTCTTCTTTATATCCCATCCGAATTAGCGGCCAAACCGCAAATGCACCATCGCGCGGCCAACAATAGGCGTACGCATCGCGTGAATAATTTAACATCGAAGTGTCAGTACTGGCAATTACTGCGCCACGAATATCTATTTGGGATTTTATTACCATTATACTTTGTAAAAATGATTCACGATAATCAGTCGGAATCTTATCAATAACACTATAAGTCGGCGCTAGCCATTTATCCCACCAATCAGCTGTCTTTTGCAGATTAGTTAATGCACTATCTTCCTGGATTGTATTATGAATATTCAATGCTTCCCGTGTTGTCGTGCCGGCCGCTATCCAATAATGAACACGTTCAGAACTATTTGCACCAATGTCCATTTTAAACCTAATAGTCGAATCAACTCGACCGTGTTCGACATTGTTCATTCCTAGCGACCCGTCGTCAGCATCGCGGTAAGTACCTTCACGCCCCTCGATACCAAATAAACCAACAGTATATTGATCAAACGGTTTGCCTTTATATTCGCCAGAAACAACAAAAGCCCGACGTCCACGGTAATGTAAAATAGCGTTACTATCAGGAATATATTGTGCCGTATCGGTATTGCTGCGCGAATCACCAATAGCAAAAGCTTGGTGCATAAATAATCTGACGTCGCGTGAACGATTATGTAAGTTTACAACATGGACGTTTCTAAAGAATACGTTAACATCTGAGTCAACAAAATCGTCGAACTCTAACAAAATGCCTTGTTTTTCATTTTTAGCGATAATATGCCCAACAAGTGCACTGTGCGGATAGCGAAACGTAAATACCCAGTCATTTTGATTGTTATTTGGATTATCTATCCAACTAATTGAACCGTCAACCCATACACCAATACGGTGTCGCAAGTTACCACCAGCTGAGTGATTTTCAAATCCGACATAAGGATAGTAAAAGTCGTGTACTGTACCGTAACCATTTAACCCGACGTGTAATTCGCCATTACTTAGGACTATCGGCCTAGCCATTCAGCCCTCCGGTGTGATGATAATGATGCAATCGCCACCTTAGGTCGCGAATAACATTCATAACGTACAAAAAGGCGTCATAAGGTGATTCATAAGGACTAAAGTAGGCATGAACATCGCCATCACTAAACCATTTAGTACACATATAATAAACATGGTCAGAAGTCTGCAATTTACGCCAGTCACTAATCAATTCCAGATCACCAGTCAACAAAATATCTTCTTCCATTGAATAGATATACCGCATAGCTTCTTGTTGCATACTATTGCCTAGCCATGCAGTCAAATCGCGTTCAGTATCAGCCCAAGTAACAGTGTTTGGCATACTAATTTCACCCGATGGTTCAAACTCATCAATTGCACCCGATACGGTATAGAATGTGTTTTCAGGATTACTTAACCATTTACCAACAAATGATTCAAAGAAGTCAAAGATGCCAGTATCTTTCCATTGGTGTTCACCAAAGGTCTCATAGTCCATAAATAAGTTGATTATCGGTTGTTGATCAATCGAGGCATTAGCCCATTCGCTGTAAGTATCAGCCGACAGTGGCCATGCAGCCCAATCTTTGTTGCTAAAACGAAAGGCAATATCATCACTTAGACGATAATTTTTCATCAACAGTGCAATATTTGTAGTACCAGTTGGTCGATAAACATGGTTTGGACTACGCCATTCAAGGATTGGATCCCAACCTTCAGCTAAAATACCCTTAAATCCACGGTCATCAGCCCATTTCGCCAAACTATCATTGTATGACAACTCGGTATTACGGAAAACCTGTGTTTCAACACCAAATAATTCGCGAATCTTTGCCTGATGAGCATCAACTTGACGTTCAAATTCACCTAAACTGAAGAAAAAGGCGAGTGAGTGATAATAAGTCTCAGCCACGATTTCAACTCGACCAGTTTTAACTAGTCTTTGGAAACTTTCAATAACATCTGGCGCCCACTTTTCGGCTTGTTCAAGGAACGTACCAGTAATACTAAGCGATACTTTGAATTCAGGGTTATTCGCTAACATTTTCTCCAACAATGCGTTCATTGGGCGATAAGATTTGTCAGCAACTTTTTTAAATACCTGTTCATTATTACGTTCAGTATCATATATAGGCTCATTGTAATAATCATGTTTTACGGCAGTATCAAACACGCTATATTTGCATACGCGGAAAGGTTGGTGTACGTGCAGGTATAATACTATTCCGCGCTTACTCATACTGTTACTCCTTGTTGGCTTTTGTTGTATATTTTCATGCACAAATCTGCGACATCATTCCATGATATTTTATCATACTCATGCTTAATATTCTGCTGTAATTCGGTTTTTAGTGCATTTGACGTAGCAATTCCGATCAATTGGTCAGCCAAAACGTCTTCATCCCAAAAATCATAACGAAAAATGCTATGTAACACCTCACCAACACCAGATTGGCGTGAAATTATCAAAGCATTCCCATGGTGAGCGGCTTCCAGGGCAGTCAAACCAAATGGTTCGCTAACTGAACTCATTACAAAGATATCTCCAACACTATATGCATCGCGCCATTGTTTGCCACGGACAAATCCAGTAAAGAATACTTTGTCTGATATTCCCAAACTTGATGCTAATGCAATCAATTCATCACGTTGTTCACCGTCACCGGCCAACAAAAAGACTAATTTGTCATATTTTTCACAGGCCCGGGCAGCGGCGCGAATAAAGTTTGCCAAACCTTTTTGAATTGTAAACCTGGTAATCGTAACTACAATTGTGTAACCTTCGGCTTTTAAGGCCTCTAGGTATTTGTAAGTATCAAAGTCATAAACATAGCCATCGTCAAAACTGCTGGTATCAATCGCATTATAGACAACTTCAATTTTATCTGCAGGGATGCCGTATTTTTGAACAATAATGTTTTTAGTTATGTTACTTACGGCGATAATTCGATCAGCCATCATTAAGCCTTGATATTCAATTTCGTGAACTAGGGGATTACCGCTGTTGCTGCCGGATCGGTCAAACTCAGTTGCATGAACATGTACAATTAATGGCGCATCAGTTAATTCTTTGGCTCGCATACCGGCTTCCATCGTCAACCAGTCATGGGCGTGAATTACATCAGGTTTTACACTACGAACCAAACGTTCAACAAATTTAACATAGCGTTTTTGGACACCGCGCATGTCTTTTAGATCATTAATATCAGCCTTAGATAGTGTCTTGTCTAACACTTTCGAGCTGTCGTATGTACCTAAACCATATCTTTCAAGAGGTGTCAGTCCAGTAGCACTGTGAACTGTCATAAATTCAGTACCAGGATGATGCGCAGTATAAGGCACGACAAAGTCAATCTTAGCCCCTTTTAAGGCTAATGCTTTGGACATATGATAACAAGCTACGCCTAATCCACCACTGTTGTGAGGAGGAAGCTCCCACCCTAGCATTAATATATTCATATCGCTATGTATAAGTTGCCAATGTGTTGGCCAACTAACCACTCCTTTTTAATTACATACGCGCGTTCTTACGACAATTATATGACGACGCTTACGCTTTTGCAACACTTTAAATTAATTAATTATTCTGTTACAATATTTTAGTAACGAATTAATAATAAGGAGTATGATATGTCATTTGCTGGCGGATTCTAATACAAATTTTTATTTCAATTACAATCATTACTATAGGGGTATAGTACAACGGTTAGTATATGGGTTTCCAAAACCTAGGATCATGGTTCGATTCCGTGTACCCCTGCCAAATAAAATAGACTGATGTGAACGTCAGTCTATTTTATTTGCCGTGTTCCACGAACCGAACCATATCAACTTCTTTGATTGGTTCGAATTCTGTCAAATCTATTGGATTTGTACAGAATTTAGTTTATTTCATAATAATAAGTTTACGATTATTATGAAATATTGCGTTGGACGTGTACCCCTGCGTATTTTATCCTGGTCTATTTATTTTGATTGGCGATACACGAAACCGAACCATGATAGACCAGCCCTGCTGGTCGTAATCATGGTTCGTGAAGCGCAGTGAAACAAAATCAGTTTACTTATTTTGTGAGCAAGCGGAAATAGGGAGTGGTAACGACCGCCTTCCGTGTGTCCCTGCCAAATTTATCGACAGATAGAAAAAGGTTCCATAAAATATTTTATGGAACCTTTTTGCATATGCTCATCCGTTTAATTGGTTCGCTTCCACGTAGGTGCGAATGAATCAATATTCTGTTATTGATTATAGATTCTTATGCTTTGAAATATTACAAACTAGGATTATCTTAGAGTTATTATGAATCTACCTAAACTATCATCAGCCACAGACGAAGAAATCCAACTTATTTTAGCAGAGTGGAAGAAACATGCCGAAAAGAATAATCTACCTTTTGCAAAATATATCAATACCGACAAAAAGTCATTTTCTGAAACTAGAAAACTTTGTGAAAAGATCGACAATGAGGCCGAAAAAGAAGGAACCGACTGGGCTCATTATTTAGCGAAAGATAAAGATATGAGGGATATTTTGAAACGTATGATGAAAGCCGAAATAGCTTACGTGAAACACCAAAAAAGACTTGCCAACAAACATTGAATAGAAGATGATATTACAGCATCTATGGTACATAATATATAGCTTATGGTTACATAATACATCTGTTATCAATAAGCTATTGGTTACATAATTATTATAGTCGTGGTACAATATTGACATATGCTACACACACCAGAACCTGCATTTAATTCTAATATAACGAACCTACTATTCGAGCTTGAGGGCTTGCGAGATAGGCAAGTATCAGGCACAACTCCCTCTTGGGAATTTTTTCAGTTAAAAAACTTGTTCCATATTGTCGAAGCTTTATCGTCGGCACGTATTGAAGGTAACCATACAACCCTTGCATCATTTGTTGAAAAAAGGCTGTCTAACGAAGACACTGGTAATGAAAAATTAATCGAAATTTCCAATCTAATTGAAGCTCTAGAATTTATTGACCAGCATATATCTACAACCAACATTGATAAGCAATTTATTTTCGAATTACATAAAATCGTCGTAAAAAATCTTAGTAGTAATAATGAAGGCGATCAAAGACCGGGCGCTTATCGAATTGAGCAGCGCTTTATTTCTCAGTCGGGACACGTCTTGCCACAACCTAGCGATATCCGGGATCTTATGGATGAGTTGTATGTATATATAAATGAGGATACTGATCGACGACAGGATCTTCTAAAAATCGCGATTGCACATCACAGGTTTGTTTGGATACACCCTTTTGGCAATGGAAACGGGAGAGTTGTACGCCTACTGACATACGCTATGCTCTGCAAAAAAGGGTTTATCAAACCAGGATCGGCGCGCCTATTTAATCCAACAGCTGTTTTTTCTGGCAATCGGCAAGAATATTACGATAAGCTATCAATAGCCGACTGTGGCGACGATGCAAGCATATTAGAATGGGCAGAGTACGTACTGAAGGGGTTAAAGGAAGAAATTGAAAAATCGCAAAAACTTACTGATAACGATTTTGTTCAAAGTGAGATTCTAATACCGACTATTGCTTGGGCACATGAAAAAAATATCACGAGTGAACTTGAAACAAAAGTTCTCAACCGACTAGCAAGAAAGAATGTAATCAAAGCTTCAGACATACGTGATTTATGGCCAGCCGATCGTAGCCATGTGATTGTGTCAAAATTTTTACGCAAGATGAAAGAACAAAACTTCATAGAGCCTCTAAGCCCTAACGGTAGGGAATATATTATTAAATTTACCGAAAATAAACTAACCCGCGGAATTCTTGACCAAATGGAAAAACAAGGTATGTTGCCTATAAAAGTTGACGAAGCCGCAGGTATACAAAAATGAATATGTCAAATGCGCAAGATTACCGATATATATCCTGATATAGTTACCGATAAACTCACCAACAAATCTGCCGAAAGTGTTAAAAAATACCTAGTGAAGTTTGTTGAAATAGGAATATTTGTAGCCGAAGGTGAGAAAAAAGGCAGGGTATATAAGCTCGCTAAAAACTAGGCAACTCTAACCCAAGTATATATATCTTGTTATACATTCTGATAAGACTAGACCAAAGTTGATTCCAACTGGTGATACGTGCGCCCCTCCGTATTTACTTATTTTGCAAGCAGCGTAAATAGGGATCAAAGCGACCGCTTGACGTGTACCACCGTATGAATATTTATTAGTGGATACTTATAAAATAAGATTTAGCTAGATTTAATTTATGAATCTACCATCTGGAGTGAAGACAAAATCGTCACCAGGATATGATGATAATTTTACCAAACTAATAATAAAATCTACTAGCCACCAAATACCGAATGTTAGCCAACCAAACAAAATCATAATTACACCTAAACCTACTTGTCCACGCATAAATCTATGAACACCTAGAAAGCCAAAAAAGAAAGTGAGGAGTATGTAAGCAATTTTGTTAATTCTGCGTCGATCTCCGTCGTTTACGGCAATATTACTAGCTATAGATTCCTCTCGTTTAACTATATAGTTATCACCATCTTTATATACCCGTACCTTGTCGCCGACTCTTGGGTTAGGAAAATGGAGTGTCGCTATCGGCAGTTCAGTCATACTCCCGTCATCGTTACCGACTTTAACTGTATTTCCGTTAATTTCAAGTATTTCACTCATAAGATTTCTCCTTATTAATTATCTATAATCTTACAATACATTTTGCATATTATCTACATACTTTAGATAAATAAAGATATCAACGGTGGCGTTTCGAAGGTGTCAAATTTAACAATTTGTACAGAATTTAGTTTATTTCATAATAATAAGTTTATGATTATTATGGAATATTGCGTTGGACGCGTGCCCCTCCGTATTTACTCATTTTGCAAGCAAGCGGAGGAGACGAGCAAGGCAAGGCGATTGACGTGTACCAACTATAGTGAATTACCGTTAATTTTATGCAATATCGCACTAAATTCACGATATTTTGACAATATTTCGTGAATTAACGTTACATTTACCGATATATTGGCGCGCAAATGGCGCGAATGTGGCGCAAATAGGTGACAGTAAAGTCACATTCAGGACTACTCGAACTAGTCGAGATTTTTTTCGATCACTCGACCCAAATGATGCGGTTAGTACAAGCCGTACAATGAGGAAGACAGTGGGAGGGAACAACTTTGCAGAACACGTTTGGGATTTTATCTTAAATTAACGTTGTATTTAACATTATGCTCATGCTATAATCGCCATATACAATTAAGTGGGATAAATATAGTGAATAAACAATATATTATGAAAAAGCAATCTCTCTCTCTCGTAATAGAAAATCAACCCTCGGCGGTGTTATGACCAATTCTAAGCGTGGTTTCACGATTGTTGAGCTTCTCGTAGTAATAGTAGTCATCGGTATCCTCGCCGCCATAACCATCGTCAGTTATACAGGCATAAGCAATAAAGCCAAAATAGCCTCTCTTCAGTCCGATCTAGACGGTGCTTCCAGGCAATTAAAACTATACCAAATAGAAAACAGTCAATACCCAACCTCCTTTGACAGTAATAACTGTCCAACTCCAGTTGATGCCAAATACTGTCTTAAACCCAGTTCCGACAACACTTTTGATAGAACTGCTTATGCTGCTTCAGTCAATAACTCGACCAATCCCCAAACCTTTACACTCGACGCCACTAATACTAACGGTACTAAATACCGTATTACTAACGATTCATCTCCGGTTGCGGTTGTTGTAGTCACCGGTTCGCCATACATCCAAACCATCACTGCAGCTAGCTGCCCAACAACTCGTACCCAAGTTCAGGATGCCCGTGACGGTCACACCTATTGGATTCAAAAGCTTGCCGATAACAAATGTTGGATGTTGACTAACCTTGGCTACGCTGGCAGTGGCACTAATACCTACAGTGACATAAAAACTCTAACTAATGGCACTGGCGGTGCCACAACCTATACCGTTGCTAGCTACTACGTTACACCATCCACAACCAACTTCACCACCGAACCAACCGCTCCCAGTACTTCAACCACTGGCTCAGGTCAATACGGTTACCTGTACAACTTTTGTGGTGCCAATGGTGGTCAAACTGGTAACGGAGCGTGTGACAGCGCCAGCTCGACTGCAGTCAACACTGCTATATCTATTTGTCCATCTGGCTGGCGTTTGCCAACCAGTAATGGTGGTGAATTCACCGCGCTCAACACAGCCATTAATGGCGGTTCAACCACTACCGATGCCGGCTTAATCGGCACTCCTTGGCTCGCGCAGCGAGGTGGCTACTGGAATAGTGGGTTTGGCGATCAGGGTAGCTACGGCAACTACTGGTCGTCTACCCAGAACTCTACCACTAACGCCTACAGCCTGTTCTTCGGCAGCACTTACGTTGGCCCGGCCAATTACGTCAATAAGTACAGCGGTTTTGCGGTGCGGTGTGTAGCGGTTTAGCCTTTCCCCTAGATTTGAATGAATAAGAATTTGAAAGCAGTCTAATCAGGAAGCTACCCGCCCAAAGGTGAGAATTGACAGTCGTCAGTTCGCAAGGCCGGAAGCCGGATGACGAACGTCACCGACTGAGGCGGGGTCGCGAAAATTTCTGAAAGAAATTTATCGTGACGAGTAGCTGACAGATTAGGCCGCTAACTAATAACAGATATTGAAACGCATACACCATATTGAGACTATTGAGCAGTTTTCAGTCCTACTCAGGACTACTCGAACTAGTCGAGACTCTTTTCAATCACCTCGACCCAACTTATGCGGTTAGTAAAAGCCGATATAATAAGGAAGACAGTGGGAGAATAAAAATATATAAACATTTAACTAATAACCTCAGTTCATCATTAGCTCGTTTTGCTTATGTTATGATATATGCAGTTAGAACTAACAATATTTAAGGATAAAAAATGTCTAAAAAAGAGATATATAATAACAGAGGCACAGCTTTTGTAAGCAACAATCCTAAATCTAAAGGCAAAAACCTAAAGATAGGCATAATTATTGCAGCAGTAATATTTGTCATTCTTATGATTATTGCTTGGCCTATAACCTTGTTGCTGCTATACGTTATTTGGCACTGGATTAGCACCTATTCGTACATATTTCTTGCTGCTTTCCTTATTCTTATATATCTAAGGTATTCGAAATTAGGTACTAGTAAAAAATGGGATGTTAAAAACGGAATTATTGCATTTCTGATTGTATGTTTTATCATATTTGTCGTATTTGTCATTTATAATGTATGGTCATATTTTAGCTACCAATCATTATTAAATAGCTCAGAAGTAGTATCTTTTTCAACAAAAATTAAGAGCGAGCATCCAGAGTGCGGCAAAATAACCCATGTAGACCATAACATTAGTTATGGAGATGTAGAGAATGATAAATACACATTCCAACTTGATCAGTCTGGTGGATGTGAATTCAAATCGATTCAGTTTAATGCGGATCACGTTCTAAGTGACGATTTCTCCGAAACGGACTTTAAATAACAACTAGAGATTTAACCCATAATATATCTTTTAAGAGTGAACAGCCCTTAGTGTTTAAAGTGATTATGTTGTAAATAAAATACCGCTAATGCTATACTAAAAACTATGAAAAAACGTGATTCATTACTATCTCTCAATGAACACATAACATCGTCGAAAAAACACAACAAAAAGCAAGGTTTTACAATTGTTGAGCTGTTGGTTGTTATTGTTGTGATTGGCATTTTGGCAGCAATTACTATTGTTTCATATACGGGAATAACTCAAAAAGCTAACGTTGCTGCCATGCAGTCTGATTTGGCTGGTGCTTCCCAAAAGCTAAAAATGTATTACGCTCTCTATAGTTCTTATCCAACTGCGCTTGATAGTAGCAACTGTCCAACTACCCCAAATACCGACAGTAACTACTGTATAAAATTCAGTGGCAGCAACAGCATTACTTCATATGCTTCAAATGGCAGTGGCTTTTTATTGAATGTGACTAACGGTTCAATTAACTATGCTGTGACCGATAATAGTGTCGCGGTAGCTAACCCTGGTGGCATCATTCCAAACGGTGATTTTGAATACGCCCCAACTTTTGTGGGCGCACAGACGGTCGCTGGTTGGATAAATGGCACTATTACTGCGTCTAGCACTAGACAGCCATATGCCATACATGTTGGGAATGTTGGAGGTGGTAGCTATGTCAGGTTTGATTCGGCAAATGTACATTCTGGCAGTAACTCATTAAAAATTCACACGGGTATCGGAACATATGTCGAATGTCGTGCCAATGCAACAGGATACTATGTTGCCGATGGTATAAAAGTACTGCCAAGTACTACATATAATTATTCTATTTGGATGAAATCTGAAAACGTAACTGGATCATCCGAAGGTCAAGGAACTAAATTTTTCTTTTCGGATAATGGCGGAAGTGGCACGAGTGTAAACTTTTCAGGTTCGGGTGGTAGTGGTAATAGCGCAGAGTTTAGTGCCACGGGCGCAATAGCAACAAATAGAGTTTGGACTCAATATACAGGAACTTTCACGACTAGTTCGACTACTTCATGGTTTAATCCGTTGTATGAAGTCTATGGACATACCGGTGCAGCGACTTTGACTGGGGATTTTTACTTTGACGATATGGTGATTTCGCGTCAGTAATTTTGTTGAGCCTTTTTCAGTCTTGCTCAGGACTACTCGAACTAGTCGAGATTCTTTTCAATCACCTCGACCCAACTAATGCGGTCAAAGGCGCAGTTCAAACCTTGCGGGGTGTCACCCTGCAAATAATACAAATCTCATAAATATATGCTACTTTGCTATCATTAATACTAGGAGTATATTCATGAAAAAATCCAACGATACTTACTGCATTGTTTTCAAAGGTAAAAATATTACTGAATGTTATTATCGTGACAAAAATGGATGGTTAAAGATTAGTAATAAAGGTCGTGTTTTTCGTGCCACTGCCGAGCAAGTATTGAATCATCTGTTACCAGCCATGGCCTTAAGCGACAAACTCGGCCTGACAGTCACAGTCGAACATTATGAAGTACCATATTGGCAAAGTCTCGAGAATAAGGAACTTTAATCTGCCGAAGATATCTAAATCTTGCCAATCAAATCAACGCCAGGTTTTAAAGTGTCTTCACCTGGTTGCCAGTTGGCAGGGCAGACATTGCCACCGTGTTCGCGAACGAATTTAGCGGCTTGCAGTTTGCGTAGCATTTCTTTGGCGCTGCGGCCGATATCGTTGTTGTGAATTTCGATAGTTTTCAGCACGCCATCCGGGTCGATGATGAACGTACCGCGAAGTGCCAAACCTTCTTCTTCGATATAAACGCCAAACATTTTTGAAACTTTGCCAGTCGGATCAGCCAACATTGGGTATTCAATTTTGCTAATAGCAGGTGATTCGTCATGCCATGCTTTGTGCACGAATGCCGTATCGGTGCTGATGCTCATAATCTCGCCGCCCAAGTCTTGAACTTGTTGGTAATATTCAGCCGCGTCTTGTAATTCGGTTGGACAAACAAAAGTAAAATCAGCCGGATAGAACATCAAAACAACCCATTTACCTTTATAATCAGACAATTTAATCTTGCTGATATCGCTTTTGTAAAAAGCGTCTAATTCAAATTCCGGAACAATTGCATTTATATTTATCATACTTTTTATTATAACTTAAATATTAAATCATAACCAAATTGTGATAAAACTTGGTTACAAAAATTTAATTATCGCTGATGCGATTATAAAAACGGCGATAATTAGCCAGATCAAAATATCGTAATTATTTACAACCATTTTCTTCATAGTCATATCAAATTTAGTACCAATTTTAATATCTATATAGTTTAACTTCAGCCAAGTGGCATTAACCAGCAACAATCCAAATGTATTAAATACGCAAAAAATACAAAGTGATTGAATTACAAAAATACTCTGCATTAAAAACCAAAAACCAAAGGCGAGTGTAAATAAAGCCAGAAACTGAGTAATAAATCGCATTCTTTTTGAAATAACACTATTTGTCAGTCCGGTCAGACCAATTGCCAAGAAAAAGACAAACATAATCGTGCTGATAAGTGCATTTGGCGGTCCTAGTACTGAAGCCTGTTGAGAATTAAGGACGGTCGAACAACTAAGTGCACTATTTATATTACACGTTAATACCGCGCCGCTATCTTTCAATAACGTAATCTTGTCCATCATTTGCATAAACGATGCAATCAGACCAATAGCCGAACCAGCCGTCATTATCGCGTACATTTTTATTACATTTTTCGTATTCTTCATATAATACTATTCTACCATTAAGTACCTAACCGTTACTGTTTTACTTTACAAACATACCCTGCAAATCCAAATTCATACTTATTATATCTGTTAAGGGTTAGACCCTGGGAATCAGAGGATAGATCTTTCTTGTTAATTGATAACAATAGTCGGCTTGGGGATAATATTTACTCGGTATTTATTTAACATAATTATTAAATAAACTTGCTAATATTTTATTAATTTATTGAGTAGTTTTTAGTCCTAATTAGAATTACTCGATTACAAATCAAGAATATTTTCGTTTAATTAAAGCCAGCTAATAATAATTTCACAATCATTTCACCAACAAAATATTATATTATAATTATAGTAATACATGGAGGTAAATTTGCGGCTTTTATTGATAGAGGATGAAAAGATGATTGGCTTGCCTTTAAAAAAAGCACTTGAAAGGCATCTGTATGCTGTCGATTACTTTACTAATGGCCAAGATGGCTTTGATGAAGCGTGTTTAAACAATTATGACTGCATAATTCTTGATATAAATTTACCTGACATGAACGGTATGGAAATTGCTAAATCTTTGCGCCAAAATAGCATATTGACGTCAATCTTAATGCTGAGCGCCCGTACCGAACAAGAAGATATTTTAGAGGGTTTTGAAAACGGTGCTGATGATTATTTACGCAAACCGTTTCACTTCCAAGAACTGCTGTATCGAATTAATTCACTTGTCAAACGCAGTAGTCATCTGAAAGAGGAAGTTATCTCGGTTGATGGTATTGAATTAAATACTGGACTTAAAAAAGTATTAAAACATAGCCAAGAAGTAAAACTTAACGCTAAGGAATACGGAATATTAGAATATCTGTTGCGCAATCAAGGCCGAGTTGTAAGCCAAGAAGAATTGCTTGAACACGTTTGGGATCGTGAGATCGACAGTTTTACTCAGACAATTCGAACCAATGTTAAAACCCTTAGGCAAAAAATCGATCCAAACAAACAGATCATCAAGACCATCAAGGGAAGTGGGTATTTAATCGATGAAAACTAATTTTGTAAAATCGATTAAATTCCGACTAGCAATGGTATTTACGGTAATTTTATTCGTATTTTCAGGCACAATCATCTTACTATTTAATGTCGCGATTGATAATTATTTGTCAACAAGGCAAACACCAGCACCAGTTATACAACAAACTCAACCACCAACACTAACGCCAAAGGATGAACCAATCAATGACAACCGTTCCCGATATGCTAATCAGTTGGAAGATATCAAAAAATATAGTATTTATGGACTATTTGTTTTGGCGGTTATCAGTTTAGCGCTAGGTTATTACATTTCTGGTCGCTTTTTGAAGCCACTTAATGAACTAAACGACCAGATATTTCAATTAAAATCTAATAGCTTAGGTGCTCAGATTAAATATCCACCAGATAATGAGTTTGGTGAAACTATGAAATATTTTAACGAGATGTCGTTGAGGCTACAAAAAGCCTTTGACCAACAAGCAAGATTTGTCCAAGATGCATCACACGAGTTGCGTACTCCTTTAACTATCCTACGGACGAACATCGAAACAGTACTAGATGATAAGAATGCTTCAAAAACTGATTTACGAAATTCGATGAATGACGCTTTGACTGAAATTGACTTGGCAACCACGCTAGCTAATGACCTTTTGACATTATCTCGTCCACAAAGCAAGATACGTGACCCCGAAAACATGTCCGAGATCGTCAGCGAGTCAGTCGCCATGATGAAAAAAATCGCCCTGAATAGTAATGTTTCGATAAAGTTAATAATCACCGATAAAAATATCCCCGTAATAATTAACAAATCTGAAATGATTCGAGCAATAAATAATATTATAAGTAACGCAATTAAATATTCAGCTGGCGTGAAGTCGGCGCACGTTGGTATTGTCGTAAAGCATTTAGATAATAACGTCTTGATTGTCGTCAAAGACAATGGGATTGGTATTCCAAAATCAGACATCAATAGAATATTTGATAGATTTTATCGAGTAGATAAATCACGTGATCGTAAAACTGGCGGATTTGGCTTGGGTTTGCCGATAACAAAGAAGATAATTACTGATCATCAAGGCAAGATATCCGTTACTAGTAAACCTGGCCAGACAGAGTTTACAGTAATTATCCCAATTCATAAATAAAAGCATAAACTTCACAATTATTTCAACAACGACATACTAAGATAGATAAAAAGAGGGGGCATAATGGACGAACCAGAAACACAGAATACAGATAACGGTGAAGATAAAAATACCGAAATATTAAAAGTGATTAATAAAAAAGTATCTAAACTTTCAAAAATATTAATATTCATAAAGTCTAACCGAATATATGTTTTTATCGGTATATTAGTCGTGGCAATTGGTGGCGTGGCTGCATTTTGGTATTTTACAAAAAACAGCAACACTACAAACAATAACGCCTCATCTAATCAAAACCAATCAACCAATAAATCTTCGAGTACTTCGGCAGCCAATAGCACTGACGCCACTAATTTAGGTTATACGTATCCAACATTAAAATACACCTACAACGATCAATACACTTTAGATCAAGCGATGAGTGACAATGCCCAATTATCAACCATTGCATTTGATGGCTTAGCATTTATCACTGGCAGCGCTGGTGCTGACACTTTTTTCCCTCCAGGCAAAGTAGCTGACTTCTTTGGATTTCAGTATATGCGCGACGTTGACACGGCTGGTTACGGCCACAATACAACCTTTTTGTCCAAAGCCGCCAACAATATAATAAAGATACTAAATGACGATCAAAAAGCAAAATTAATCGCCTTAGCCAAAGAGCAAGAATCGATTTACACTAACTTTGCCTATAATCGCATGCCACTGATGACGGCCTTTAGAAACAGCCTTGAAAACAAGCTTCCATCTGGATCAACTGGACTAAATAGCGATGTCGTCAAAGCATATACTGGCAACCTATACGGCCTGGACGCCGATTTAAGCTACAACCGCGCAGTTGTGGTCGGAGCAATCATCAACAGCCTGACTGACGATCAAAAAGCTTATTTGGCTAAAATGGACTTCAATAACTCAGCTACCTGGCCTGATGTTGCTGAAGACCAATCAATCAAAACCAGTCTGACTAATACTCAATTTGTTGCTGTTATGACATACTCTAGTGAAATGTTTTCATGGTACAAAGGCAGCATTGCAGCTGATGTTTACTATTGCCCTGAACGCCACGGAACATATTTCGGTGGATTTTATATGAAGGATTACCCCGCAATGAATAATCCAGATTACTTCATCAGTACCACGACAACTGGCGACAAGGGACAAGGCTTCCTAGATATTCTAAATACCGATCAAAAAGCCTTAGTTACTGAAATAATTGCCGAGCAAAAACCAGCCTTGATGGAATTAACACAGATTAGGTTGGATGTATCAACTGAACTTCGTAAAGCCCAAACTGGCGATACGATTGATAAAACCAAAGTATATAATTTAATTAATCGCTATGGACAACTTGACGGTCAAATGTCCGCTTTGTATGCCGCTAAATTCACTGCCGTAAACAAAACTTTAACTGACACTCAACGTGCCGCCCTGGTTAAACTTCGCGATTTAACAGTCGTCCCAGCTGGCGCATATATGTTCTCGACATCAATTAACACGCCAACCATACCAAGTACCGACTTCTTCTTTGGAGTGGGCACAATGCCAACTACAGCCGGTCAAACAACAGCGCCGACAGGATTTTCAACATCAACTGATGCTTCAACTCCACCAGCAAAATAACATAAGGATACAAGATGAAAATCATATTTGAACGTAATCAAAAAAATAACGATAAATTAGTTAACTTGCAACCAGACACAATCTATAAAACAAATGAGGTTGTCAAAAAGAAAATCTCAAAAGAAAAAATAATTATATTTGCGTTATCAGTTGTTTTGGTTGGAATGGGATTATTTGTCGCTTGGGATTTGTGGGGCAAAAATATCTCATTCAATTGTAAATGCTCGGATCAAACCACTACAACAAATACACAAACCAATAACACAAATGCTACCAAACCAAAAACTAATACAACTACAGTCGACAGTAGTCTATACTCCGCCTGCTCAAGTAAACTAAGTGGTGACAGTAAAACATATAAAGCTTGTTGTGATACAGTCAGCACTGATGATTCTGTAATCAAGGCATGTAAGGCCGTAGCCGATGCCCAAACGCAACAATAATTGTTTATGAAAAGACGAACTTTCTGGATATCAGCAAGTTTACTAACGACTGCAATCGTATTATTAGCTGGTTTTTGGTTACTTTGCAAACCATGCATCACCAACACAACCGCCAACATCAACACCAATTATCCCAGTAGTATCGATACTGGCCAAATTGGCAGTTCTATCCTTGGATCGGCTACCAATAATTCAATTAGAATTAATACCTTGGCTGAAAAGGGGATGTCGGTATTTGTAAATTATGGTATAAAAACTGGCAGTTACGACAACAAAACAGATACAATCACGTCACAATCAGGTGAGCCAATTGCGACTAATATCACTGGCCTGCAGTCTAATACAAAATATTATTATCAAGTAAATTACAAAGAGTCTAGTGAATCTGGCTTTATAAGCAAAACTGAATATTCATTTTATACTCAACGGTCAACAGGATCGACCTTTTCGTTTGGCGTCCAAGGCGATTCTCATCCCGAACGAGCTGGCAAAATGTTTAATGCCGATTTATACAACATTACAATGCAAAATGTCGCAAAAACGGCGCCAGATAGTTATTTTACGATGGGTGATGATTTTAGTATTGAAGGACTAATTGATAAAAAACAACAAACACAATCCGCTGTTGATAGCGTCTATTTATACCAACGTAAATTTTTGGATGTCATTGGCGCAAATTCATCTGTATATTTAGTTAACGGCAACCACGAACAAGCCGCAAAATATTTGCTGGATGGAACTGCCGCTAGCTTTCCTGTACTGGCCGCCAAAGCCCGTAATAACTTTTATCCATTGCCAACGCCTAATAGCTTTTTCGGTGGCGACACACAGCAAGTTGATAATGTCGGATATTTAAAAGATTACTACTCATTTCAGTGGGGTGACGCTTTATTTGTCACTATCGACCCATATTGGCATTCTGATACCGCCGTTGACAACACGGCTGGCAGTGACAGTACATCCAAAGGTCAACGGGATCTTTGGAATAACACCCTAGGTGATATTCAATACCAGTGGTTTAAGCAAACCCTTGAAAACAGCCATGCCAAATATAAATTCGTCTTTACACACCACGTCCTCGGTACTGGCCGTGGCGGCATCGAAGAAGCAAAACTATACGAATGGGGTGGCTATAATGAAAAGGGTGTCTGGGAATTTAACACAAAAAGACCAGGTTGGGAATTGCCAATTCATCAATTGATGGTTAAAAATGGCGTTACGATTTTTTTCCAAGGTCATGACCATTTGTTTGCCAAACAAACGCTTGATGGCATAATATATCAAGAAGTCCCAAATCCAGCCGACAATACCTACAGTACATTCAATCAAGATGCCTATACATCAGGCATTACGATGCCAAATTCTGGATTCTTGAATGTAACAGTTTCAGACAGTCAGGTTAAAGTCGATTACGTCAGATCATTTTTGCCAACCGATGAAAGTAGCGCAAATATCAATGACAGTGTAGGCTATTCATATACGGTAACAAAATAATGCAAATACGAATCAACCGCAACGACATAATTATTCTTGGGCTAATTATTAGCGTTATTGGTCTAGCGATATTTTTTGTAGTTAAATATCAACCCGCTACCAGTTCAACAACTAATCCTGTTAACTTAAATACTACATCAGCCGATAGTTTTACTTTTGATATTCAGGCCGACCCACATATGGACGAAAACTCAGACGCTGCGACCTATAAACAAACACTGGCTAATATAGTCAGCGACAATCCGTCATTTTTAATCGATTTAGGCGACATATTTATGGTTGATAAATTGTCCAATAAAAGTGCTACAAACATCACCAACAGATATACGATGATGAAAAGCTACTACGACTTGCTTGGTTCAACGCCACTTTATTTTGCAATGGGCAATCATGACGGCGAAGTTGGCTGGGATAGTTTAAATACCAAAAGCTATCGAAAAACATATTTTCCAAATCAAACTTATGACAAAAATTACTATTCATTCACCCAGAATAGCTCACTTTTTGTCGTACTTGATCCGTTTACGTATACAACCACCAAACCAGATTACGACAGCTGGAATTGGACACTCGGCAAACAGCAGTACGACTGGCTAAGCACCACTTTGAAAAATAGCAGTGCCAAATATAAGTTTGTCTTTATTCATCAACTTGTCGGCGGTGATAACCAAGGTCGCGGGGGAGTTGAGGTAGCAAAATACTTTGAATGGGGCGGTAAAAACCTTGATGGCAGCGACGGCTTTAACGCACATCGATCAGACTGGGGTGAACCTATTCACCAGTTACTGGTCGATAACAAAGTTAATGCCGTATTTAAGGGTCACGACCACCTGTATGCCAAACAAGAATTAGATGGCATTATATACCAAACATTACCACAACCCAGCCACGCCGGCGATAAACTAACTGCAACATACAGTTATCAATCGGGCACCATCCTGGGCGGCTCAGGGCACCTTAGGCTAACCGAAAATTCATCAGGCGTTAGAGTAGAATTCGTCAAAGCCAATACCACCAAGGACATTGTCGATTTATATACAATCCAATAGGTCTCGGCCTATTCAATTTTATTTAATATAATCTATAGAACCTTACGATAAAGTTTTGTCATTGTTTATAAAATTATTAATAGTTTTCTGGAGTTTTTGGCGCTATTTGTTAAAATGCTATGCAATATGATGAAATTATGCTAATGTTTATTTATGATAAAAAAACAAATCAACGATATAAAACCAAAAGTTTGGCGAGTCTTGTTAATCACTGGACTAATTACGTACATTATCAAAATTTTAGCGACATTTATTAACGGATTTTTGAATGGCTATCCTGATATTTATACAATTACAAGCTGGCTTACTGACTTGTCCGTACCATTAATTGCTTTTATTATTGGCTTTATTTTGTCTCTTTGGAGGCAACCCAAAAATCGCGTACAATTTGCTGGCGTGTTTGCGATTAATGCATATTTACTGTGTCAAATCGGCAACCAGTTATTGCCGTATCTAAGTGATGCTTGGGGTCCTTGGGGTATGTTAGCGCGAGAGACCATGCCAGCAATAGTCGCCTTAGCTGTTCAAACAATTGTCTCTATAATATTAATCTTTAGACATAGCAAAAAACAACCAGTCGACCCAAAGTTATTCATCTTAATCCTTGTTTTTATCGCATTATTAGTACAGGCCATACAAACAGTTCAACAATTGCCAGCAATGATTAATTTTACATTGCATACCAATAATATTTGGAATACACCTGTGCTGCCGATTGTTATCTGGTTGGTGTTGGTTGTACCAGTAATTATTTTTGCAGCATTAATAGTGATTAACAGCATATACCTAAAGCCAATCAAAAATATCGTTAATAGGTTATTTTTGGCTAGCCTTACTGCCGTATATGCGTCCATGACCATTAGCTCATTAACAATCACCGTTGGATCATTAACTCCTCTTCATGATATCGTGAGCCTCTGGGTCTGTATTATTGGCTATTCAATTGGACTAATATTAAACGGCGTTATTATACACCGCCTTCGTATATTGTCGGTCTAATAAATTTTAGATAGAATTTAATTCAACAAAATACGCCACAATAAAGTGGCGTATTTTATTAGTTAGCAATATTTACAGGTTTATCAACCAAATAAATATACCTACCGAGATCATTGTTAGTGCAATAAACAAACCAAGACCAACAGGTGAGCCCCAGCTGAACCACGAACCCCAAGCTCGCCAGTGTTGCACTGGCCAACCATAGTTTTCGCGATAACTCTTCCATTCTTCAAGCTGTCTTTTGGTTTTTTCTTCTTTAGTTTCTTTCATATACTTTTTCCTTGTATAAATTTCGATTAATTTATTCGACCCATAAATTAATGCTTCAGATGAAACCGCAACCTCTTTATGTCCAAGCAAGACGAGGGTAGTGTAGCGGAATTATTTCATGATTATAATAACATTTATTACAAAAATCGTCTATTCAAGTTAAAGTACATAGATATACCATATAGCTACTAATGCCGATTTGATAATTATCAATCTAAATCAAGACGCCGTGCGATAATGCGGTTTTTGATAATGCCGATTTCGTCACGGGATTAATATCTTTACCGAATCGTCTGTAAAATTTATCCAAATACGAACTATATATACCTGAATTTTGACCCTCATTTATTTCAACAACTTTAA
This sequence comes from Candidatus Saccharimonadota bacterium, assembly GCA_037141755.1. GTDB lineage: Bacteria > Patescibacteriota > Saccharimonadia > Saccharimonadales > Saccharimonadaceae > UBA1547. Next base: position 92,448 of record JBAXBX010000004.1, read on the forward strand.
ATGTTCCATCAGATAATTCAAGTACGTCTAATGAGTAAAAATCAGGTGCATTAGGAGCCTTAGCGACATTAATTGCTGTTTGTTGTGAAATGTTTCGCGCTTTTTCGATTCCTTTATTAATCAACTGAATCACGTCGTCTTCAAACTTCATGCTTTTTATACTGTACGAAGCAGTATCGACAACCTCGCCCTTATAGACAAAAGCTCTATACTCATTTTCGACACGCCTTAAAGTATTATCGAGCCTTGTCGTTCCTTGGATATATTTTGGTTTTTTGTACTCACGCAACACTAAAGGAAAGTGAAACCTATATTTGTGACCATAATTCAAGCCACTCATAATCAAGTTAATGTAACTGTTAATATCATCGGCAGTTGATATAACATTTGCAGCAATATTATCAACGAATCCCAGCTGATTATCTGCACTGCTTTCGTCATTTTGAAATCTGTCTTGGAACCTTGCCTCATTTTTAAGCGACATATTATCAAAACGTACAAATGTATTTGCCCATTTTTTATCGGACATTACAGCGCCCATCATAACCTGTAGTTTTTTACGCTTTTCTGGATGAGCAACAATATCAACAACATCAAAATCAGGCTTAATGACAACAGATTCAAACGTAAACGGCTTTATATACGGATAATATGAATCAAACGACTGAACAAATTCAGATTGCTCGGGGCTATTAATTAATTTTAGCCCATTATTAAGACATTCATCATAAAATTTACGATATGTACCCTGATTCATTATTCCACCTCTGAATATAGCATCCGCTTGCCGATCTAAAGTATATTGCTTGTTAAACGTTCTGTTAATACTTAAAGTCATCTTTTCATCATCAACAACATAAGCCTGCCTTACTTCACAACTAGCAATATTTTTGTTCACATTGATTGCGTTTCGTACCTCAAAACCAATTGTCTCTTCGTCGTCATCGCCAACTTCAAGTGCATTGTGAACAATAACCAATGACGGGTTATGAACATACTTGTTAGCTTCAGGGTTAGGCACAGCCAGTCTCTCTTGACTTCTCATTTACATACTATAACATTTTACATTCTTATAGCAATTTTAGAATTACCGTCCTGAATTTTATCTAACCGACGACTGTCAATTTGATATAATAAACTAATGTTTAGTATAGATGCCATTGGGCTTGTTATTTTGAACCTTTTACACCAAAAAGAAGAAAGTTTAGTCTTTTGTTTGATAGTATTTGGCCAAATTTTCCTGCAACCAATCACTGGTTTTATTCCATTCGATTTTAGAATTTAATTCAGAAATATCGTGCAACGTATAACCACTGACCAATCCGCCCATATCAGCAACAAAATTTCCGTTTTTTTGTAAATTAGCATAAACAAATAATTGATAATCGACATTTTTATCTGGCTTGATAATAATTTTATATCCAACTGGAACCCAATCAAGTACTGTACAATTTATTTCTTCGGCTAACTCGCGTGATAACGTATCATTAATACTAAGATCGCCATCGTCAATATGTCCACCAGGTAAACCACTTGGATAATCGGCATAATTTACAATCGGAATCTTACCGTCTAAATTACCAAAACAATATACGCCCGTCCATTGAATGCCTGGTATATCTTTGTCTTGCAGATCATAATAATCAGCATCTTGCCACTCATCTTGCCAAATAAAGTAATCGTGAACAGTTGGATTATCCATTCTGCGCATCTGTCTTTCAAAATAATCTTTACTGTTAAATAGATTTTTAATCAAATCATTCCAACTATATATGACATAATCAGCATACTCTGAAGGCTTTGCGTTTCGGGTATCAACGCTATTTTTATCGTAAAACGCTAGTACATCGGCACCAATTTCTTTTGCAGTTTTCATACACCTCGCATCATCTTCGATGACTAATACTTCAGATGGATTAACATTGTAGTAGTCAATGATGCGTTTAAATATTTCTGGATGAGGCTTGGCGCTACTTACTTCATCAATCGTAACAATCATATCAAATATTAACTTAGGATTTAAAAACTTCGATCCATGCCAATCGCTGCTAGAGAAAAACTCCATATCGTCTATGTTTGAATTTGTTGCAATCACTAATTTCAGGTCGGTATTCTTTTTGAGCTTACTAATTGCAACCGACGCCGACTTCATATAATGCATTTCGGATTGGACTATTTTTTTATATTTATTTACATGTCTGTATATTTTATCCATTGGAGTGCGTCCATCAGCGTATATTTCATCGATTTTTTTATAATAGTGATCACGCCAATCGTCTGAAACGCATTTATACTCCAACTTACTTAATTCTGATATATTATTCGAATTATAAAAATGCCTGACAAACAGTTTATCAAGTTCTTTGTACTTTTTGCTCGAATCAATTAAAGTGCCGTCCCAATCTATAATTACAAGCTTATATTTGGCTAGATTTAAACTATTAACGCTAGTCATTATATGATCCCTCTGTGTATTAAGTTTTCGATATTATCGTCGCAAGTTGCCAAAATGTATTTATCCGATTTTAGTATGCTTTTCATTAATTTATACTCATCTTCATTTGATAAATTAGTCTTTAAAAGCGATAACATTTCATCATTATTACCCCGAATTTTAGCTCGATTCAATATTGTATTGGTCATTGTTTTATCTGGATATACAACTGTATATTCAATACCATAACAGTCCAGAATTTTTAGCGCTGGAATTGATAGTACGATAAATATATACTCATATTTGCCAATACAATCAATAATCTGTTTAACGTAATTAGCAGGAAATGCTGAATCGTGTATTAAACTACTGTCGCACTTCATTGATTCATCGTCAGATGCATGTACATACCTAAATGATAATGACTCTAAATCAATCGACTTATGTGGATATTTATTTGCAAAGTATGTTTTTCCTAGGCAGGCAAAAGATGCAATAATCTTAGTTTTGCTTAAAATATGTGAATCTAGAATCTTAATCTCATATTTTTGATGCTGACTTAAAGTATCAAATGGAATATTTTTATCCTCCAAATAGTACTTTTGTTGGTTATCACGAATAATTTTAGTTGGTATATCCAGATGTACAACATCCTGATTTGGACGGTTTGTATCGATAAGTACTATGTCAAACTCATCATTAATTAAATTATGAATAGTATCTATATCATAAGTCTTATCTGTAAAGCTGTATATCACAGGCCCTAAAGAGCTTATTGATGCAAAACCAAGTTTTTCTCGTAGCTTATTAGCCATATCTTTTGTATTTTGATTTTGGATACTTTCTTCGGCTGGCTTTGTTCCGGATTGAGTAACAATATTTAAGCCTTTAATAAAATTGTCAAAATCGTTACTTATCAAAGCCGGAAGTATATAGTTTGAAACGGCATACGCAATATCTTTTGACGATTCGACTTTATCAGGGAATATATCATTCCAAAAACTATCTTCAATCTTGCCACTTAGTGATGTTAGATTCTTAGGGATCGCGATAACGGCTTTCCATGGAAAATTATCAATCCTTAACAAAGCGCCCGATGGCGATTCTGTGTGTTTATACAGATCGGGATGAATATTAACCGCGCTGTTTTTATCAAGTTTATATCCAAATTCAATCATAAACCCAGGACTAAATATCGCACTAAGTCCTAATGATGAAACTCTTCCGATGCCTAGATTAAACAAATCAACGTAGTCCATTTTTATACCATAAGTTTCAGCCGCCGCAATAACAACGGCACTAGTAATTTGAGTCGTCAAACCAAGCCCAATATGATGACGAAAATCTTTAGGAATATCAATCTGTATATTCCAGCCAGCTGTCTTATCGATTTTTTTATAATGCTTTAATTCATCTAATATTTTAATAATTTCGTTTGTAAATCCGGTTCCAACACCAGTTATTTGAATCAATTCAGATTTAGATACAGAGACTTTTGTTGGAAAATTAAATAATGAAAAACCCATACTCCCTGAGCTCATATTGCCCTGAAACAAAGAAAGATCAAGGCTAAACATATGGACCCTAGGATACACAATTTTCGATACAACAACGCCATTATTTTCGACAAACCGATGGTTGCAATCGTCCAAGTTTACAGAAATAATATTAGACATTTAATGTATTCCCATACAGACCAACTATTTTACTGACTGAACTGACGAAATCCTGATACACCGTATCAGATTCACGATTTGCGTCAATGAACAAAAAGGGGACGCGTTGTTGCATAACGGGCAACACTCGATTGTGCGTATGTTCAAGGTATTGATTGTATTTGTCGGCATAATTAATACCATTTATAGTGTACTGTTCTTCGCCTTTTCGAGCTCCTCTGCCAAACATTCTAATTACGCTAGTCTGTATTGTTGCTTCAAGACAAATGCCACCCAAGACCCTACTTTTCTCTTTACTTATTCTCTCGAAGAATGGTTCGATAGCACTCTCAAAACGAGGGTAGCCATCAATCAAAACCAATTCTTTATCATTATGTTCGCGAGAAATTTCTTCAAACAATATATCATTTGTTAATTCATCGGGCTGCGGTTGCGTTATGTCAGCATTAATAACAAATTCGCTATGCATGGATGATTTATGTTTATTTTTGATAGCTCTCCAAATATTACCGATAGACACATAGCCGACATTATGATTATCTTCACAAAATCGTTCAGCGTTAGTGCTTTTTCCGGCACCTGGGAAACCATGAATAATGATTAACTTTTTTTCACACACTGAATTAGGCATTTCTTCTGAAAAACTACGCATTTTTATTATCTCTACTATATCATTCTAATAATATAAATCAAGTATAATTACAAATATCAACACCGTCACGCTGAAAATATCGGCATTATGCCACTAGTATCGTGATTAAACAAGTATTCATATCATATCCGATATGTGAAATTTTTTGGTATTATATATTCAGATGAAATTAAATGTATCATTACCAACTGATCACAAATTGCATCGTTTTTGTATTGAATGCAATGCCGATGGGGTTGAGCCATCATATGTTAACGGGCTTAAAAAATATTACTGTAAAGACTGCAAGCAAACCAATGACGTATCAATATATTTAGGCCCAACAACAAAATTATGGGTTGATGACAATAATGAGATATGGCACGAGACAGCTGGTATCTTTGTCCGAAATACCGACGGAAAATATTTATTCTACCAGCGCGATACTTTTCCTTATTCGCTGACGATACCAGCTGGGCACGTTGACACGAACGACATACCCGAACAATCAGCCAACAGGGAGCTACTTGAAGAGACAGGCATTACAGGCAAATTGACTAAGTTATTTGAAACCGATATTCCAGGCGACAGTTGCAGTGGTGGCGCCGATTATCACAAATGGCACGTATATATTACCGATTTTAATGGCGATATTAATACAGTCCAGATTTTAGAAGAAGGTCACAGCCCAATTTGGCTGGATATTAATGACGTATTACAAAATGATATAACTTTTGCTGTTAGATATATTATTGAAAATTACAAGGATAAATTTACATACTAATCATACATATATGTTTATGCTATGATTAAACATAATGATTACTGTAAATAATTTAACTAAGATATATAAACTTGGTAAAGTTGAGACGCAAGCTTTGTCAGGTGTTACATTTGATATTGAAAAAGGTAAAATAGTTGGTTTGATGGGCAAAAGCGGATCAGGTAAGACTACACTGATCCGACAGCTCAGTTTAATCGACAGACCAAATGCTGGCAATATATCGATAGACGATGAAGATGTCATTAGTTTGTCGGAAGGCAAACGATCTAAATTACGATTAAATACATTGGGATATGTCTTTCAAGAATACGCATTGATACCAGAACTGACGGCGCTTGAAAACGTATATTTACCAGCAATGATGTTAGGTGCTAACAGTGTAGCGTATAAACAAAAGGCTAAAGAATTGTTAGCTACTGTAGGTCTAGAAAAAGAAGTCAGTCATTTGCCCAAAGAATTATCTGGTGGACAGCAACAACGTGTCGCAATTGCTCGTGCAATGATTAATAACCCAAAAGTTATATTTGCCGACGAGCCAACAGCTAATTTAGATAGTATTTCTGCTAAAACTGTCATGGAAACTTTGCAAAATTTAAACAAAAACACTGGTGTCACAATTATTTTTGTGTCGCACGATCCTGATGATAAAAAGTACGCTAATCAATTGATTTTCCTTAAAGACGGCAAAATTACCGAGGAGTACGTATGAAATTTTTACGTTCAATTAGGGTGTCAATATTTTTGGCAATCCGATCACTTTGGCGTGGCAACAAAGGTATTACAGTACTGACCATTACAATGTTGGCGTTAATATACATCAACTTGTTATTTTTACCGTCACTTATTGAAGGACTAGGGCATAAAGTCGGTCAACAATTAATTGAAACCCTGACCAGCAACGTGATTGTGTCATCATCAAATAGTAGTTCAAATATTGCAAAGGTTGATGAAACATTAACGAAAATTAAATCAAATACCGACGTCAATGGCGCCACGCCAACACTACGCATCGGTACCCAAATAAGCAAAGGTGATATATCAAACGTTTGGTCGGTTGATGCTGTTGACCCCGCTTCATTTAGCGACGTCTTTACGACACCAAACAATATGATTGAAGGTTCATTTTTAGACAAAAATGACACTGATTCGATTGTACTTGGGGTTGAAATTGCTGGCGCTGGCCAAACCGGTTTGCAAGGTTATGCCATATCATTAAAAAACGTTCACGCCGGTGATACCGTCACGGTAAGCTTAATAAATGGCAAAACTCATGATTTTACGGTCAAAGGTATATTTAATAACAACTTCTTACAATCAGACCAACGGGCATATATATCACAAAATGAAGCCTCGTTGTTGTTGCCGACAACAATCAACCACGCAACTTCAATCTATGTAAAATCAAAGGGTGCCATTAGTGATACCGACTTAGGTAATAACTTAACGTCTGTCCAATCTGGTATAAGATACCAAACTTCAGATGACTTGGCTGGATCGGTCCGTGACCAATTAAAAACATTCGATATGATCAACCAAATTTTGAAAATCATTTCGCTAGTAGTCGCCGCAATTACGGTATTTATCGTCACATACGTCGATTTAATCAATAAACGCAAACAAATCGGCATCGAACGGGCAATAGGCATTGGGTCTAGGGCTATCGTTGGAAATTATCTGCTGAAATCACTGTTTTTTGCTGCAATCGGCATCAGTATTGGATCATTAACATTTTTGTACGTCATTGCGCCACTTGTCATTCAACATCCATTTAAATTCCCGTATGGTTACGTAAGCCTATATATCGACCAAACCGCCATGATCCAAAATGCCATAATATTGGCTATCGTAGCTTTCATTTCATCATTAGTCCCAGCCGTTCAATCAGTTAGAATCAAAATTTTGGATGCAATCTGGGGAATATAATTATAACCATCCAAATAATGCTCATGCTATACTAATATTATGTCTAAAAATCTAAAAAAAATTATAGTTAAGAACAAGAAAAAGATAACAAGTGGAGTAATAATCATCTCTGTTATAACAATAATCAGCCTCATTTTATGTTTACATGTACTGCCGGCAGTAACAAATAACATGCGCAAAGAAAGAATTATCTCAATTTTCAAAAGCCTCAAATTAGATGATCAAAAATACATATTGATGAATGAGATGGGCAAGGATACTGCAACTACTATGGACTGGAATATCAGTAAAGATAGTAGCTACACCAGAACTTATGTTCGTCAATTAGAGGTCAACACAACAACAATTGAAATAAATAAACTTGCTATTGATGCCGGCTGGACATACATTGGCGAACCATATACAATCGACCCGATTTTCCATTTTAACCCCAACACAACCTTCGCTAGCCATAGTTATAATTATAAAACCAACAATAATGAATACGTCAAAATAAGCACATTCAGCAAACTACGTATGGACGCTTTGTACAATAAGCCAAACATGACACAAGATGAGTTAATTAAGCTCGATGAATCAATCAACTCAGCGCCAACTGAAATGTTAATAAGTGTGAATTTAGACAGTAATAATTAGATAACTTTATAAAAAAAGATTTGAGCAGGACGTTGTTAAACATCCTGCTCGTTATTCATTCAATGTCGACGATTCAATAACGATCAGTTGACCGTATATCCTCATCTTCATACAAAAACTCGTTACCGCGAAGGTGATCATCGTCGCACTCTTCACAACATGTAACTTCTCCGCCTGGAAGAATGGCGTAGGGTGTAGTGGTAGGTTCACCACAAATGACACAATTCCGAACTTCTTTCGGATCGTTACGCCTTTGCCACTCTTTCAAGCAGCCTGGACAGACAGATACACAACCGCCGACCGATATACTACATTGCGGAAGTACACGATCACAGATTGGACATGTCTCCAATCTTTTTGTATATCTGATGTCGTTTTTTCGGGGAGCTTTGCCCCTATACTGCCTCGTCATGTTCGATTTATTTATATTTTGTGAATGCCCGCATTATTGCGGTTGAATGAACCAATGGTATTACCCATTGTAATTAAACTAATAGAATCGGTGTGTTACACACAACTCAATATCAATTTAATATCTTACTATTATACCGCAATTCATGCTTGCATTATATAGTAATAATGATAAAGTATACTTTATTCGTAACGCATTGCATCAAGGGCATCGATTTTAGTCGAACGACGAGCTGGATAGATACCAGCCAAAATACTAATCAAAACAGATACAATCATAATAGCCACAATCAAAGCAGCTGGGAAGTACATGATAGCTACAACTACATTACCACTGCCAATTGCCATCGCATAAACCGCATAGTTAATCGCTTGCCCGATTGCAACGCTAATCACAACACCAATTACACCACCAGCTATACCAATTATTAATGTCTCCATCATAAAGATTCGTCTGATATATACTTTTTTAACACCCAGAATTTTCATCAGCCCGACCTCTTTGGTTTTTTCAATCAATGATATTGTCATAGTATTAAATATCCCCAAAGTAGCCACAATCACTGAAATTATTCCAACTGCAACCAAAATTATCTGAAATACTTGAAAGAATTGATTCACCTGATCAATCGTATCCTTGATTGTACTAACTTTTAGACCCATAAATTCGATTTGTGATTTCACTTTGTCGACATTATCGATACTGTTTAATTGAACTTTTAAGCTACTGTATCGATCGACACCAAATGCCGTAACGGTTTTAAGCGGAACAAACATATACGGAGTTTTCCCAGCATCTGCAATGCCCGTAATTGTTGCTTTAGTAGACTTAATTTGAGTTTTTGCAGTGTTGTCTGTATAAAGATCCGATCGTAGGACTAATCGAATATCAATTTGCTTACCAATTAACGTAGCGACATTATCATTGGTTAACTTACGAGCAAGCGTAGAATTTATTACCACTGCATCATTATTGCCAATATTATATAGTTTTCCATTGATAAGATTTGGATTAATAATGCTCAGCAAATCAGCGTCAGTACCATAAATGATACCATCAGATTTTGAATCGCCATATTGAACATCACCTGCCAGTGCGACTTGAGAATAAACTTTTGTAACTTCTGAAAATAATTGAATTTTGTCTATAGTACTATTATCTAGATCAATCAATTTTGATGAGCCTTTTGTAACATCTAAATCCCTCAATGAATCACCACCAGTTATTTGATCAGTAGCTGCTTTTTGCATGCCAAAACTGAACGCCATCAGCAAACAAACAAAGCCAACGCTAATCGCTACACCACTAATCGTCAAAAAAGTACGTAATTTACGTTCCATGAGGTTTTTAATAGCTAATCTGATGATAAATGAACGTCTCATGATACCAACCCTTTTGCTAGATTATGCACTTTATGATCAACTGAAGTCTCATAAATTAAATCTTTGACGTCTTGACTACTAATTTGTCCGTCCATCATATTAATAACTTTTGTGGCATATTCGGTGTAAATAGGGTTATGCGTAATCATGACAATTGTAGTCTTGTATACTCGATTTAACACTTCGAATTGGCTCATCACACTAACAGCCGAAGCCGTGTCAAGATTACCAGTTGGCTCATCGGCCATAATAATTGGCGGGTGAGTAATCAGTGCACGACAAACAGCCACTTTAGTTTGTTGACCGCCAGATAATTCAGTCAGCTTATGTTTAGCGTAACCCTCCATTGCAAACATTGATAAACTATTTTTTGCCATTTGCAAACTATAATTATGCTTGTGACCGACAGCATTCAAAGGAAAGGCGACATTTTCAAGCACATTCAGTGATTTAATCCAGTTAGATTGTTGATGAACAACGCCAAAGTTTTTTTGACGAAACACCGTCTTGCCGTCTTCATCAAGATTGTAAATATTATGACCATGAACCTTGATATGGCCAGTATTTGGTTTTTCTAGGCCAATAATCGTATTCAGTAGTGTACTTTTACCGCAGCCAGATGGTCCAAGAATAACAACAAATTCGCCAGGAAATATTTGAAGATTAATATCTATCAAAGCAGGAATTTCCTCTTTGGCCACCTTAAAAGTCTTGTATAAACCTTCAACCGATATAATAGGGCGTTTCATAGTAGTCATGATCATTATTTAACCCACTTTATTTTTAATATTTTCATTTGAACATCCACCCAAAAGTACCTTGCAATGACTTCAAGACGGTGTCAAGAATCGAAGATTGAATCAACCCAGTCAAAGCACTGCCAGCATCTGATTTTGTTTGATTGTCAGCTTTATCAGATGAAACTACACGGAAATAATACGAACTTGAGGGCTTGAGATCACGTAGCACCACAACATGAGAGGTCGAAAGCGAGCTGTCCTTAGCGGTACTCATCGAATAACTATCACCAGTAATACCTTCGGCGTATTCAACTTGCGAAGTTGCCGGTTCGTCAGTGTCCCATGACACAATGATTTGCGCAGTCGTATCGGCACCAAATCCAGATGTTGTTGATTCGGTAATAATATTAGATACTGCTGGCGGGCGAGTGTCGTAAGCAGTCGTTACGTGATTTGCGTCAGATATAGCCATATTTCCATAGGCATCACGGCCCTCAGCGATCATTCGATAAACAGTATTATCTTTTAGATTTGGAACGAAAATTGAGTGTTTTGTAGATAATGTCGATGATGATATTTCGGCCGCATCAGTTGCGTCGCCCTCATAACTTAACACTGTTGATGTAGTTGGCACGTTAGAATCCCAAGACACTAATAATGTTGAGGTTGCGGTGTTATGTTGTTGTTCAAAAGTGACATTAGAAATATGTGGCAACATTAATGTGTCAAAACTATAGTCATCAGACACCAAATTATTGCCATCAGTATCTGTGCCGACAATCTTGAAGTGATAAGTACTCGAATTTGATAAATTTGTTAGTTTGACAGTATGCATAGTAACGCCTGAACCTGAATTATCAGATAATTCCTGACCATAAGTGCTTGTCAGTCCATAGTATATTTTTGAAGTAGCGATAGTTGTCGTTTTCCAGCTGACAATCGCTGAAGTCAAATTAATATCAGACACAACTACCTCGGCTACGCCAGGCGCCGTATCGGTTTTAAATCCATACCCAGTGGAATATGCGTTATCGACTGTATAATCTCGATTTTCATCAAGTGATTGAACCTTAAAATGATAGTCAGTGCCAGGTTGTAGACCTGTCAATAACACCTTGTGAGTAGTTACATTATCGATTTGACCTCTACTTTCAGCATACGACGTATCAGTTGAATAGGCGACCGAAGATGACGATGGACGATCAGTTGACCAAGTAATAACAGCTGTAGTTGCAGTAGCTTTAAAATCCGGCCCAGATACAATTAAAGGTGGTACCGAGAATTTACCAGTTGGCATCTTTGTCACAACTGACGAAAAAGCAGATTCTGCACCAGCGTTATCAACAGCCGTAATCTTGTACGAATAAGTTGAAGTTGATGATAAGCCTGTATCGGTATATGCGACAGAACTAATTGTCGCGACCTTACTGTAGTTCGTTTCATCTGTTGATCTATAAACATAGTATTTGCTAACAATACCAGCTACTGGAGCTTGCCATTTAACAGTTAGCGCCCAATCATTTGAACCTCGATCTGAACTATCAGATATAACCATTCTCGTTGGTATTCCAGGCGCTGTGGTATTACATTCAAACTTAACCTCAGCATAGCTACCCCAGTTAATTTGACCCGAATTGTCGATAGCAACTACATAAAAGGTATTGAATCCCTGTTGAGTCGCTGCTGGCATTACACCAGTCGTAAGCTCAGTTGTATAGACTGTATTATTAACAGTTGGCTGAGCATTTACAGAATAGTAATAGCCCTTAATGCCGCTTTCAGACACCGGTTCGCTCCATGTAAATGTAAAGTTATTTGCAATGGCATTCGGTGGCGTTACAGCCAGCCCAGTCGGGGCTGCTGGTGCGTTAGCATTGTAGTAATAGTGCAAACTAACATATCCATCCGCTGCATTGCCAGCGTTATCAACACTTCGGACATAAAAGTCATTCTGTCCATTTTGATAGGCCGTAATATTCGTAACAGTCAGCACAGGAATGACAGCACTCCAGTCATCGCCACCTCCGGCTCGTTTATACTGATAGCCGGCAATACCAGATGCACCGGTGCCATTATCATAGCCACTTGGCCAAGTGAAATTGAAGTTATTATTTGTTGACCAACCGATAGGTGATACCGTTACGTACACAGGGTTAATTGGTTTTGTAATATCATATTTGTAATTAAATAATGTCGTTGAACTACTACGATTTCCAGCCAAATCAACAGTTTGCATTCGTAGATAGTATTGTCGGCCGTTATTAGCCACATCGAGCGCTTCAGTTGCATTAGTGTCAGTTTGATAAGTGCCAGCAGTATATGGATTAGCTGTCGCATCTGTACCAAAATAAACATAATACCCAGCCACTCCAGATGGAGTGGTTACTTCAGCCGTATCATCTGGCGTCAACCAACTGAATGTTATAGATGCATCATTACCGAAATGATCCGAAGTCAAAACTGATCCACTTGGACTGCCTACGGCTGTTACGGCAGATGGATTATTTGGAGCTTGAACATCCAAATAAAAGCCTGGCACCGATACTCCGCTAAAATTTATCCAACCTAAATCTTGACTCCAGGCAAAACCACTAAATTGGCCAGTACTGGATGCAATCGCAACATTTGATCCAAATGGGCTAGAATTAAAGTCAATCAAATTACCCGTATCCATGACTTTTGCACGACCTTTTAACAGTCCATGAATATCAGCGTTAACAGGCCCATCAGGATTGTCGGCTCCACCACCAAAATCAATCCAACCAATTTCATCGCTCCAAGCATAACCCGACATTTGTCTGGTGTTATAATCAATCGTTACATTCGTATGATGAGTTGACGAATCAAAAACTATTTGATTACCAGTGTTAACAACTGTTGCCGTACTAGTGTCAGATATCGGAATAGTGGTCGAAGCAAACAATTTACCAACAATCAAAAGGGGTATGATAATAACCGCAGTTGCGATTATTAGAATGCTGAATATGATTCGCGAATGCCAGATGTTAGTCCGTACATTCATATTGTCGCTCACAAACACCCGCCCCCAAGTACTTTAACTATTTATTCGTTATTATGCTTGTGTCTATTTAATCAAAAAATGAATATATTAGCAATGAAAAATATAGATATAATCATCAACTTATCTAACACAGCGAACGTGGCTAGTATTAGACTGACCACTACTAACCATAAAACCATCACTTAGGGCAACAAGCCACGAACTATCACCATTATACGAAGTTGATGACCAAAAACTATTGACCGACTGGCTCAAGTTAAAGAAAGAACCGTCTATATACGCTTGCTGCAGTTCTTTTTGAGTCGGTAAACGCCAGCCATCACCCATGCTAGAACATAGTGTAATTGCAGTTTTACCACCCACAGCCACGTTGTTGTCTAGAGTTGCATTCCAACTCCAGTCAGTACCAGACGACAAGCTGAAAATAGCCGTATTGGAACTCTTATAAACTAGATTGCTCCAAATTAGACCAGTACGATTATCTTGCTTTTCGGAACCAGCAATACTGCCAGAAGGTACCGTCCATGCGACTGTATCTGTACAGTTAGTTGTTTGCGTTATTGGTGCGCCATAACTATCCTGATGTTCTTGAGTTGGACAGTTACCAGGAGCTGTTAATGTTCCTGTATTTTGTGTGCGGTCAGAACCGTAAAAAGTCTTACCACTAGCTACATCACTAGCCGTTGCCGTACCATTTGGCGTCCACTGAGCCGATGTCTTTATCCGATTCCACGTCGCACCCCAATCTGGCGTATCAGCATCGCTACCAAAACCTGATGACTGCAAAGCTGTGTACAGCGAACTAATGTGTGACGTCGAACCGCTTTCAGGCGCACCACCAACTTGTTCCCCATAGGCCCGCACCCAAATACCAAGACTAAATGCCAGGACTAATAATATTATTCCAGCTGAATATTGAAATCTGTTTATTGATAATTTCTTTGCCATAACCTCACCAATCCACTTTGCACACTATTTTACTTATGCTAATGCTACTATATTAACATATCAATAAATTGTATCAAAATGCATTTACTATTCGTAGCGCAAAGCTTCAATTGGATCTTGATTGGCAGCTCGGCGTGATGGCAATGTACCAGCCAAAAATGCGATTAACATAACAACTAAAATAATCGCAGCGACATACAAAATAGGGAAGTCAGTCAGCGCAAAACCAGGTAAATCCTTTAAAAAAGTGTCTGATGCTATGTTATTAGCAATTCGGCCAACACCAATCGCCGCCAGCGCGCCCAGCAAGCTACCCCAAAATCCTAACATCATCGCCTCAACACTAAATAATAAGAAGACTTTGATACGACTCATACCCATAGCTTTCATTAATCCAATCTCTTTGGTACGTTCTTGAACCGACATAAATAATGTATTGACGATTCCAATACTTGCCGCCAATAGTGCAATACATCCAAAGAATATTAACACGTAAGTAATAGCGTCAATGATTTGTTTAATAATGCCGATTTGGTCTTCGACCGTATTTGCTAAGTAGCCTTTATCAGCCAAGCTATTTTTGATAGTTTTAACTTCGTCCTTACTTAATGCACTATTAAATTCAGCCGTCACGCCAATATAGCGATGGGCGATTTCAACTGGCGCTCCTTCGTATTGAATAGCTAACAATTTAGTTTGCAAAGGTATATTCACAAATACGCCGCCCTGAGTAATTAATGATTCTTGTTGAACACCAGTAATGACAGCCGAAACTGTTTTCATGACACCAGCTGGCGTTTTAATGCCAAATTCAACAGTTTTACCAATCGCATCGTCGTTTGATGAAAAGCCAAGTCCGCTGACCATCACACTTGGTAATAATATTTCGCTTTGAGTATCTTTGCCGCTAACTAATTTTCCAGTAATTAATTCAAATTGACTACCATCAATAAACGGCTGAGTTGCAACCTGATACTTATCACCATTTGTTCCACTGATATAAGACGGACTAACAGCCGAAACTGCATAAAAATTCGTTAAATCTGATTGAGTCTTTATTTTGGCAACATCACTATCATTTAGCATCGCACTAAGAAGTGCTGCCTGAGCGCTGTTGCTTTTTTGGTCTGGTTCATATTTTTTCAACACATTGCTCATATTAACTTCGACTTTACGTCGGATAATTAGCACATTTTTTGCGCCAACGTTGCTGACTTGTTTATCTAGGTAAGTTGTAACGCCCGAGCTAATACCAACAGTAAGTGTAATCGTAAAGGCACCAATAAATATCGCTAAAATCGTCAAACCCGTACGAACTTTACTACGAAACATATTCGATGTTGCCGAGCCAATAATATCTGATAATTTCATTATTTTTCTCCCTCGACAATCATGCCATCTTTCATTCGAATTTGTCGTCCACAACGTCCAGCCAATTCATGGTCATGGGTCACGATAATTAATGTGATATTTTTGGTTTTATTTAGTGAAAACAAAATTTCTTCAATTTTTTCACCAGTCACACTATCCAGATTTCCGGTTGGTTCATCGGCAAAGATAATACTTGGATTATTAATTAAAGCCCTTGCGATCACAACACGTTGCTTTTCGCCACCACTTAAATTATTGGCCTTATTGTTGGCTTTGGATCCTAATTCAACATCGTTTAGCGCCTGTAAACCCCTGGAATTCCGTTCACGACGACCAATACCTGCAATTTTTAGTGGCAAGATGACATTATCTAATACCGTATTATTAGCATTTAAGAAAAACTGCTGAAAAACAAATCCAAATTGTTTATTACGCAAAATGTCTTTTTCGCGACGTGATAATTTTGAAGACTTTTTACCATTTATAATAATTTCACCGTCAGTAGGGGAATCTAACAGAGCCAATAAATGCATTAATGTGCTTTTACCTGATCCACTTTTACCAACAATAGCAACCGATTCACCATGTTTGATATCGATATTTATATCTTTTAGTGCCGCAAAAGCTGAATCACTTTTGCCGTATATTTTGTTAAGGTTTTTGACGCCAACTACGCTATCCATTAAATAAACCCCTATAACTTATGCTCAACATACATCTAATTATAACTTAGTTTGCTAGAATATGTTTATGAATATCAGTCAGCCCGAAATCAATGACCAGTTGAAACTATCGACTTTTACGCAATTAGTTAAACAAAAATCAGTCGAAGATGAAAAATTTGATAAACAAGAATTAACAAAATTTGATTATAAAAATATTGAAATCATTCAAAGTATAATAACAAATTCAAACACTCAAGAATCAAACTTTCAAGGATCAAAATGGCGTGATGTAATCGTTAAATCATCAAATTTTTCAGCGTGTAAGTTGTCGGACAATAAAATTACACGAGTTAAATTTGATGGTTGTCGGATGCAGGGAATTGATTTTAGCTCGTCAGAACTTTTGGACGTCGAATTTATCAATTGCAATCTTGATTTATCAAATTTCAGAATGACGCAACTGCGCAGTGTACGTTTTGACAATTGCTCGATGATTGAATCTGAATTTACTGCTGGTGACCTAAAGAGTGTAATAATGAAAGATTGCGTACTTGAAAAAGTTGATTTTGTTGATATTAAAATTAATAATGTTGATCTATCAGGATCACAATTAAACAATGTCAGTGGCATCAAAGGCTTAAAAGGCGCTACGATTGACTATATTCAACTCATCAGCCTAGCGCCTGAATTAGCGCATTCAATAGGTATTAAGATTAAGTAACACTATTTATTAGTTGATAGTGCATAGGCCACACAAAATATCGCCAGCGCAGCAAATAGTATTATTTTCGTCCGACCTGACAACTTTTTAGTTTTCATCAGCGTAATGATAGCCGTCACGACAATTAAGTTTTCAAAAAATATGCTAATTGTAAATGGAATAGGATTAACAACTCCCAGATTGTAATGATTAAAAATATCATAAATCAGCTGGGCAATCGGCAATCCAGACAATGTGTAAACTAATAAAAATAGTGAGTTTTCGACGCCAATTCGTTCAAATCTTTTAGAAATAGCCGAGTATACGATTATCGAAAAGAAACCGCCGAGAACAAGTGACGTCAGTAATACCGGAAAAAGAAGGTCAAAACTGCCCGAATTTAAATCGTCACGAAGTAAATTTATTAACAAAACAAACAAAGTAACTGGAGCTGTTATTAAGGCTGCGACAATTGGGTAATGCTGATATGACATTGGAGATTGATCAGCTTTTCTTGATATCGCCAAATACTTCGCCTGATTATTCATGTTATCGGTTCTTTGGCTGGTGTTTGGATATAATCCAGATAAATCACTTCTGTCTTTCATGATGATAATTATAGCATTACCGAAATATATATTAATAATCTTAAACATTATTTACGTCTTTGTTATACTAAAAGTATGAAGCATACCGCTCGAGCAATTATCTTGCGAAATAAAAAAGTACTATTAGTTACTGGCTATAATGCCAGCACCTATTGGACACCCGGCGGTGGCATTGAAGAAGGTGAAACCCCTTTGCAAGCTTTAGACCGTGAAATTATGGAAGAATTAGGCGCAAAAGTAGTTTCAGCCACTCCATATATGTCATATACCTACCGAAAAAGACAAGTTGAAAAATACATTGTTGAAATTGACCGTGATATTACAGTCGGACATGAAATTACTGGAATTCTTTGGTACGACAGAGATACTGAAGTAAAAACATCTGATGGTTTTATGATAAAAGTTGTTCCAAAATTATTAACTGAAGGCTTGATAGAATAGTGATTACATATATTCGTTATATAATTAGTGTATGAATATACTTATCTTTGGAGCTACAGGTGGTACCGGTCAAGAATTAGTTAAACAATCACTCGAAAAAGGCTATAATGTTTCGGTTTTTGTGCGTAAAGACGCCAGCAAACTAGGCGAATTATCCAGCAAAGTTACTGCATTTGTTGGCGACGTACTGGATATAATTTCAGTCAAAGCCGCTATGCCAGGTCACGATGCTGTATTGGTTGCGCTAGGTACAATTCCGGGCAAAAAGAACGAAGTGTTGTCGATGGGTACAAAAAATATCGTCAAAGCCATGCAAGATAACAACGTCAAAAGATTAGTTGTTGAGACTGGCGCAGGTTTGCTTGAAAATAAAGAAGCCTTGCCGGCTATGTGGCGCATTACATTCAACATGCCACCGATGAACACCATGTTTAAGGACAAAATCAAACAAGAGCAGGCGATTCGTGATAGTAAACTTGATTGGACTATTGTCCGTCCAGTTAATTTAACTAACGGCCCACTAACAAGCGACTACCTAACAGGTGAAATTATTGACTTAAAATTATCATCAACTGTTTCACGCGCTAACGTCGCTAACTTTATGGTCAAGCAAGTTGAGTCAACTGATTCAATCAGTAAAGCGTTATTAATTTCAGATTCTAATAAATAATTGAATATTTTTTAGGCGCGCTATGGGTGTTACCACGGCGCGCCTATATTCAGATGGTGAGATACGACCTTATAACAGGTTTTACCTCTAACCTTATCTCATCCGAAGGCAACTCCAAGATTTGTCGCGGAAACATCCATCCATAATGATCGACATATAGATCACTTGGACGGGCTGTGAAAAATCCATCATTTACAACACCAGTATAGACCGATAATCTAACACTGTATTTTGTATTTAATGGAATTTCATAGTCACCAAAGAACATAGGCGGCCTTTGAATAGGTTGGCCAATCTCTTTAGTAATTAGTCGCACAAGACTTAGGTCTTTGTCTTCGCCATTCGCAATCAAAGTGATTGGAAAGGAGAGCATACCAACTTTTTTACAATAATCTTCTCTTGCTTTTAATTCTTTTAGCAGAAAGACCCTGCACTCTGAATCAAAAACTACCAATGCTACTGCATTAATCGTGTCCATTTTTTTCTAGATTTTATTTTAGTAAAAAAGAAATGCTCTAATTAATAATTATACATATAAATATGATTTGTTATAGGAAAAATAGATACCGAATTATGATATTCTAATACCATGAAACTGTTAAGAATAATCTATGAATCGGATGTCGTTGAAGGGGCGGTCAATCAAGACTCGTCAAAATACTATCAGCGTACGGCGGCTAGGGCAATCGTTCTTGATAATAAAAATCGCGTCGCTTTAATGTACGCTCACAGTAATGATTATTACAAATTACCAGGCGGTGGTGTTGAGGCTGGCGAGGATACTATCCAAGCTTTAAAACGTGAATTAATTGAAGAAATTGGCTGCCAAGTCGAGATATTAGACAAGGTTGGAATAACAGTCGAATACCGCGATCAACATAAAATGACACAAACATCATATTGTTATCTGGCGCGACAAATCGGCGATAAAATGCCATCATCATTTACTGTTAGCGAAATAGCCGAAGGTTTTCAAGCTGTATGGGTAAAGAATATAGACAAAGCAATTGAATTAGTTGCACGATGCAAAACTTCTAGTTACGGCGGACAATTCATGGTTAAAAGAGAATTAATACTGTTAAACGCCGCGAAAAAAATCTTGGAAAATCAAAAAAAATAAGGTAGGAACACTGGTGTGTGCTCCTACCATTAAAACATTCACCCGCAGCGATTATGCTGCATGGTTTGCCGACGATGCGGCATAGCTTCTTGCAAGCCACTTTTCATAACAAGTGGTTGATCCACTATGACCCTCACCAGACGTTGCAATGCATACTTCTTCTTTGCATTTACTGCAATCGAAGTTTACTTCGCTATCTGGCATAAAACTTCTTCTTACTTTTTTGCCTTTTTTACCAGCAATAGTTTCCATAGTAGTAATATATGGTTATGTTTTAGAAGAACCGCAAGTTTGCGGATTGAATGAGAACATCACAAAAGGAATTTTTATTCACATTGTTATGTGTCATAATAATTCAACATTCGTAATATTCAATTCCACTTTACATTATTAATAATGATAAAACAATTGAATTATACGGTTATTGTCCAGTTGCCATAAAATAAAATAGTGCAATGACAGCGAATGTCATAACAACGAACGAAATTCGCACGAATATATTTGATACGAAACCGTTTTTATATTCACCCATAATTTTAGAATTACTACCAACTTTTGCAATCATGAAAAGCAGTGGTACGGCGGCAATACCGTTAAATACAGCTGTAAATATCAAAGCTTGGATTGGGTCAATGCCGATAAAGTTAATCATTAAACCAACAAAAGTAGCGGCAATTATGACCGCATAAAATCCAATAGCTTTGCTAAATTTACGATACAAACCCTCTTTCCAGCCCAAAGTTTCACTGATAGCATAAGCCGATGACCCAGCCAAGGTTGGGATAGCTAGTAACCCAATGCCTATAATTCCAGTTGAAAATATTAATTTTGCAATCAAACCGGCATTTGGAAAACCTTTAACTAAAGGCTCAAGCGCGGCGGCAGCATCAGCTGCGGTTTTAATATCAGTAATACCATGTTTAAACAAAACTGACGCACAAACAACGACTATAAACCAGGCCGACACCGATGCTAATGTCATTCCAAAAAAATTATCTAATCTGATATTTTTCAAGAATTTTTTGCTTATTTTTGGATTTTTTCCAGTCGCAGACAACCGATGATGTGAAATTTCTTCCTCGACAATCTCGGACGTATCCCAAAAAAAGCAATATGGCGACACCGTCGTACCCAAAATTCCAACCAAAATATACATTGTTGTCGCATTAATTACCGGAATAACAAAAAAAGTATTTCTCATCAACTCAGGCCAATCTTGCCCAACTAAATACGCCGTAATAGGATAAGCCAACAGGGCAATCGCTAGCCATTTTAGAATTTTGGCATATTTTTTATAACTGAAGAATACAACCATTAAAGTAATGGCGATAGCAAAAAATATTGCTAATAACCCAAAAGGTAGATTCACAAAAAGCTGGGTTGTCGCAGCCATCGCGCCCAAATCAGCTCCAATATTGATAGTGTTCGCAATTACAACTAAAATAACCGACATAAATAATAATTTTTTACTGTAATTTTCTTTGATAACCGCCGCTAATCCTTTACCAGTTACAGCGCCAATACGCGAACATGACTCTTGAACAGCCAGCAACATTGGATACATAATTGGAAAAATCCATAAAAAGCCCATATTATAGGCCGCACCAGCCTGAGAATATGTTGCAATTCCAGACGGATCATCGTCAGCTGCACCAGTAATAATTCCAGGGCCTAAAACACGCAAAAACCGACTAAAATTTTTACGATGTAGCATATGAAGTAAGATGTTTTTTGCGTGACGTTCGGTCTTAACGACTTTTCGATTTATTCTGCGACCATCTTTTCTTAATCGCTTGATTTCTTTATCCATTTTACGAATAGCCCACCACGCTTATGATTATTAATTTAAGCATACTATATATTAATAATTAATAATAGTGGTTACTTACGTTTATATCGCCATACTTTTGCTATAATGTCTATATGCCTATTATTCAAGATGATGAATTCGGCAAAATTACCGTCCGCCGCAGTGCGCGGGCAACTCATGTTAGTGTTCGCGTCGCGCCTGATGGTACTTTACGTGCGTCACTACCATTATATGCGCCAACATTACTAGTCAAACATTTACTAAAGACTTCCCGCGAAGAATTACGAAAAATATTAGCCCAATCAAAGCCCGAATATATTTACACCAATGGAATGCAGATTGGCAAGAGTCATACTTTGATTATCAGAAACACAGATAATCAAGCCCTTTCAATCACCAAACATGGTTTACAAATAATCGTAAACTTACCAAATAATATCGCGCTGAACAACCCAACGATTAGTCGTAAAATTCGTGACGCCGTCATCACTGCACTCCGTGTTGAGGCTAAAAGTTATTTACCAAAACGTCTGTCATTTTTAGCTGAAAAATATGGGTATCATTATGACAAAGCTCGATTTTCACACGCCAGCGGCCGATGGGGAAGTTGCAGTAGTAACGGCACAATCAGCCTTAATATCGCTTTGATGAAATTGCCGTTCGAATTAATAGATTATGTAATTATTCATGAACTATCTCATACAAAACAAATGAATCACGGGCCAATATTTTGGTCACTAGTTGCCGTCGGCGACCCAAATTATAAATTACATCGTCGGACTTTAAAACTCCAAAATCCATCTATTTAAATAGCTACATTTTATGTATAATAACCATAAGATGTATAAGGGTGGATATAATTACTCGCCACGCACAGCCAATGTTGTTAGGTATGCTGGGCTATTTATTCCGATTATACTGATTACATATGGAGTGCTGATTCAGTTTGATGTCATACGTATTCCACATATAATCGATAATTTCGGCTTTTTTATGATTTGTTTTTGGTGGCTTTACATTAGCATTGTTAACTTTTTCTTTCCTATCAAATCAAAACTTGATTCCGGCCTAAGATTAATTGCATATCATTTATTAGCAAGTGCCTACCTGTTATTTGTATCGGGGATTGCTTCGCCATTTGCTGGTTGCTGGCTATTACTAATGATTGGATCATATTTATATTTTTCAGAACGTGGATTACAACTAAGTACTTTTGCATTTATACTTTTGATCGCGATTGACATATTTTTATGGCATAGATTAGATATAATCATCGCAGTTTATGATTTGGTGGCACTTGTGGCCATATTAATAACTAGTATTGTCACGATGAGCGTTACTAGATTCCAAGTAGGTACTAATGATGCCTTAAAACATAGTAAAGCCCAAGAATCATTACAACGCGACCGAGTCCTAACGATTGTTAACAATATGACCGACGCCGTCCTAAGCATCGACATGGAAGGTATTATACGCGTCTATAACGCCGCAAGTTTAAACCTGCTTGATACAAATGATAGCTTAAACGGCCACCATATTGACGAAATATTGCCTCTTACTGACAAGGAAAATAGTGATATCAGATTATTCAATGAGATTAAAACAACAAAAACCGTTATTAAACGTGACGACACATATTATACTTTCGATGATGGTGAAAAAATGCGCCTGGAAATGACATACTCTCCAATTCGCAGTAGCTACAGCCGATCAAAAAAATCTGAGACCCACGACGGTTATATTATCATCATGCGTGACGTCACCAAAGCCAAAAGCCTAGAAGAAGAACGTGACGAATTTATCAGCGTCATCAGCCATGAACTCCGTACTCCGATTACAATTGCCGAAGGCACAATATCAAATGTTCAAGTTATGATGGAACATCCAGATATCACACACGACATGTTAAAAGATGCTGTTAATGTCGCTCACGATCAAGTCATTTTCTTGGCAAATATGGTAAATGACTTAAGTTCATTGTCACGTGCTGAACGTGGTGTTGCTGATATTACTGAGGATATCGATATCAAAGAATTAGCCCATAAATTACATAATAAATATTATGAAAGTGCTAAAGCCAAAGACTTGCATTTAGATTTAGATTTATCAGCCAAATTAGGTAAAGTGCATGTCAGCCGATTATACCTAGAAGAAACACTACAAAATTTTATTACAAACTCTATCAAATACACTAAAAAAGGTGGCGTTAAAATTATTGTTAAACAATCTGGCGGTGAAGTTACTTTCTCTATCAAAGACACTGGTATCGGCATCAGCAAATCCGACCAAGCAAAAATATTCCACAAATTCTATCGCAGTGAAGATTATCGAACCCGCGAGACTAGCGGCACAGGGCTAGGCCTTTACGTCGCAGCCAAATTAGCACATAAATTAGGAACAAAAATTGATGTAACTAGCCGATTAAACTTTGGCTCAACCTTCAGCTTCACATTACCTGAGACAAAATAACATAATTTTTCTTGACGAAACCCAATCAGTCGAGTATACTAGCTCTTGACAGTCTGCTTCGAGCAGGCTTTTTAATTAGGAGTGAAAAATGGTGTTTTTAAAGAAGAAGAAATCAAAAAAAGAAGCAACTCCAAAAAAGGAAAGCAAGTTTCTAAAAGTTATTCAAAAACGTTTTAGTTGGTTGATTAAATTTGGTGGATATTTCAAAGGTTCATGGAAAGAATTACGCCAAGTTCGCTGGCCAGATCGCAAAGCAACCTGGGGAATGACTGCTGCTGTATTATTATTCACTGGCTTTTTTGCCCTATTAATCCTACTTTTGGACGCAGGTTTCAACGAATTATTTAAGTTAATCATAAAGTAACCCGTCATACGACAGGTCAAAGAAGGAAATTATGTCAAAAAACCGCTACGATTCATCAAGACAATGGTACGCTATCCACACTTACAGTGGATACGAAGAAAAAGTTGCTGACAGCATTCGCCAAAAGATTAACGCCGTTGATATGGCTGACAAAATTTTTGACGTTATGGTGCCCAAAGAAAAACAAATTGAAATCAAAAACGGCAAACGCAAAGTTGTCGAAAAAAAGATTTTCCAAGGTTATGCTTTGGTTGAAATGAAATTAACAGATGAAACTTGGTACATTATCCGCAACACTCCTGGTGTTACCGGATTCGTTGGTACTGGTACCGAACCTACGCCAGTGTCTGAAAGCGAAATTACTAAAATCAAACGACGCATCGGTGTCGAAGATCCTAAACACCACATTGACTTCAAAATTGGCGAAGTTATCAGCATCATCGATGGACCATTCAAATCATTCGACGGCGCTATATCTGAAATCGATACTCAAAAGGGTAAGGTCAAAGTTATGGTCAGCATGTTCGGTCGCGATACTCCAGTTGAACTTGACGCATTGCAGGTCCGTAAGGTATAATACCCCAGTTACGCAAAGGCGACAAAGTCGCAGTATATAGTAGTTAGTAGGTAGTAGTTGGCAAGCTTCAAGCCGACATACATCCTATTTACCATCTACCATATACCATCTACTAATAAAATTCGGAGAATTTTAGGCTATGCCATCTAAAAAAGTTATAGGAAACTTGAAATTGCGCATCCCAGCAGGCCGCGCAACTGCAGGTCCACCAGTTGGATCAACCCTTGGTCAATGGGGACTAAACATGATGAACTTCATTAATCCATTTAATGAAGCGACTAAAGATTTAATGGGCAAAGACGTTATCGTTCACTTACAAGTTTACGAAGATCGTACTTTTACTTTTAGATCCCTAGGTCAACCAGTTAGTGATTTAATCATGGAAAAAGCTGGCATCAAAAAGGGTAGTGGCAAATCTCACCTAGACAAAGTCGGCAAGATTACCCGCGCCCAACTAGAAGAAATTGCTGAAATCAAAAAAGATCAGTTGAACGCTATCGACATGGAAGGCCGTGTCAAAGTTATCGCTGGTGCCGCCCGTTCAATGGGCGTCGAAGTCGTTGCTTAATTTTAATTAGTTATCAACCATAAAATATCGTCAATGAAAGTTGGCGATATTTTATTTGGCAATAATAAATGCATATTATTTGACAGTGCTATAATATTAGTTAATATGAAGCCCTCAACTAACTATTCGAAACCAGATATAGAAATTTACGCCAATTCACTCGCTCGCATTGGGGCATTGTCTAATTTATTTTCCGAAAGCGTAACTCCGTTCATACATTATCGAGCTACTGAATATTTATATTCAAGATCAATGAATGCCGATAATCTTTCGCGCTCAGATATAGCAATAGACGCAAAGTTAGGCAAAATTGGCGTTGGAATTAAGACATTTGTTTATAACAATAAACCTAAATATGAAAAGATTGCCGAATTTAATAAAGAAGTTGAAACTTTTGACCAGCTTGAGCCATTAGAAAAAATAATTCGAGTTGCAGGGCTAAGAAACGATAGGATAGATTTTGCTGGGCGATTAGCCGGTGTAGATACATTTATATATCATTGTATTGCCAGATTACCAGGGAAAGTTATTGTTTTCGAGCAAGAAATGCCACGCATAAATATTAATGCCATAGAAGTAACTTTGATAAAGGGCAGGAATATCAGCTTTAAGGATGGTAAAAATAATTACCGCTTTAACTCATCCAAAAGTACTTTATTTAAAGAATTCTTTAATGATAATACGATATTTGAAAAGTCAATTATTATTTATGAAGATCCATTTACTTTCCTTAATACACTCGACCTTAACGAGACTGCAACTATCGTTGGTATGGCTACACCTAAATCGTCGAATAATATTGATGACAACTATGTAGTTTTGCCATTATACGGCCGTGACGGGCAAGTGTTTGAACGTAGCGGTCTAAATCAGTGGAATGCGCGTGGTCGCATCCGTGACTTAAATGAGGTCTATATACCAAATCCAGTCGAAGCCCAACGTAAACGCCCTAATTTCTTTCCTCCACGCGACACACCTTTTACGCTTCATTTCCCCGACGGCAATCAGATGACGGTTAAAATATGCCAAGAGGGCAATAAGGCACTAATGAGTAGTCGCAATGCTGAACTAGGGGAATGGCTTTTAAGAGATGTTCTTCAATTAAAAGAGGGTACGTTAGTTACACGAGAATTATTGGATAGAATTGGGATTGACGCTATTAAAATAACAAAACAAAATGGACGCTATAGTATTGATTTTAAGCATCTTGGTGCTTACGAGGAATTTTTAGAGAACTAAAGAACTTTTTGCATTTTTTCAGCGATTCGTTGCAATACAGGCATACTAACAGAATTACCAAACTGCTTATAAAGAATTGAATCGGCAACATCGGGCAATAGGTAACTATCAGGAAAACCTTGAATACGTGCGCATTCTCGTGGTGTAAGTTTGCGTATACCTTTGCCGTCATAAATAATAGGAACGTTATGTCCACCCATACCCATATTTGCAGTAAGTGTTGGGCAAACACCTTTTTTATTTTTTCTAACGTATTTTCGTCTCCATTGATAAACTGCGCCTTGTTCATTAACGTCATTTTTTAGCTTGTCATAAAGAGGCTTGCCGTTATAATAGTATTTTTCTGGTACATCTTTGTCTAACAGGTCAAGAATACTTTTTGTTAATGGTATTTTGTCTGGAAAATCAAAAGCCTCTGTCTTGAGAGGGTCTTTAAACCCTACTATATATATCCGTTCACGATTTTGTGGTACATTACCGTATTCCATACTATTTAGTACTTTTGATTTGAGAGTATAGCCAAGGTCAGTAAGAGTTTGTTCTATGATAGAGAAAGTTCGACCACCATCGTGTGATTTAAGGTTTTTAACATTTTCAAGCAGAAACCCAGTTGGTTGTTTGTCTTTTATGATTCTCGCAACATCAAGAAATAAATTACCGCGACCTTTCTGATCGTCAAACCCGTGACGATATCCAGCAATTGAAAACGCCTGGCATGGAAATCCGCCTAATACAAAATCAAATTCAGGCAAATCTTCTGTGCGAATTTTTGTTATATCTTCAACTATCAATTTTGAATCTTTGAAATTTAAATCATACGTATTTTTACAATTCTTCTCAAAATCATTTGAAAAGACTGTTTTAAAACCTGCATTTTCAAATCCAATACGGATACCACCAACCCCAGCAAACAAATCTAGCGTGCGCCATTTTTTTACAGGATTAATGTGTGGCGTAGATAGATTGTAATTGCGTCTGACTTCCCAAACGACGCCGCGAATCTCAATTTCTTTTCTAAAGATTGGCAGAATTGTCTGATTCGCTGGCCTTAACTCAAAACCACTCTTAGTCCTGTAAAGCTTTTTCAGAGTAGTATATTCATCATCAACAATAGCCACTACTGTTTGACCATTTTCTGCTGAACGTTGACGCTTGATAATAACAATATCGCCATTAAAAATACCATCGTCTATCATACTTTCACCACTAACTCTTAACGCGTAAAAATCACCTTCAATCGTAGTATTATAAACAGTAATAAACTCAGGCGTGCTATCCTCCACGGCTTCAATTGGAAGTCCGCCCGCAATATAGCCTAAAATAGGAACCTGTTTGGTGTGGCTTTCGTCGCTAGGTATTGTGATATTGCCATAGCTATCTTCTTGGTTTAGAAAGCCTTTATCAATTAAGGCTTTAAGGTGTTGATGAACTGTCGATAAAGACTTAAGATTAAGTGATTCGGCTATTGATTTTAAAGTAGGTGAACAGCCATTTACATTCTTATAATCTTGTACAAAATTTAATACTTGAGATTGTTTTGATGTTAACTTCATAACTCTATAATATACGAAAAAAACCGAAAACTTAAGCATTTTTATAACTTAATTTCATAAAACTGTGGATAAATACGGATTAACACCTTAACATTCACATTATAATCATGATAGCGGTTCCTGTATCATCTTTATCTCTACTGCATACCACCTACTATTTACTATCTACTACTGTTATGTATTTAGTGACGATTCTTATTCATAAAGACTCAATAGATTGTCCGACCGGACAAAATATTGAAATTACTCAATAGATGTCTTGATAATAAATAGTTAATCTTAAAGACAGTTCTTTATCTGTGTATATATTTATATGTAAAAAAGTTGCCGAAGACAAAATAATAAGCATTGTATAAAAAAGTATAAGCATTATAATATAAGTACAATTATGTAACTTAAGAAACTGGTCATTTGCAATAGTGTTAATAATGTTGTATTATTGATACATAACAAAAGCGGGGCAAGCATGAAAACAAGTATATCTTTTAAACTAGCAAAAATTGCTCGTAAAGTTGGTTATGATTTTCATAGCCATAATAACGATGCCGTTGTTGCAATGCAACGCGAAATTGGCGAACTTGGTGACTCTGGTATTAACTTCTTAATCTCGATTGACCGCGACGGATCATGGTATGCCGAATCAACAAACGTCGACAAAATTATATCTGGTGGCGACAAACAAAACGAAATCGATGCAATGATAAAAGATGCAATCTTTACATACTACGGCGTCGACCCTCAGCATTCAGTCAACTCACTTTTACGCAGTACTGGCGACACTTCAACTGTAAAGCAAATGGTCCAAATGACGGCATAGGAAAATCATGATAACGCTAACTAACCTGAATCAAAATAAATGGGTGAAAGCGTTTAAAAAATTAGGTTTAATTGTCGATACAAAAAAAGGCAAAGGTAGCCATTTTAGGATATTCAATCCAGTCAACAACAAAGCAACAACCCTGCCATCACATTGCCATAAATTTATCAGCCTTGGAATATACAAAACCCTACTTGAATGGGGTTTCAGCGAAACCGAAATTGATAACGCTTTAAAATAGACAAGTGACGTATTAATCGTATAAACTTAATCATCAACTTCAATAAATTGTCCGACCGGACAAAATATTGAAGTTGTCATACGATACCAAACAAATTTATGCGTAATTTGGCCACCTCCTTTGAAGCACTAATAATAAGACAAGTTGGTAAATAGACGCAACGAGGTTGGTTGTTGTTTATTGGTGCGAGAAGGAGGTTAGTAGGATTGTTAATGACACCTCAGCTCTTTACTTTTCCTTGTTTTTTTGCTAAAATAACACCATAACAATCAATGTTGGGAGGTGCCGATAGTATCGGGCCGTTATTACCACAGAAAGGGTTCACTAATAATGACCAAAAAATCAGACCTGTTGGCAAGTGCCGCAGAACTAAAATTAGAAGTAACAGATAAAAACACAATCGCCGAGATTGAAGCAGCTATTGCCGCTGCAACTCCAGTTGAAGCACCTGTTCACGAAGTAAAAATCACTAAATCTGGCAAGCGCAGCGAAAAAGCTATCCGCGAAGCCGAAGAACTGGCTGAAAAAGAAGCTCGCAAAGCTGCCGGTGATACAACTCCTCAATCTGACGAAGCTGCCGCTAATGTCAAAAAAGGACCAAAACCAGTTACTCGTCCACTGTTAGAGCGCCGTGGCAAAAACTACCGCAAAGCCGCCTTACTAGTCGACAAAGCAACCGTTTACAACCTTGCTGACGCCTTGGAACTTGCTACCAAAACTAACCCAAGCAAATTCGACGCCAGCGTTGAAGTTCACGTTCGCATGGGTGTTGACCCACGCCAAGCTGACCAAAACGTCCGCGCAACCGTATCACTACCAAACGGTACTGGTAAAACAATCCGCGTCGCCGTATTTGCACCTGACACTGAACACGCCGCTGCTAAAAAAGCTGGCGCTGACATCGTTGGTGACGAAACTTTCCTAAAACAACTAGACAAACAAGAAATCAACTTTGATATCTTGATTGCGACTCCTGGTTACATGCCAAAACTTGGTAAATATGCTCGTTTACTTGGACCACGCGGTTTGATGCCAAACCCTAAGAGTGGATCAGTCGCTGCTAACGTCGCTAAAGCCGTTACAGAAGCCAAAGCTGGTAAAGTTGAATACCGCGTCGACAAGCAAGCTATCGTTCACCTAAGTATCGGTAAAGTATCATTCGGTGGTGCTAAACTACTTGAAAACGCCAATGCCTTTTTTGACAGCCTAAAAGCTCAAAAACCATCAGGCATGAAGGGTATTTACATCAAAACAACTTCAATCAGCACCTCACAAGGCCCAAGCATTAAAGTTGAAAACATAGCCAACTAATTTATAGTTATCTAATTTAAAACCGAGGCTGCAATGCCTCGGTTTTTTATTACCGCAAATTAAAAACCCATTCCGCGGGTGACGTTCGGCGGGGCGGCCCCGATTTACTACAAAAACTGTAATCAGTTTTTTATAAATCAGGGGCGGACCGGACGGCAGGACCCGAGGGGGTTTTGCCAAGGTATATAATTTCAACGACATAGTGCATAATTAATACATGACTATAACCAAAGCAATTATTCCCGTGGCTGGGTGGGGAACCAGGCGACTACCAGTTACCAAGGCAATCGAAAAGTGTATGTTGCCAATCGGCAATCGACCGGTTGTCGATTACGTTGTCCAAGATTGTATCAAAGCCGGCATTACTGATATTTATTTTGTAATTAGCGAACAAAGCACCCAATTACGCGATTATTACCGTTCAAACATCGATTTGAACGATTATTTACGCCGCAACGGCAAAGAAAATCTGTTGCCACTGGTCACACCGCCCAAGATTAAGTTTCACTACATCACTCAGTCCAGTTACGCCAAATATGGCACAGCGATACCTGTTAGTTTAGTTGTACCATTATTGGACGAGGGCGAATCAGCTGTCGTTTTGATGGGTGATGACTGTATTTACAGCAAGGATGAAACATCAGAAGTCGCGCGATTAATACAGGCCGCAGGCGACGATTCATCAATGCTAGGTACAATCGTTCCGCACAGTGACGTTTCAAAATATGGCGTACTTGAAACTAACGCAAAGGGTGAGTTTGTCAGAATAGTCGAAAAACCAGCCGTCGATGAAGCGCCCAGCGACATGATTAATGTCAGCAAATACGTCCTAAATTACACGGCCTTAAAAATCGTTGAAAGATACGCTCAAACTGATAAATCCAGTGGCGAATATTATATCACCGATCCAATAAATGAATATATTACTGGCGGTGGGCGCTTAAAAGTCGTTGAAACTGTCGGTCAATATCTAGACAGCGGCACCGTCGAAGGTTGGTTGCACGCTAATCAGGTTGTAATTGGGGATATGTCGAGGTAGTAGGTAGTAGGTAGTAGGTAGTAGGTAGTAGGTAGTAGGTAGTAGGTAG
>JBAXBX010000005.1:0-122138 GCA_037141755.1 Candidatus Saccharimonadota bacterium
AGATAAGCTAAACGCTTATCTAGACTACTACAACCAAAAGCGTGTACACTTAGGCATACAGATGCGAGTGCCGATTAGCATGTTGCAAAGGTCTTGAGTTTTATACGTGGCAAACAGCTCTTTAAAAACAAGACAGTGGTATTAAAAACCGATTTGGAAGCGTTCGCGAATACTGTCGGTCGAAACGCGGACTTCGCTGCTGTTAGGCAGGATGGCGTAGACTATTGTGATTGCGAATATTACTGCAAAACCACACATAACAGATGGGATGGCGCGAGTTGAGGTTGGCTCAAGAATATTAAATGCAATCGTAGGCAAGACAAAGGCGGCGTAACCAAAGGCCATTGATTGCAGGGCTTTGCGTCGAGCTGGCATCTGGCTGCCCCAATAAATCGCCAAAACCGTACCGATTGCTAACCAACCGTAATAATAGGCCATATACAAATACAAACTGCCGTCCGAAATATTAAACACGGCATAATTAGCAGCACATTCACGGGCAACAAACGAACTGGTGCCGATGATATTGGCAGCTAAAAAGCCGATACAACTGGCATAGGCAGCGCCAACTAATAATGGTTTTTTCTTGTCGGCCAAAGTGACGATAGTATGCATCCCCAGGGCAGGCAACAATGTGATAGCACCGTATCCCAGTTGGGCCCATTCGATGTGTGTCAAACCAAGACCACCACAAATCATATATTCAGCCAACTGAAAGGTCCCAAGTGATATCAACAAAGCGGCCGACAACCGTTGAATTGTGCTGACTTTATATCGCCACAAGGTGTAGGCGGCCGAGCTGAACTCGATTAATAATGTTGCTAACATTACAGGGGGTGAGAAACAAAAAAATTTGCCTTGGTATTTTTTAAACATGATTAATGACATTATATCGTATTTTTATGTATCTGTTAATTGATAGTTTTTAGGATTAGCACTATGATATATAGGTAATGATTAAATGATGGGGTATAAAGTGAATATTATTGAGACCAAAAATCTGACAAAATACTACGGCAAATCACTTGGTATTCATAACGTCAATTTGACTATCGAGCAAGGTGAAATATTTGGCTTTATTGGGCCAAATGGAGCTGGTAAATCGACGACGATTAGAACATTATTGGGGTTGATTCATCCGACCAGCGGCAGTGCGACGATATTTGGTAAGGATATCACTAAATTTGGCCCAGAAATTAACGCCGAAATTGGCTATTTACCGTCTGAGGTTTTTTACTATGACGATATGAAGGTGATTGATTTGCTGCGTTATTCGGGCGGTTTTTATAAAAAAAATTCAAAAGAGATTGAGCAACGTATTAAACAATTGGCGACCTATTTGGATTTGGATTTAAAGCGTAAAATTGATGATTTGTCGTACGGCAACAAAAAGAAAGTCGGTATTATTCAGGGTTTGTTGCATCAGCCAAAATTGATTATTTTGGATGAGCCAACCGGTGGCTTGGATCCGTTGATGCAACAACGATTTTTTGATTTGTTGCGCGAAGAAAACAAAAAAGGCGCTACGATTTTGTTTTCGTCGCATATTTTAAGTGAAGTTCAAAAATTATGTGACCGTGTGGCGATTATCAAAGACGGCAAAATTATTAAAGTTGAAAAGATTAGTAGCCTAGTTGATAATACCCACAAAAAGTTTAAACTCGAAACGGCAGTGCCGATTGAAAAAGGCCGTTTTACAGGGCTAAAGGGAATTACTGGGCTGACAATCGAAGGTAATTCAATCAGCTTTTTGTACCGCGGGCCGATTAATGAGGTCATCAAGATAGTTGCTAGTTTGAATCTGGTAAATATATCAGTTGAAGATCCTGATTTAGAAGAAGTATTTATGCACTACTATCAGACGGGCAAATAAGATGAAGCTATATTTTAGAGAGTTAAAAGCCTATCGTAATTCGACGATTATTTGGATTGTGTCGTTGTCGTTGCTGGTGATTGTGTTTTTGTCGATGTTTCCGTCATTTACCAAAGATGTCGAAGAGACAAAAAAGATTTTGCATAATCTACCGCCATTTATGGCCAGCGCAGCCGGCATATCGCCTAATGTTATGTTTTCGATTTATGGGTTTGTGTCTTGGTTGCTGACCTTTGTTACCTTGGCTGGCGCAGTTCAAGCCATGAATTTGGGCGTTGGTATTTTATCAAAAGAAGAAAGCGGTAAAACGGCCGATTTTTTGTTGACTAGGCCAATTAGTCGCAAATCGGTCATCACATCCAAACTGTTGGCGGCGTTTAGTTTGATATTGATTACAAATATTGTTTTTTGCTTGACTACATTCGCGATGGCAGCCGTGGTTGTCGATACTGATTTTAGTGCCACGACCTTGATGTTGGTTTTAGGAAAATTGTTTTTGATTCAACTAATATTCTTGGCGCTGGGATTTATAGTCTCTGTCATTATTAACAGAGTAAAATCGGCCATTGCTGTGTCATTGCCGACTGCTTTTTCACTTTTTATCATTGGTACTTTAGGAGTTTTATTAGGAGTTGATAGTGTTAAATATATTAGTCCATTCAAACTTTTTGATTCGGACTATATTATCAACAACAATGCTTATGATGTTAAATTCTTGATCGGTGAAGCAATTTTTGTGTTGGTTGCGGTTGCATTAAGTTATGTTATTTATATCAAAAAAGATATTAAGGCGGCATCATGAACATATTTTGGCGAGAGATTAAGTATTATAAAAAAGGCTTGTTGTTTTGGAGCCTTGGTATGGCGCTGTTGATTTGGTCTAGTATGATTAAATACTCAACTTTTCAGACAGCAGGTCAGTCTGTCACTGATTTAATATCAAAGTTTCCACAGTCAATTCAGACAATTTTTGGTTTGACTGGTTTTGATTTGACGAAAGCTAGCGGTTTTTATGGTGTGATGTTTATGTATATTGCCTTGATGGTGACGATTCATGCTGCTATGTTGGGCGCAGGTATTATGTCCAAAGAAGAGCGTGACCGAACGTCGGAATTTATTTTTGTAAAACCAGTGACACGTAATAAAGTGATAACCGCCAAGATAATGGCTGGGTTGGTTGGTCTGATCGCATTTAACGTCGTCACTTTACTGTCATCGATACTTTTCATTAATCTATATAGCCACACTTTGGATTTCATTAACGATATCTATTTACTGATGGCTGGGCTATTTTTTATGCAATTGATATTCTTTTTTATCGGTACTGCAACTGCCGCAATTAGCAAAAAACCTAAATTGTCGGCGTCGATTGCTTCGGCGGTCTTGTTGGTGACGTTTATACTAACTTACCTGATTAGTTTTAACAGTAATCTTGATTATTTGAAGTATTTAACGCCGTTTAAATATTTTGATGCCAAAGATATATTGGCGCATCACAGTTTGGACATCGTATATATGTTATTGTCATTGGTGATTGTAGTGGTTGCAACATTAGTAACTTATGTGTCGTATAATAATCGCGACCTGGAAGTATAAGGTATAATAATCTTATGGCTAATATACGAACTATTGTAAAAAAACTTATTCCTGTAAAACTATTTAGAAAAATTGAACCTATTGGACATTTAATCGAAGCGATTTTAGCCAGTATTTGGTACGGTTTTCCAGCTCGTAAAATGCATATTATCGGCGTAACTGGTACCAATGGCAAAACAACGACGACTTTTTTGATTCACAAAATGATGCATAATGCGATGTTTAAGGTTGGTATGCTAAGCACGGTTGGTTATGGGATTGGCAGTAATATCAAACCGCAAATCGAGCACATTACGACGGCTCAGTCTGGAATTTTACAAAAGCGTTTGCGCGAATTTAAAAAAGCCGGCATTGAATGGGTTGTTTTGGAAACGTCATCGCATTCGTTGGCGCAACATCGTATTTGGGGCATTCCATACGAGATTGCAATTATCACTAATGTAACTAATGACCACTTGGATTATCACCTGACATTTGATAATTATTTGGAGGCTAAACGCCGTTTATTCAAAATTGCGGCAAAACATGGACGCAAATTAGGTATTGTGAATGCTGACGACCCAAATGCGCAAAAATTTATCGACACTATGCCAAAGACTGTTACTTATGGCATCAAATCAGGTGATTTGCAGGCCACGAATATCGAACTGGCGGCAGATTACTCGACTTATCAGGTAAATACACCTGCCGAGCAATATAACATTCGTATCAATATTCCTGGCGAATTTAATATCAGCAATAGCCTTGCGGCAGTGGCAGTCGGGCGTGAGTTAGGTCTGACAAAAGGTCAAATCGAACGTGGAATCGCAGCGTTAGACGGTGTTGAGGGTCGCATGACGGTTGTTAATGAAGGTCAAAAATTTAAGGTAATTATTGATTTTGCATCAACACCAGATGCCTTTGAACGATTATTTGATAGTCTACGCTATGTTACTAAGGGTAAATTAGTTACTGTATTCGGATCAGCTGGTCGTCGAGATGAGGCAAAACGCGCAATCCAAGGCGAAATTGCTGGACGCTACAGCGACGAAGTTGTTTTGACCGAAGAAGATGATCGTGATGTTGATGGCGGTAAAATTTTGGAACAAATCGCTAAAGGTGCCAGAAAAGCTGGTAAAATTCGTGACAAAGATATGTTTTTGATTTTGGACCGCGAAGAGGCGATAAATTTTGCTTTGACGCGCGTAAAATCGAGTGTTGATACTGTGGTTTTATTGGGTAAGGGGCATGAAAAAACAATTGAACGAAACGATGGCGTACATCCTTGGAGCGAAATCAGTGTTACTCGTAAAGCTCTGCAAGACTTAGTCAAAAAAACTAAGAAATAGTTAATGTCATGCAGCGAATATAACCGCCGCCTTTGGCGAGCTCGGTGATTTGTGGCGTCAATACATTCAGTCCTATGGCGCGAAGGTCACTGGCTAGTTGTGGCGCATTGGCGCTCATAATTACTGTTTCGCCAGTTGATACCAGATTGGTTGCAAAACCATTTTTGGCTTCATCAATTGAAACCGTAATTTTATCGACAATATTGATTGATTCTAATAATTTACGACTAGTATTTGTGAAAGCTTCGGGACAGTAGGCAATTAGGCCTTTTTGGTTGCCATTTGGGGCTTTAATGATGGCTAACGCTAAATCGATGTCATAAAAATAGCTGTCGGCCCAGCCGGTTGAACTGTTAATTTTAGGATTGCCACCACTGTCGGTTTGGGGTACGGTCTGTAATTGAATCAATTTATACCCTAATGTATCAGCTGCAAAAGCTTGGGCCGCAGCGTCACTACGATAACCACTGCCACAAAACAGCAAATCACCACAGGCTAAAGCGTCGCCTTGACCACTGAACTTTAGACCGTCTGGGATGTGAATAACTTGTTTACCTAATTCTTTCAAAGCTTTTTCGGCATAAATTTCTTCGGTTTTGCGAGCATCGGGCAAACGTGACAAAACTGCCTTGTCGCTTCGCACCAAGCCCCAGTTGGCCGTATAGACACCGTCTTGGCTGTCGGTCGGTGATGGTACGGTTATGACCGTTACGCCAGCAGATATTAGGAGCCCATGAATTTCAGCATGCTCTTGGCGTGCTTTGAGTTTGTCGATGGATTCTTGATGGTAATAAGGGTTGATTGGCTGCTCATTACTAAAGTTATCGGCATCAGACATCAGAATATATGAATTAATAGTAACCATCATGCCTGTAAAAGTGCCATCTGTGGGATAACCTTTCGCCGAATTTAATCCATATTTTGTATCGGAATGATTTAATTGCTAAATCGTAACAGCCAATGTAGTCAAGTATATTTTTACTGAAAGAGGTCTTAAATAGACCAATGCCGTAATGAATATGATTAGTATTGGCTATTTCGTCGCTTGGGGGAGATCCACAAAAATCATGTATTTTTGCGCCTTTAGATTTTGCCCATTTAATTACTTCCCACTGCAGTAAATGGCTGGCGCCATATGCGGTTCGTTTACGAATACTAGCACCATCTTTGTAGGTGCTTTTTTTACCATAAACCATGGCATAAGCTCCAGCGACGACCTGGCCTTGATAGTATGCAAAAAATAATTGGCCACAATTGGACGCCTCGAAACGTTGCCAAAAAGTACGGTAATAATCAAAGGATCGGATACCAAATTGTCCTTCAGCTGTTTCGGCTAATAAATCAAACATAATTCGACAATTTTGTTTGGTTGCTGGGACGATTTTTGCGCTAACTCCGTCACGTTCCGCACGCTTTATGGCGTAACGGCCTTTTTGAGGTAGATTAGTGAGGATAGTGGCTAATGTATCTGTAACATCCAATGTTATTGTTGAATTATTAGGCATAATGGGCTTGGATTTATAAAGACCATAATCGGATAGAATTGATTGTTGTGATCGTGGTAATTCGGATTCGAGGCGAATTGCAAAAACACCATGTTTTTTAGCAAATGGCTCAAGTAATCTTAGTAAATCGAATAAATCTGTTGTTGTTGTAACGCCTGGGCCTTTAGGTATATACCAAAACTTACCTAATAATAGTACTTTTTCTTCAAGAATCATTATTGCGATGTTTTTAACAATGACAAAGCGTGCCTTGTACCCGCCGGTTTCTTTTTGGATAGCAAATTCGTAACTTGAAAAGATGTTACCGCCATCAGGGTTGGCAATAACTAATGAATTCCAATTATCAATTTCTGATTTTGAGGCAAAACGAGCTGTCATTGGTATCTATTGTAATAGTAAACCAGACAAAATAGCAATTAAGCTTTATTGTTGTGGGGCTGACAGGTAATCAATTTCTTTGATGACATCAAGTAGGGCTTGGGCGCGGCGAGTTTCGTCGGCAATATTTTTGGCAGCATTGTGAGCTGGGGCAATCAAGGTTTGATCGTCGGTGCTGCGAAGTAATAATAGGTAAGTATCAAATTTTTCCTCTGGCGATAAGTCAAGTTTGTCGACTAGTGGACGTAACTCAATCAATGCTTCTTTTTTAATGCTGTTTAAATCACTATCGTCTGTAGGGTTGTTAATCGGGATGGCGACAGGTGCTTGGGCAGGGGTTGGTTGCGGCAAGGGAGATTCTTCAAAACTTAAATCACTGTTTGAATCCTTGGTAACACCGGCCAATACTTTAGCTAGTTCTTGGTCGTCACTGATTGGTTTAGTTGTTTGCGGTTTAATTTCCATAGCCCACCCCTGAATTATGCTTATACTTATTTGCTTTATACTGTATCATAGTTACATATATTAGAGCAAGAAAGTGGGGAATAAAATTATGTTAGACGATATTAATATTTTGAATCAACGTGACTCAGGTGGAGCGCTGAAAATCGCTAGTTTACAGTACCAACAAGCCAATTTTAAACTCGATATTTCCGAAGGTGACCATGATCAGCGTCAGATTACTGGTGTTGTCGTTGCTGGTATGGGCGGATCGGCCTTGGCGGCATTATTAGTTAAAAGTTGGCTGAAATCTGAACTGCCAGTGCCAATGGAAGTTGTTCGAACTTATGATTTGCCGGCTTATGTTGGTCAAAATACGCTGGTTATTGCCAGCAGTTATTCTGGTAATACTGAAGAAACACTTAGCTGTTTGGAACAAGCTAATAAAAAAGGTGCTCAGGTGTCAATCATCGCATCTGGCGGTAAATTAATTGATTATGCAATCGAAAACCACACAGCACACATGAAGTTGCCGGTTGGTTTGCAGCCTCGTATGGCAGTGATTTATAATTTGTGCGCCTTGATTACGTCGCTAGCAAATTTTGGTATTGTGCCGATTGAAAAACTTGATGAAATTTCAGGTGTCGCCGATTGGTTGGCGA
Source organism: Candidatus Saccharimonadota bacterium (assembly GCA_037141755.1). Classification (GTDB taxonomy): domain Bacteria; phylum Patescibacteriota; class Saccharimonadia; order Saccharimonadales; family Saccharimonadaceae; genus UBA1547. The sequence goes on from JBAXBX010000005.1 coordinate 7,784, forward strand.
CTGAAACTGCTAAATGGGGTAGTGATGTGCCAACGGTTGAAAATTACGCTAAACAACTTGCACAACAGGCAGTTGGCAAAACAGCAGTCTTTTATGGTGGCAGTTTAACGGCACCAGTGGCCTACAAATGGAAGATTAGCTGGAATGAAAATGCTAAAAATGTTGCTTTTTGGAATGAACTGCCAGAATTTAACCACAATGAATTTGCTGGTTGGACTTCGCACCCAGTTGAAAAGCCATTTGCTGTTTTTGACATTGTAAGCAATCTTGAACATCCCCAAATTTTGAAACGTTTTGAAATATCAGACCGTTTATTAAGTGGTCAGAGGCCAAAATCAACTGTTATTAACTTGGCTGGCAACTCAGCTATTAAACAAATGTTGTGGGGTAGTATTTTGGCGGATTACGTCAGCATTTATCTGGCAATTTTAAATGGTATCGACCCAACACCTGTTAATATTATCGAAAAATTGAAAGTCGAATTAGTTTAGTTAAACTTGATAAAGCGATTCAATCGGATCTTTGCGGGCGGCACGCATGGCTGGGTAAAGGCCAAAAAGTGTACCCATTACAACAGATATCGATAAAGCGATTGCGGCAATTTCCCAACTGAAAGCTGGGTCAAACGTCAAGAAATGGCTAATGCCAAAAGCTAATATATAACCGCAAATATAGCCGCTGATGCCACCGCCGATACTGATTGCCAGTGATTCAATCAAAAATTGCCATGATATATCAGAATTGCTGGCGCCTAAAGCTTTGCGGATGCCGATTTCGCGGGTTCTTTCGGCGACGGTGACTAACATGATATTCATAATTCCAATACCTCCAACAATCAACGATACGGCAGCAATTGCGGTCGAGCCGCCAGCAATTGCGTAAAATAATTGACTGGTTGGTTTGGCGATTTGATCACCTGTTAGGATCGAAAAATCGTGCTCACCGCCGTGGCTACCGATTAGGGCTTTGTTGATATCGGTGATCACTCTATTTAAATCAGTACCTGGTTTAGCTTTGATATCAATTTGTTGAATTTGCGATACATTATTATTCAACTTCTTGCCACTGGCGAAGTTAATAATTGCGGCATTGTCAAAATCGATCGAGTTATAGTTCATTGGATCGTTTAGCTTTTTCAGGATGCCAATTACTGTAAATGGTTGATTATGTATGCTTAGGATTCGACCGATTGATGATTCAGTGCCGAAAGCATTAACTGATAAGTCCGATCCAATAATCACAACATTTTGATTAACACTATTGTCTAGGAATTGTCCTTCGCGTAACTGTAGGTTAGATACTTCAGCTAGGCTTGGGGTTGAGGCTACTATTAGTGAATTATTTGGTGCAACTGAATCGGCCTTAATGGTGCCACTTAATACCATCAGTGGTGCGATTGATTCGACGTTTGCGATGTTGCTGACGTAGGTAATATCAGATTCGGTAAGTGTGCTGGTGGCATAGTCGCGATTTATTCCCGATTGTGTGATGCTGGCTATTGGGTCAGCTATAGTGCCTGGGCGGATAACGGCAATATTGCCACCGACAGAGCTGATTTGGTCGCTGATAATTTTACTAGCACCGCTGCTGAGGGCCAAGATAGCGGTAATACTGGCAATACCAATTGTGACACCTAACATGGTCAGGGCGCTACGGACTCGGCTACTGCGTAATGATTGATAGGCATTTTGGATGTGGTTGAGTAATAAAAAGCGCATATTATTTTTTACTCCTTTTTGTTTTACGGACTGGTTTTTTATGACGGCGATTTTTTTGTGGAGCAACATGACTTTTTGTGTCGGTATCAATTCGGCCATCCAGCATTGTGATTACTCGACTGGCGTAAGTTGTTAAGCGTGGATTGTGTGTCACCATAATGATGGTGTTGCCACGTTTATGTAGGTCGGATAATTCCTCCATGATAATGTGACTGGCGCGTGAATCCAGATTGCCGGTTGGTTCGTCGGCTAAAATAATTGATGGTTCGTTAACTAAGGCCCTTGCAATTGCTACGCGCTGAGTTTGGCCACCCGACAGTTGATGAGGCATATAATATTCGCGTTCGTTCAAGTGAAAATTACGCAATATTTCACTGGCAATTTTTAATCTTTTCGTGCGAATTATACCTTTGTAAATTAGGGGCAGGGCGACATTTTCGATAACACTTAACCTGGGTACCAGATTGAAATTTTGAAAAACAAAGCCGATTTGTTGACTGCGGATTCGAGCTTGTTTGCGCTTTGAAATTGTATCGACTGATTGGCCGTCTAATTCATAATCGCCGTCAAATGATCGGTCCAGTAGGCCTAAGATGTTTAATAATGTTGTTTTGCCGCAACCGCTGGGCCCCATGATGGCGACAAATTCACCTTTTTTGATAGTCAGATTAATATGATCGATTGCAGAATGTTCGGCATCACCAATACCAAACCTTTTTTCAAGGCCACGTAAATGAATTACTGGTGGTGTGATTGCATCAGCCATCAAGCTTATTATGAGAGTCTGCCGAATTAACTGCAACCATTACCGCAACGTTAAATAAACAACTGTTATAATATAAGTTGGAATATGGAATTTGGCTATTGGAATATAGCGTTAAATCTTTAAGCTAATAGCCTTTAGACATATTCTAATAGCTAATACGGAGAGGTCGCATAGTGGTCGAGTGCGCTACCTTGGAAAGGTAGTATACTCGCAAGGGTATCGCGAGTTCAAATCTCGCTCTCTCCGCCAAAATTATATTACGTAACTATTTACGGTGCTATTATATTATTCAGGAGGATGAAAAATGAAAAAATCATGTGAATGCAAAGATTGTGGTAATGAATGTTGTAGCCGTGGTAAACATCGTAATGTTGAAGGTTGCGGTGGATTATATGGTCTAGGTTTTGTCGGTGCTGTATTCTTTTTTATTGGACATGCGACCTCATTTTGGATGGGTGTTGTAGGGTTTTTGCAAGCGTTAGTCTGGCCAGCGTTCTTGGTCTATGAACTATTTAAATTCTTGATTAAATAATACGACAGAAAGTTGTTAATAACTCTTGGCTATTTGTTGTTATTAATTTATCATGTAAAATAGGTCAATGAATAAAAACAAGATTGTATTAGCGGTTGTCGGTTCGGTATCTTTAATTGCATCAATAATTGGTTGGATTAACTATGCGCAGGGCATGGCGGTTTTTTCGGTTATCACTTGGCCAATAATTTGGTTGGGGCTGTTTGTTTGGGGTGATGCGATGATTTTGGGTGCATTTTTGTTTATTGCTAGTGTTGTTTTGTGGTTTAAAAATAATCATGTGTTGACCGGATTATTTCTGTCAGTTTATTTCACATTGCGATCGTTTATCGAAGCAATGTACAATCTGAACGCCCAATTTTCATCAGTTAGTCGTCCATGGGAAGCGTATACAGTAGATCTGGCTAAACAACTGCATTTTGCACCTCAAGAGATGTTTGTCGTGCCACAAATTATTTATACAGCGATTTGCGTAACATCATTTATTATTTTTATCGTGTATCTTAAACAATACTTTTTATCTGATATTACTATCAAAAAAAGTGTAAAAAAGTAGCTATATCGCTACTTTACTTTTTGTGTTTGTAAGGTTAATATTAACCTATAAATAAAAACTTCTAGTTATTGGCATGGTGTCATTTGGCTGGTTATTTTTAAAAGCTATCTATAGCTAAAGTAATCAGGTGCGCTGTGTTGATGTCTGCATATAATTAATATTAAGTTTAAATTTCATAAGGTTAAAATCAATAAATATCATGCGTAATATGTTATCTAAAGTTGTTGCTACACCTAACAACATAATTACAAAAAAAGACATATTTGCTAGCGATGCTAGTTTTGTCGATGTTGGTAAAAGCCTGAAGAACAAAGTGAATAAACTTTTTAATGGATCATTAGCTATCAGACAGGTCGCGGCGGGTTCAGATAATTCTTGTGAACAGGAATTAGTGGCGCTAGGCAACTCGTTTTATGATGTAGAACGTTTTGGAATCAGATTTGTGGCATCGCCAAGGCACGCTGATATGCTGCTAGTCACGGGTCCAGTTGCCCGAAATATGGCAGCGGCACTTAAGAGTGCTTATGATGCTACACCTGATCCAAAAATTGTTGTTGCTGTTGGCGATGGCGCGATTGATGGCGGAATCTGGAAGGGAAATTATGCAGTCGAGGACGGCGTCAATGCGGTTATTCCAGTTGATTATCAAATTCCAGGCGATCCACCCGAACCAGTCGAAATATTACATGCGCTGTTAAATATAATGGAAGATATCGAGTTGAAATCAAACAAATTACGTCAGGATGGAAAATAATATGTTGGATATGATTGTATCGCCTTTAAGTTTGGGGCTGTTGTTAGGCTTTTTCGGTATTGGCATGGTTGGATCGCTTTTGTTACGCAAAAAGGATGAGATTGTAAATGCCTGGAGTAATGTTTGGGCGATAATGGGTTCAATTTGGGGTATATTGTTGGCGTCAAGTGTGTTGATAACAGGCTCAACTATCAGTAGTCAACTGCAATTCTCAACTTTTACCCAATTATCTATGCATATACAAGTTGATAAATTGTCGGCTTTTTTCATATTAATTATTAGCCTGGTCGCGTTGTTCGCGTCAATTTATGGCATGGGTTATATCAAAGAATATTACAAAAAATACAGTATCGGTGGTTTTGGCTTCTTTTATAACGCTTTTATATTTGGCATGTTGCTGGTTGTAACGGCTTCAAATGGATTGTTATTTATGTTTGCTTGGGAAATAATGTCATTAGCATCGTACTTCTTGGTTATTTTTGATAAGGATAATCGTGACAGTATAAAGTCGGGTTATTTGTACTTTGTTATGACGCATATTGGCGCCATGTTCATTTTGTTTGCCATATTTTTGTTATATAAATATACAGGCTCATTCGACTTTGCGGTGATTAAACAGCAATTTAGCACTATTCCGCAACTTGCTCAATATAGTGTGATTGGTTTGACTTTTGTAGGTCTGGGAGTTAAAGCCGGCATCATCCCATTTCACGTTTGGTTGCCGGCAGCCCATCCAGCTGCGCCATCACATGTTTCAGGTTTGATGTCAGGTGTGATGATTAAGACAGCTGTATATATGATGGTCAGGTTTTATTTGGATATGTTTAGCCCAATACCAGTTGGTTTTGGCATAGCAGTCCTGATCATTGGTGCGATTTCGGCAGTTTTGGGTGTACTTTACGCCCTGACCGAGCATGATATCAAACGACTGTTGGCCTATTCGAGCATCGAGAATATCGGCATAATTTTGCTGGCGATTGGTAGTGCTTTGATTTTTTCAGCATTAGGCTACCACGATTTGATGTTGTTCGCTTTGGTTGCGGCATTATTACATTCACTGAATCATGCCTTGTTTAAATCGTTGCTGTTTTTTGGTTCGGGTTCAATAATTCAATCGACTCACAGTCGTAACATTGAAAAATATGGTGGATTAATTAAAGTCATGCCACTCACAGCCGTATTGTTTTTGGTTGGATCAATGTCGATTGCTGCTTTGCCGCCATTCAATGGATTTATGAGCGAATGGCTAACTTTCCAATCACTTTTCGGTGGTGTCCAGGTACATAGTGGTTACGTTGTTTGGGTTTTTGTGTTTGGCGCTGGTATTTTGGCGCTTGTTAGCGGTTTGTCGTTGGCGGCTTTTGTTGGTGCTTTTGGATCGACCTTTTTGGCGCGTCCGCGCAGTGAAAATGCTAAACACGCCAAAGAATCGTCTGGTTGGATGATTGCTGGTATGACAGGACTAGCTGTTTTATGTTTAGTTGCTGGTGTTTGGTCAGGTGAAATAGTTAGCAAAGTCAAAGAAGTCGCTAGTAGTGTGACTTCAACTAATTTCAGTTTGTCATTACTAAATGTAGGTACTAGCGCAATTTCGGATGCAACAGGTAAGGCTACGGTGTCGGCTCCATTAATTTTGGTGCTCAGCATGGGTACAGTTGCTGTTATTTGGTTACTGGTACGTTATGGTATTTATGGCGAACAGCGCGTCCGTATTGATAAAACTTGGGACTGTGGCGCTGATTTGAATGGTCGTATGGAAATTACTGATTCTAGCTTTGCGCACTCACTAATTCGTATATTTAAGCGCATTCTTCGTCCGACGAATCAATACGATGTTGTCGCTGAAGACAAGCCGATTAATAAATATGCGCTGCCAAAATCCAGAACAATTTTACTTGATATCAAAGACGTTTATTATGGCTATATTTACACGCCAATTTACAAAGCTATATTGGCATTTTCGCAATACATCAAGGCAATTCAAAGCGGTAGTGTTAACTTGTATGTGTTGTATATGTTTGCGATTTTGATAATTACTTTGATGGTAGGAGTTTAGTATGCAGGATTATATAATTTACGCAATTCAAATTGTGCTGGTTCCGATAATGTCGCCACTGTTGGTCGGCATCATCAACAAATTGAAAGCAAAAATTCAAAGACGCCAAGGGCCAAGTATTTTTCAGCAATATCGTAATATTTGGAAGCTACTTCACAAAGATGAAGTTATCAGCAACGACGCATCATGGATTACTAGGATAGCACCATATCTGATTTTTGGTATAACTGTGGTTGTCGGTATCAGTATTCCTTTATTCAGTTCGGCTTTGACATTACCAACCGCAGAAATATTAACGGTAGTATATTTGTTAGCTATTGGCACATTCTTTATGGCTTTGCTAGGCATGGATGCTGGTGGCGCTTTTGGTGGCTTTGGATCAAGTCGCGAGGTTACGGTTTCAGCTTTGGCTGAAGGTGTATTAATCTTTTCTTTCTTGCCACTGGTCTTGATCGCGGGTAGCACAAATTTATCAAACATAGTTCAAACTGTGGCTGCAAATTACAGCTATTCGATTGCACCAATTATCTTGGCTTTCAGTGGTTTTATGGTCGCACTGCTGGCCGAAACAAAGCGTTTTCCGTTTGATAATCCCGACACTCACCTGGAGTTGACGATGATTCACGAGGCGATGATTATTGAATGTTCGGGCAAGAGGTTAGCAATGATGGAATGGGCAGCTGCCAATAAGTTGTTTATATTTTCAGCCTTGGCAGTTACGATGTTTTTCCCAATTGGCGTCGCGGCTGATCTTAGTGTTTCGTCGATAGTTATTGGTGTTGTCAGTTTACTGGTAAAAGTCTTGCTGGTCGGTGCCTTTATTGCTATCCTTGAATCGACGATTGCGAAGTTTAGGATTTTCAAGTTACCTGATTTATTACTGACGGCGTTTATTATTAATATAGTTGCTTTGGGGTTGATGCTATGAGTTTAGATAATATATTTTTCCAATTATGTGCTAGTTTGTTGTTCTTGACAGTTATTTTGCTTCATATTACAAAAAAGAACATTAGCGAAGTATTGTTATACGGGCTTCAATCAACTGCGGTGGTAGTGCTGATGGGCTTATCGGTCTTTAAGTCTAGTTCGTTGTCGCTTGTGGCTGTTCTAATAATTATGTTGACTGTAAAAGTAGTATTAACCCCCATATTCTTTGCCAGAATTATTAATCAATATAAATTAAAATTTACCGACAGCCGATACTTAAGCACGCCAATAACGCTGTTTGTTATTGCTTTGATATTATTGCTGGTCGGTTCGGATGTCTTTAGGCCGTTGACTGAAATTGCACCAGACTATAAGGCGTATCTTACATTAGTTTTGGCGGCGATGCTGATGTCTGTATTCTTGATTATTAATCGCAAAGGAGTGGTGTCTCAGGCGATGGGTGTGCTGTCGTTAGAAAATAGTATTGTGATGTTTGCGATATTTGCTGGCCTAGAACAATCACCATTGTTTCAACTTGGTATTATATTTGATATATTCATCTGGATATTGCTGGCGGTAGTATTTGTGTCGATGATATTTAGGCATTTTGGTACGTTGGATGCAACTAATATGAAGAATTTGAAGGGTTAATTATGGAATTAATATTTATTGCAGTTTTAATTATCACAGCCATTGCTAGTTATTTTGCGCGTCGCATCAAAGTTGCTCAAACCTTGTCGGTTATTGCCGCCTTGGTATCATTCGTTTGCGTTTCAGACATAGCGATTAAAGTATCAAACGATGGCAACTACAGCCCATTCAAGTTTATTTATGTTGATTCTTTGGGCGCAATTATTATGTTGATTATTGCAACAGTTGGGTTGGCAGCGATTATATATTCGATTGCATATCTTGGTACTGAATTAAAGAAAAAAATAATTGATACAAAACAAATCCGATTGTATTTTGCGCTTGTCAACCTATTTTTAGCAGCAATGTATCTGGCGGTTTCGTCTAGTAGCCCAATCTTTACATGGGTTTGTGTCGAAGCGACGACGTTATCGACTGCCTTGTTGATCAGTTACTACAACAAGCCATCAGCTATGGAAGCAGCTTGGAAATACTTGATAATTAATTCAATTGGTTTGTTGTTGGGATTCTTTGGAACGTTGCTGTATTTTACAGTGTCACAAACTGTAGCCGCTGGCGAGTTTATTACTTGGCAGTCGTTAATCGCTAATGCTAGCAGTTTGAATCCAGTTATGACAAAAGTAGCCTTTATCTTTGTCTTAGTAGGTTACGGCACTAAAGCCGGTTTGGCGCCAATGCACACCTGGATACCTGATGCGCACAGTAAAGCGCCCTCACCAGTTAGCGCTCTGTTGTCTGGAGTTTTGTTGAACGTGGCGATGTACGTCATAATCCGCTTCAAGACAGTAACTGATATTATTGTTGGTCCGGACTTTGCCAGCCGTTTATTAGTAATCTTTGGCGCCATGTCAGTTGTCTTTGCGGCGATTATTATTGTTAACCAGTTGCATTACAAACGTATGATGGCATATTCAAGCGTTGAAAATATGGGAATCATTGCTCTTGGTTTTGGTTTTGGTGGCATCGCGACTATTGCGGCGATATCACATATGATTTATCACGCGTTGATTAAATCGTCGTTATTCTTTTCGTCTGGTAATCTAATGCTTAAATATAGCACCGGACATATAAAACTAGTCAAAGGTGTGTTGAAGGTAGCGCCAATAACGGGCGTAATGTTGTTGACCAGCGTGCTGGCAATTACTGGTATGCCGCCATTTGGTATTTTCTTTACTGAATTCTTTACGCTTACGGGCGGCATTAGCCAATATCCAGTAGTCGTGGTTATTGTGATTGCTGCTATTGCGATTTTGTTTATCGGCTTTATGCGCAATACTGGCAGCATGTTGTTTGGTGACAAGCCTAAGGATATCAAAGTTGGTGAAAAGAATCTTTGGTTGATTATTCCTCCAGTAGCGATGGTATTATTGGCCTTGATTTTGAGTTTTTACATGCCACCATTTATTCAAACATTAATTCATAACGCAGCAGGGCAGATTTAGTATATGAAAAAATTTAGTCAATACCTACCAAAAAACGTATCGCCAAAATATTATGATAATATTGTCACTTTTGAAGTTGCACCAAATGACATCTTGAACGTAGCCCATGTTTTACATACCGACAAAGGTTTGAATTTAAAGCTGCTAGATTGTACTGACAATCGTAAGGCCGATGGATGTTTCAAGATATGGTATGTCTTTGGCGTACCCAAAGAAAATATCTTTATCGTTCCTTATGTTTGCGTAAAAGAAGGTGATAGTTTTGTTTCAATTACATCCGAAACTCAAGCCGCTAGTTATTACGAACGCAAAGTTCAATCGCTATTTGGAGTAAAAGTGACCGGTATTTCTGACAACCGTCCGCTACTGTTGCACGAAAATTGGCCTGATGGGCAATATCCACTTCGTAAAGATTTTAAATATACAACTCGTCCTAAGGTTACGTCGGGCACGTATGAATATCAAAGGGTTGACGGCGATGGCATTTACGAGATCCCAGTTGGTCCGATTCACGCTGGTATTATCGAACCAGGCCATTTTAGGTTTAGTATGGCTGGTGAGTCGATTATGCTGTTGGAGGCCCGTTTAGGCTACGTTCATAAGGGCAGCGAGAAGTTATTTGAACAGCTAAGTCTTAATGACAAAGTTAAATTGTCTGAGCGAATTTCCGGCGATAGCACATTTTCGCACTCGCTGGCGTTTTGTCAGGCGATTGAAACGTTGGCCGGCATAAAAGTACCAAGTCGAGCACAGTATTTGCGTGTTATTTACAGCGAGCTTGAGCGTTTAGCTAATCACTTTGGTGACATCGGTATGATTATGCTGGATACTGGTTTTGGTTTTGGTGGTGTAAATGGCCAAAGGTTGCGTGAAATTGTAATGCGTCGCAATAAACAACTGACTGGTAGCCGATTCTTGCGCTCAGTCAATAATATTGGTGGCGTTACGAAGGATATTGATTCAGACCAGGCTCATAATTTGCTGGCCGAACTAGAAAGCATCGAGCTGGATTTCGCTGAAGTGATTGCGATCGCCAACAATAGTGCATCGTTTTTGGATAGAGTTAAAACAACTGGTAAGTTGCCACATGATGTGGCGGTTGATTATGGTGTAGTTGGAGTCGCTGGACGGGCTGTTGGTTTGAAAAATGATGTCAGAGTTGATTATCCTTATGCGGCTTATGCTGAGCTATCTGAATTTGATATCGCGTTTGAAAAAACAGGCGATGTACAGGCTAGATTTAATGTTCGCGTCAAAGAAGTTTATTCGTCACTGGCAATTATTAAAAATGCGCTTAACAAAATTCCTGGCGGACAAATTAAAGCTAAATATGACAATGTTAATTTAAAACCTAATAGTATCGGTATCAGCTGTGTTGAAGGTTGGCGCGGTGAGATAATTTATACTGTAATTACAGGTTCAAAAGATGAGATTGATCGTGTTATGGTTCGCGATCCGTCGTTCATTAATTGGCAAGTCGTTGGTTTTTGTGGACCGGGCAATATTGTGCCTGACTTCCCATTGATTAACAAAAGCTTCAATTTGTCCTACACTGGTCACGACGTCTAAGAATTAGCTATATCATAATTCGACAACACTATTTTGACTTCAAAAATAGTAAAATAGATATATGCAAAAAGACGTATATCAACAATCATTAGATTTACATAAATTACACCACGGAAAAATTGAGACAGTAAGTAAAGTTAAATTAGATTCGCGCGAAGTATTAGCGCTGGCTTATACTCCTGGCGTGGCTGAAGTCTCGCGCGAGATTGGCCGCGACGCATCATTGGCGCGTGAATATACATTGAAACGTAATACAATTGCGATTGTTAGCGACGGCTCGGCTATATTGGGACTAGGGAATTTAGGTGCGTTGGCGGCAATACCCGTTATGGAAGGCAAAGCGGCGATTTTCAAAGAATTTGCTGGCGTTGATGCCTTTCCAATCTGTTTAGATACGCAGGATACCGAAGAAATTATAAAAGCGGTCAAGCAAATTGCGCCTGTTTTCGGCGGCATTAATTTAGAAGATATCTCGGCACCAAGGTGCTTTGAAATTGAAAAACGGTTGCGGGCCGAAATGTCGATTCCAGTCATGCATGACGACCAATGGGGTACTGCCACAGTTGTTTTGGCGGGTATGATTAACTCATTAAAATTAATGAATATCACCAAAGATGCAGTCAAGGTCGTGATTAATGGCGTTGGATCAGCTGGTGTTGCCACGGCCAGGTTGATGATGAGTTATGGTATCAAAAATATTTTATTTTGTGATAGCCAAGGCATTATTCACGCTGGCAGGGCAGAATTGACGGCTGAAAAACAAGAACTAATTGATGCTAGCGTAGCGAAGCCGTTTGAAGGCATGTTGGCTGATGCCGTTAAGGGCGCTAATATTTTTGTTGGTGTGTCTAAACCGGGTGTTTTGACGCAGGATATGGTGCGAACAATGGCGCCAAAACCAGTTATTTTTGCACTGTCTAACCCACAACCTGAAATATTGCCAGATGAGGCGTTGGCCGCTGGTGCATTGGCGGTCGCTACGGGTCGCAGTGATTTTCCAAACCAATTGAATAATTCGCTGGTTTTTCCTGGTGTATTTAAGGGTATGTTAGAAGCTAATATTCCGCAATTCAAGATAGAGATGTTCAGTAATGTGGCTCAGGCATTGGCTGATTCGGTTGTTGATTTGTCGCCAACTAAAATTTTGCCATCGATGTTCGATAGTCAAGTGGTAACGGTTGTATCAGAGACTGTTAAAAAATTCGCCTAGTTGGCTATTAGAATATAGCTATTGGAATATGGCTGGAAATTGCATTTAGTTTCGCTGGACAGCGAATGTAATATAGAACATAGTAAAAATGGTTATTGGTAATTAGCCAATAGCCATATTCCAATAGCCAATAGCCATCCTGAAAGGTGTATAATTATTACAGTTATGATTACAAAATTACTTATTTTTGGTATTACGGGTGATTTGGCGACGCGTAAATTGTTGCCGGCGCTAGAACAAATTATTAGTACAGGTAATTTTGATGACTTGTCGGTGATTGGTGTGTCGCGTCACGAGGTTAATCAGCCTGAACTTTTTGTGCATTGTGGCAATAAAACCTTTTTAGATGGTAAATTATCGATTTTTACGATGGATTTGGCGTCAGCTGACGAATATCTAAGGTTGAAACAGTATGTTGCGCTGGGCGATGACGAACAATTGTTGATTTATATGGCCGTGCCGCCACTTTCAACGGCGCAAATCGTCGACTTCTTAGGTGAAGCTGGTATTAATACGCCGAATGTAAAAATTTTGTTCGAAAAGCCGTTTGGCATCAACCTAGAATCGGCCGAAAAACTGATTGAGCAAACCGCCAATCATTATCAAGAGCAGCAGATTTATCGGATTGACCATTATTTAGCTAAAGAAATGGCCCAAAACATTATTGCTTTTAGGGCACGTAACGCTTTGTTTTATCATATTTGGAACAACAATTTTATTGAGTCAGTCGAGATTGTGTCATTGCAAACTGGCGGTATCGATGGCCGAGCTCAGTTTTATGAACAAACTGGCGCATTGCGTGATTTAGTCCAGGGGCATTTAATGCAACTGCTGACTTTAACTTTGATGGATATTCCACAGGGACTTGAGTGGGAAAGAATGCCAGAGCTGCGTTTGGCGGCCCTAAACCAGTTGCAGCTTGTTGATCCCGGTAAAGTCGTTCGGGCGCAATACGAGGGCTATAAAGAAGAGGTAAATAATAATGACAGCCAGGTCGAGACTTTTGTTTCGATTGAAATGTCATCTAATCAGCCAAATTGGGTTGGTGTGCCGATTCGATTAACGACCGGCAAGCAGTTATCTGAAACGACCGCTGAAATTCGCATTCGACTCAAAACTAGTAACGGTGCTCAAAGTAACTGCTTGGTGTTCAAAATTCAACCTAATGAAGGTATAAATATCGAATTATTTGTCAAAAAACCAGGTTACAGTCGTGAATTTGAATCAAGAAATCTTAGCTTTAATTACGAAAGTAACGTTAAATTACCTGACGCTTACGAACAGGTGTTGGTTGATGCCATTTCCAGCGAAAAGAGTCTGTTTACAGGTAGTGATGAGGTACTACGAAGTTGGCAAATATTAAAGCCGATTCAAGATGATTGGAACAGTTGGCAACAACAGCCAAAAACCTATCCAAAGGGCAGTTCAGCTCAGTCAATTTTAGCGTAGAAAAAACAACATACCACACTAGATGTAGCGTAGTTTAATATTCGCGTGCTACAATGAAATCCCATGGAGATAATAAAAAATTCATGGCTAAAAAACAGAAATACATATTTGTAACTGGGGGCGTGTTATCAGGGGTAGGAAAAGGTGTCACCGCGGCTAGTATCGGTGCCGTATTGCAAGCCAAAGGTGTTAAAGTTTCAATTCAAAAGTGCGACCCGTATCTGAATGTGGATGCGGGCCTTTTGAATCCTAGGGAGCACGGCGAATGCTTTGTAACGCGTGATGGCGCCGAAACTGACCTGGATTTAGGTCATTACGAACGATTCTTGGATATTGAATTAACTCAAAAAAGCGCTACTTTGGCCGGTAGGCTTTTATTTGATTTGCTGAATGATGAACGAGCTGGCAAATTTGAAGGTCAAACCGTCCAATTAGTGCCCCATTTAACCAAGTCAATTCAAACTGCAATACTAGAATCCGCCGAAACTGGCGATAGTGATATTCACATTGTTGAGATTGGTGGCACAGTCGGAGATTATGAAGGTCTGAGTTTTGTTGAAGCGATTCGCGAATTTTCGCAACGTGTCGGACGTCAAAATTGTCTGTTTATTCACGTTGTTTACGTGCCGTTTATTGGTACTAGCAAAGAGTTCAAAACCAAACCAGCCCAGAATGCCTTAAAAGATTTGCGTGGTTTTGGAATTTTTCCAGATGCTGTGGTTGTCAGGACTGATACGCCAGCGCCAGCTGGAATTGCAAAAAAAATTAGTCTATTTGGCGGTGTACCCGAAGAAAATGTTTTGTTGATGCCGAATGCCGATACGGTTTATCGGGTGCCGTTGATTTTAGCTAAAAGCCAACTAAGTAATCTGTTATCTGACTTTTCGGGCAACGACAAAGAGCCCGATTTGTCGGCTTGGAAAACAATTGTCAGCCGTCAAACCAGCAAACCTGATAAATTAGTGACGGTTGGTTTGGTTGCAAAATATATTGATAACGAAGATACCTATATTTCGATTGTTGAAGCCCTAAAAGCAGCTGCTTGGCGTGAAAAAGTTGCCTTGAAGTTGAATTGGATTAATGCTGAAATTGCGACCAAAAAAGATTTTAAGGCTGTTGATGCCATCGTTGTGCCTGGTGGTTTTGGCAAACGTGGTATTGAAGGCAAAATTGACGCCGCACGTTACGCCTTGGACAACGATGTGCCGTATTTGGGTATTTGTTTAGGACTTCAAGCGGCAGTGATTGCTAGCGCCCGCAAAGCTGGTCTAAAGGCGGCCCATAGTACCGAATTTATGCCCGAAGCCGAACATGACGTTGTTTACATTATGAACGGCCAAGCCGGCAAAGAATCGACTGGTGGTACGTTGCGACTGGGTGATTACAAGGCAAAATTACAAAAAGAATCATTGGTCGCAAAAACTTACGGACAATTAGATATCACTGAACGTCATCGTCATCGATACGAAGTTAATCAAAAGTTTTTGGCCGAAATTAATAAAGGTGGGCTAGTCGTTAGTGGATTGTCGCCAGATGGAAAATTGGTTGAATATATCGAAGCGCCAGCCAATAAATATTTCGTCGCCACCCAAGCTCACCCCGAATTTCGTTCCCGACCAACTAAACCGCACCCACTTTTCATCGGACTTATAAAAGCGGCTGTTAAATAGTAAATAGTGTAGAGATATTCAACCGAGGTCTAAACTAGGATTAGTTGCGATTGACATTTAATCATTTATGTGACAGAATATATTTTACATGTCTAGTGAAGTGTCAAATCGATTGAATTATCGGGACCTCAAAGGCCCTAGTTTTGAGTGTTTAGAGGATAAGTACGATAATCATATAGTCCAAGATTCTGGCCTAGGTAATTTTGCTGTTGAAATAGCAATTGACAATGCGCATGTCAAACTAACACAACAAACTGATGATATAGAAAAACTAAAAGATAACGCTTATTCTTTAGATGAATATATTCGAAAAGCACGTAATACTATAAAAAATGATCCTTATCTAGCATCGCAATATTGCGACAAATACGACATTAGCAATAATAGCCCATGGCTATATCGTACGATATCTAGCAAGGAGACGATTCTAGATAAATCTGGCCGTTTTATTGAAAAAATTTTTGGAACTTCCACAAAAAATATTAAACTTGGGAAATATGCTGTTGATAGTTTTGTGTTGAGTGACATGTCGGTCACAGATAGAAGTGTCGGCGAAAAAGTTTTAGAAAAGTTGACTAAAAAGAACCTACTTGGAAAATACATTATCGATAATGCTACCTTCTTGAATTTCTTGGAATGGTATAACTACAGCCATAGGCAATACAATAATGATTTGTCAGATACTTATAATCAAAAAAAAGCCGAGTACAAAGACCATATTCATGACTCCGTTCACGAAGGTTGGATTTCCGAGGCGACACTAAAATCTCTAAATCATATAGATGATATTCGTTTTACGATTGACGATTGTTATCATGAAGGGTTCGTTAATAGCCAGTCTAGCGCATTCGTATACGACGTGATACATAAAGGCAGAGAGCTACATGAAAACGTGTATTTTTCAGGTGAGAAATCAGTCAACGTTTCATCTTTTCACGAACTTAATCACGTAATAAGTACTGTTGAGATTATTGGTAACAAGATCCACCGTAATGGCATTCGCCAGATTTTTGGTGATTGCAACGGCAGTACAATAATTAATGAGGCAGTGACCGAGCATATTGCAAAAAGCTTAACAGATAAATCATACGATATCATTGATCCCAGCAAAAAGTCAGGCTCTTATCCCGAACCAAGATTACTGTTACATACTCTATGTGAAAAGGGCGTAAAAAAGATTGATATCAAAGATTTTATTAATGCTTACTTTGAGCTTACCGAAGAAGATATAGAACCAGGTGCCGATTCAGCAGCTCAAAAATTAAAATCAAGTTTAAAAGAGGCCTATCCCAATATCGATATTATTGATTGGATTAAACGATTTCCTAGTATTGAAGCAATACGAAGCCATATATCAAAAGACGGTCATTTGCTTACAGACCTAACCCTAACAGAAAGAATACAGAGTTATTGGAACAAGTTATCTTCACAAATAAAATTTAATTAGCCAACTGTTTTGTTGCAGGGTATGTTTAATTACAAGGGTGATACCATGTTGGAGGACAGTCCTCTAAAGGTGTTATTTTGTGCTAGTTTTTGCATTAAACTGAAATTATTGCTGTCCGTTGATATTGTGTCCGCCAAATTTGTTGCGCATGGCAGCTAGTAATTTGGTTGCAAAGTTAATTTCGCCTTTTTGAGACGCCAAACGAACATCAAATGCGGCCTTAATAGCTGGCAGGGGAATGCCTAATTGGTCGGCGGTTTCTAGGGTCCAACGAGCTTCGCCCGATTCAGCAACGACGCCACTGATGCCGTCTAAATTTGGATTTTCTTGGATGGCTTGATGAGTTAAATCGTTTAGCCAAGACGTGACGACGCTGCTTTTTTGCCAAATATCGCCAGCATCGGCCAGATTGATATTTTTGTACGGTCCTTCGGACAACATACGGTAGCCTTCGGCTAATGATTCCATCATGCCGTATTCGATAGCGTTATGAACCATTTTGACGTAATGGCCACTGCCGCTGCCGGCAAAGTATTGATGGCCGCCACGTGGCGTTGATAACGTGTCTAGGACTGGTACGACGGTGTCATAGGCAGTTTTGTCACCACCAACCATCATTGAAAAGCCATTAACAATACCCCAAACGCCGCCGCTGGTGCCGATGTCGAGTAGTGTGCTGCCATGGGCGGCAACTTTGTCGGCCCTAGCTTGGTCGCCGCGGTAATCACTGTTACCGCCGTCGATAATAATACTGCCGGTTGGCAAATATGTCAGCCAATCGTCGATGACACTTTCAATTACTTCAGCTGGAATCATAATCCACAAAACGACTGGTTGGCCGTCAAAAGCATCGATGACTGCTTGCTTGTCGTGGGCAGGTATGGCACCATATTCGGCAGCAGCATCAATTGGCTCGGGACTGCGATCGTGTGCAATGACTGTATGACCGTTTTCGGCTAATTTTTTGGCAATTTGACCGCCCATGCGGCCTAGTCCTGATATAGCAATTTTCATTTACAATTCCTCCTTGCGATTGTTAGTATATATTGTCGATTCTGGAATACTCTTTAAAACTTGAGCTGGCTGGTCTTCAATGGGTGATTCGTAATACAACAAGTCATGAATAATAGCTTTTTTATTGGCACCAGACGCCTGAATGATAGCCTCGTTGATGCGTGTAATTGCAACCAGGCTAATAGTAATACGTTCAAAGTCATCGCCTTTAAATGATACGGCAATATCAGTTGATTTAGCGGCCTTGCTGCCAGGTTTGATGCCGGCGGTATGGCCATCGGCGCCCATACCAAAAATTGCGATCGAAAAATCAGCTTTGTTAAGTTGTTCGGCTATCCATTCGCCAAATAATTTAGTAGTTTTGTCGATATCTTGGCCGATTAATGGGCGATATAAATTAGCGCCAGGCAGGTCTAAACCGCCGTCGATTAGTTGTTGCCAATTTTCTTCGGCATGTCCAACTTCACCGTATCTTTCATCTGTTAGGCTGACGTATAAATTTGATAAATTAACACCATTTAAAATTTTACTGGCCATGATTGAGATTGGAATGCTTGATCCACCTGACATCAAAAACAGCACGCGTTCACCACTGGATAGATGCTTAAATAATTTGTCGGCCAAATCGGTTGCTGCGGCTTCAATTGGAGTGTTGGAATAAATATAATTCATGTTGTATCTATTATACGAGATAAAGCCTTGGTTTTTGCTATACTTATGTTAATGGATGCAATAAATTTATCAATTCAAACAGTTATTAGACAGTTATTTAATGTAGAACAGACAGTTCATTTAAGCCGTCCTGACTCAGATTTTGGCGATTTTGCGACTAATGTGGCTATGCAGTTGGCAAAACCACTTGGCAAAAATCCGCGCGAAATTGCTGAACAGTTGGCCGAAAGTTTGCGTCAAACCAGTGATTATACTGACGTTTCAGTGGCTGGACCTGGTTTTATTAACCTAAAATTGTCATCAAAAAAGTTAGCCGATAACTTGCAGTCTACTTGGTCTGATAAATACGGTGAAAATAATGATGGCGCCGGTAAAACCGTGGTTGTTGAATATCCCAGCCCAAATATGGCCAAGCCATATAGTGTTGGACATCTAAGACCTGGTAACCAAGGCTGGGCTGTCAAACGATTAATGGAAGCAACTGGCTGGAAAGTGATTACTGATAATCATTTGGGCGATTATGGCGCGCCGTTTGGTATTTGGGTAGTTGGATTTTTAAAATTTAGTAATGATGAAAAATTGGCAACTGATGGTGTTTACGAATTAGGTCGGGTCTATATCGAAACCAAAAAAGCGTTAAAAGACGAAGAAGCGACTGGTGGATCTGAACTGGCAAATGAAGTCCAACAGTGGCTGTTGAAACTAGAAAGTGGCGACCAACAAGCGGTTAGTTACAGCCAACGATTTAATGAAATTAGTTTGGCTCATATTCATGAAGTTATGAATCGTTTGAAAATATCGACTGATTTTGAACTTGGCGAAGCCTTTTTTGCGCCACAGGGCAAACAAATCGTTCAAGATTTGTTAGGTCGGGGGATTGCGATTCAAAATGATGACGGTTCAGTGATTGTGCCGCTTGATGAATTTGGGATTAAAGTGCCGCTGCTGGTTCAAAAATCGAATGGTGCGGCGCTGTACGCTACAACTGATTTGGCGACAACGATGTATCGCCAAGATAACTGGCATCCTGATCGAATTATTTTGGCAGTTGGTGCTGAACAACAATTTTATTTTACGCAATTATTTGCGTTAGCTAAAAAACTTGGCATTCAGACCGAAATGGTTCATTTGTGGTTTGGCGTGATCGACCAATTAAATGACGATGGCACCCGCGAAAAAATGAGCAGCCGCAAAGGCGTTGTGTTGATGGAAGAATTACTAAATCAAGCCGAGCAAAAAGCTCGCGAAGTCGTTAAAGACCGCGACGTATCAGATGACGACATCAAAAAAATTGCACTTGGCGCCATTAAATTCAGCGACTTTATAGCCGATCGTCGCACTAATATTTTGTTTAGTTGGGACAGTATTTTTGCATTGTCTGGAGTCAGCGGGCCATATGTTCAGTATACGACAGTACGTGTGAATAAAATTTTGCACGATAACGAAATTATTCAGACGGATATTTCACAGTACGATTGGGCACCCGAAAAAGCAGTTATTTTGAAGTTGCTGGAATATCCAGATGTTGTGCGCCTTGCGGCCCGCGACCTTGAACCGCATAAAATCGCGACTTATTTGTATGAATTAGCACGTGATTTGAATCGCTATTACGAAACCACGCCAATTGCGATTGGTGATGTGACTGATGTTCAAAAACAGGCCAGGCTTCAATTATTGCAAAAAGTTAGCCAAGTTTTTACACACGGCTTGAGCTTATTAGGTATTGAAGTACCAGGAAGTATGTAATTATGACGACTATTAAAGGAGATAAGATGTCAAAAGCTAAAAAAAATTCAAAAAAAGCCAATATAAGTCCATTTAATATTGTCATTGCGGGTGAATCGCAAATTAAATCTTTTTTTGAGTTTATTCGCACTCAAGGTGTTGTTGGGTTGGCAGTTGGTTTAGTTTTAGGTGGTTCGGTCAGTGTCATGGTCAAATCACTAGTTGATAACGTTGTTATGCCACCATTGGGGCTAATATTGGGTTCAGCTGAAGGTATTAAGGGTTTGGCTTGGAAAATGGGGCAAACATCCAGTGGACAGCCAATCACATTGCGTTACGGAATATTCCTAAATGACATGATTAATTTTATTGTCATCGCTTTGGTTGTATACGTTATTGTTGGTTTTTTGAAGATCGATAAGTTTGATAAAAAGAAAGATTAATTATGCCTAAAAATACCTTTGGAAAAATATTATGGCTTGATCTCGAAATGACAGGTTTATCGGCAGATGATGATTTGATACTTGAAGTTGCCGCAATTGCGACTGATTGGGACTTTACTGAAATTGCGACTTATCATGGTATTGTAAAAAACAAAACTAGAATTTTAAACAAACGCTTGGCTGCGAATTCGGCTTTTTGGGATTATCATACTGATTCCAGAGACGGCTTGATCGAACAAAATCAAAACGGCAAAAAATTAACTGAGATCGAAGACGAAATATTGGCGTTTATTGACAAACATTTTAAATCGGATAAGCCAGTTTTACTAGGTGGTAATTCAATCCATATGGACAGACGATTTATTGTTGCTAACTGGCCAAAATTTGATGCCAAATTGCATTATCGAATGTTAGACGTCAGTGCTTGGAAAGTTGTGTTTGACGGTAAATATAAGAAGAAATTTGTAAAACCAGATGAGCATCGAGCCCTGGATGATATTCGTGGTAGTATCATGGAGCTAAAATATTATCTAACTAAAATCAAATAATTTGATGAAAAATTTGCTTCAATCGCATAATAGTCTGTAGAATAGACCATATGACACATAAAGAAATCGAAGATTACATACTCAGTTTTCCAAATTCATGGTTGGATTTTCCGTTTGGCGAAGGCACATCGGTATATAAAATCGGTCATACCGAAACTGGTGGTGGCAAAATGTTTGCGCTGATTGCCGACAACACTAATCCGCTGCGGGTTAGTTTAAAATGTGACCCTTTGCTGGCCGAGAAGCTACGTGAAGATTACGAAACAGTACTGCCCGGCTATCACTTGAACAAAAAACACTGGAACACAATTATTTGCACAGGACAGGTGCCAGATGACGAATTAAAAAGTTTGGTTTCGATTAGCTATAATTTAGTCAATGCTGATTAAAGCGTAGGATCTTGAAAATCGCTAAATTGTTTTTGAATCGGTTGCAGGTTTGTAATATTGTCACTCAGGTATGTTTTTAAACTAGAACTACTGGTGCTGTTTTCGATCTGGTTCATCAAAATTAATATATTTTCCAATTGAGTTGCCATTTCTTGGGCGTAAATGCGGTCGTATTTAACATTCAATCTGGCGTCTTCCAACCTAGCCATCATAGCATCGGTCGATTCGGCAGTAACCACTGATTTGCTAAGTTTATCAATTTTAATTCCATCCTTGGTTAGGATTGGTGTGATGTCGCGGACAGAATTTATCAGTAGGCTACTAAGAGTGGCGTTAATAGCACGTAATTGGCTGCTTTTCATCTTGGTTTTTGCATCATCAACTACGCTAGCGGTGGCTGTTAACCTGGCTGCTAGACGTTCAGTTGGTTTAATGCCACCCGACATAAGACTGGCGACGATGATTGTGACGATTAATAATACGATAATGCCAATGCCACCCAACAGTAGTGGCTGTTTGTTGAACAAATTAATTTTATGCGTCTGATTTGGCGCAATTTGATTTAGGTAATCGACAGGAAGTGGTTGTTTGTTGTCATTGGGATACATACTGTTGCTATTTAAGCATAAACGGATGGATTATCAAAATATCGGTCAACTCTTGCCGTTTGCTTTGAGTTATGTCCTAACAGAGGTATAATAATATTATGCAAGATGCCAAAGAGGAAGTTAGGGCGCGGCTGAATATCGAGGACGTGATTGGCGAATACGTTCCTCTTAAGCGTGCCGGACGAAACTTTCGTGGCCTCAGTCCATTTAGCGGCGAAAAAACGCCAAGTTTTTACGTCAGTCCTGACAAACATATTTGGCATGACTTTTCGTCCAACAAGGGTGGCGATGTCTTTACATTTATTATGGAAGTTGAAGGTGTTGATTTTCGATCGGCCCTTGAAATGCTGGCGCGCAAAGCTGGCGTTGATTTAACGATTTATGATACCAAAGGCAGCCAGGAAATCGCAGCGCGTAAAAAAAGGCTGCTGCAGGCCCATGATTTGGCCGCCAATTATTACCAACAAAGTTTAATTAAAAACCAACACGCCATGGAGTATGTCTTTGGCAAACGTAAACTTAGCAAAAAAATTGTGACAGATTTTAGAATCGGCTATGCGCCAACCAGTGGCGATGCCTTGGTGCAATTTTTAACCAAAAAAGGTTTTACCAAAAACGAATTATCACAGGCTGGACTAGTCAATCAATACGGTGGTGATTTATTCCGCGGCCGCATGATGGTGTCATTGATGGACGGCACGGGACAGGTAATTGGTTTTACGGGTCGCATTATTGTTGATGATGACAAAGCGCCAAAATATCTAAATACGCCACAAACTTTGCTGTACGACAAAGGCCGACACGTCTTTGGTTTGTCGCAAGCCAAAGAATCAATTAGGACGGGTGATTATTCGGTAATCGTCGAGGGCAACTTGGACGTTATTAGCAGTCATCAAGTCGGCATTAATCAAGTTGTAGCAACCGCCGGCACGGCAATGACTGAACATCATTTGCGGGCCCTGGTGCGCCTCAGCAGTCATATTCGTTTAGCGTTTGATAGCGACAAAGCCGGCCTGGCGGCGACTGAGCGTTCTATTCCGATTGCTCAAAATGTTGGCGTTGATTTGACGATTATTACGCTGCCTGGTGGCGCCAAAGACCCAGATGAATTGATTCAAACCGACCCTAAATTATGGCAGCAGGCGATTGATAACGCCGAACCAGCGGTCGATTGGCTGTTAAAGCAATATGCTTTGCGTGAAGACCTGCAAACAGCGGCTGGCAAACGTCGATTTACGACTGTAGCGCTGGATTTAGTACGATTGCTGACCGATTCGGTTGAACAAGAATATTATTTGATTAAAATTGCCAAAATTAGTGATTCGTCGGTTGATGCGCTGAAAGAAAAATTGGATAGTGGCGTCAAAAAGTCCGAAAGGTCATACAAAGTGCCAGTTTCGCAATCTGATGTCTTACACGACCCAGCCTCATATCAAGACAACTTATTGGCGGTAGCACTGATTGATGGCGCAACCCATGAATTGTTTAAATTAGTCGATATTCAGACCTTTACGGGCGATGAAAGGCAAGCAGTTGCTAAATATTTGTCTGAATGTGGCGGCAAACCTGTTCGCGATACACCTGAAAGCTTGCAAAATTATGATATCTATGTAAAAATATTACTATTAAGGGCCGACGCTCGATATGCCGAATGGAACGACCAAGATCGTTACTTTGAAACGGCACGATTGCTCCGCCAAGTTGCCACCGAGCACAAGAAAAAGCAAAAAGAAATATTAACTGAAAAATTACGCGACCTAGAATTATTAGGTGACGACGTTCAAGCTAACGAAATTCGATCTCAATTAAACAATCTAATCAAGGAGATACAAAGTGGTAAAAGATAAAAAAGTAGTTAATGACGACGAAGATATTGTTTTAACCCCAGACGTGCCGGAAGCGATTGAATCAATTGAAGATTTGGAAGTGATTGATATTCCACTTGCCAACATTGACGGTCCCGCACCCGATGAATTGATTGACGAAGAAGAGGACGACGAAGACACCTTAAATAAAGGTCAATATTTTGACGATGCCAGTGATGACAGCGTCCGTTTATATTTGCGCGAAATCGGCAAAATTCCTTTGCTAAATTCTGAAGATGAACTTGCCTTGGCACTACGCGTTGTGGCCGGTGATAAAAAAGCCAAAGACAAAATGGCCGAAGCTAACATGCGTTTAGTTGTTTCGATTGCTAAACGTTACAGTGGTCGCGGTTTGGACTTTTTGGACTTAATCCAAGAAGGCAACACTGGTTTGCTGCGCGCCGTTGAAAAATTTGACCCAGACAAAGGCTTTAAATTCAGTACATACGCAACTTGGTGGATTCGCCAAGCGATTACGCGTGCCATTGCCGACCAAGCTCGTACGATTCGTATTCCGGTTCACATGGTTGAAACAATCAACAAATTATTGCGCACCCAACGTCGCATGACCCAAGAATTAAACCGTGAGCCAACTATCGAAGAACTAGGCAAGGAACTTGAAATGGAACCTGCCAAAGTTGAATATGTTATCAAAATCAAACAAGACATCTCGTCACTAGACGCTGGTGTTGGTCGCGATGGTGAAGACGAAGACTCAGTCCTCGGTGATTTTATCGAAGACGGCGACAGTGCAACCCCTGAAGAATCAGCCACTTCACAATTATTAAAAGAACAAGTTCAATCTGTCTTGTCGTCATTATCTGATCGCGAACAAAAAATTGTCAAAATGCGTTTTGGATTGGAAAATGGCAAGTCACACACCTTAGAGGAAGTCGGTCGTGAATTCGCCGTCACTCGCGAACGTATTCGCCAAATCGAAGCTAAAGCCCTCGCCAAACTTCGCAAACACAAAGACGCCAAAAAATTGCACGAATATTTGGGATAGTTCAGCTTTTCTGCCGTCCATCACCACTAAATTCATACAAATGGCCGCTCTACGTGTGACCCTTTCGGGTCAGCACGTGGCGCTTGGCCTCCGCTACCGCTTCGCATCCATCTGTATGAACATAGTGGAGCTGGACTTAATTGCGCATAGATTTAAAAGTTAAGCATATTTTAGTGTAAATCAAATTTCAACGGGTGACGTTCGGCGGGGTGCCCCCGATTTACTACAAAATGGTAATCCATTTTTATAAATCAGGGGCGGACCGGACGGCAGGACCCGTATAAGTCACAATGTTATTTATCGTTAAACAATAAACTCAATTTCATCCAAAACTGTATCAATTTGTTGATGTAATTGTTCGATGTCGCCTTCATTAATAATATAATGGTCGGCTATTGCAATTGGTCCGCCTTTTTCCAAATTCTCAATCTCGGCCCAGTCGCGTTGATCAGCCTCAAATTGAGATAGTGGGCGAACAGGGCGATTCAACAATCGTCTGTGACGCAATCGGCGCGGAGCAACAATGGCGATTAATATCAATTCACCAGGAAAGGCGCTTTTTAGGGCTTTGTATTCGGTCCAGCTGTACAAACCGTCAGCTACTATGCGGTGCTGACCAGACGCAATTAAATCACGAATTTGGGTAATAATACGTTGGGCGACGAAATCTTTGCCCTCTTTGGCGCGTAATTCTTCGCGAAACATTTTTTCATTTTCCGAGGTATGATCCAAACCTGCTTGAGTCAAAGCATCTAAAATCACGCCACCAAAGTAAACCTTTGGGTAGCCTTTTTCAGTAATATAATTAGCGGCTGAACTTTTTCCGGCACCGGCCAAACCGACGAATGCGACTATCTTAATTTTTCGGGTATTAATCATATAATTAATTGTAACAGACGTATAAACCCATTTCCCATTTCCCAGTCCCTAATCCCTGTTAAATTAGGCTATAATAGTAATATGACAAAACGTTTGGCGGTTATTGATGGAAAATCTGTATTTTATCGAGGATATTATTCAATGCCAAATTTATCATTGCCGGACGGCACTCCGACTGGTGGTGTCTTTGGTTTCGCATCGCTGGCAATCGAACTTATTAAAAAGCTAGAGCCTGATTATGTAGCGATTGCTTGGGACAAGCGCGGTACTAATATTCGTAAACGCCGTGAAATCTATCCCGAATACAAAGCTGGCCGTAAAGCTGCCCCAGATGACTTTTACGAGCAAATTCCGATACTATACGAATTACTGGACGCTTTTGGCTGGCCACTCTATGAACTAGACGATTACGAAGCCGACGACATTTTGGGCGCTTTTTCGCGCGAGGCTACCGCAAAAGGCATCGAAACTTGTTTATTGACCAGCGATTTGGATGCTTTACAGTTGGTTGGGCCGCTGGTCAAAGTTTACGCATTGAAAAATGGGCTATCAAACCTGGAAGAATTCGATGTTGAATATTTTGAAAAAAAGTACGGCATTAGTGTTGAGCAATTTTTGGATTTGAAATCTTTAATGGGTGATTCGTCCGATAATTTACCTGGCGTTGCCGGTATCGGCCAAAAAACCGGCATCCAATTATTGCAACAATTCGGCACATTGGACAATATTTACGAACATCTGGACGAAATCAAACCAACTGTTGCTAAAAAACTGGCTGATGGCAAAAAAATGGCCTATGTCACCAAAGAACTAGCCAGTATTTGGACTGATGCGCCAGTCAAACTTGATTGGGATATCGCTGATATTAACGATATTAATCTGGAAAAAGTCGAAGCTATTTTAAAACGTCTCGAATTCTTCTCGCTTATCAAACGTTTACCAAAACACATGCAATTACATAAAGTGCCCGAAAAAGTGATTGATGAAAGGGCAGGATTAACTGAATTACAGGTCGTGCCTTGGCCTGAAACACTGTCGATTGATGGACCAGTTGTATTGCATGCCGATGACGATACGATTTGGTTGTCAACTGACCATAAAACAATCAGCAGCGCCAAAATTGACCAATTAGACCGCAGTGTTTGGCGAGTTTTTGAACTGGCGACGGTCATTAGTTATGACAGTAAAATTTTGTATCATCAGCTGGCCGCCAAAGGTGTTTTTGTACGTTTTGGTGAACTTCACGATATTCATCAAGCGGCTTTTTTGATTAATCCGCTGCAACGAGACCGAACATTACCAGGTTTGGTTGGTCAGCCAATCGGCGAGACGCCCGAAATTTCAGTGGCGGCAATTTGGCATATTTATGACCAACAGATTATCGATTTTCAGCGTGAACCAAAGTTTGCCAAAATTGCACATGATTTTGATTTTCCGTTGACCTACATTTTGTTTTTGATGGAGTATCGCGGTATAAAAATTGATACCCACGTTCTAGGCGCGATGAGCACAGTACTGGGTGATGAGTATTTAGACCTTGAACAACAAATATATACAATGGTCGGTTATGAATTTAACATTGCCAGTCCAGCGCAACTGTCGGAGGTGTTATTTACTAAATTGCAATTGCCAACTGCCGGTATTAAAAAAGGTAAAACCGTTTACAGTACTGGCCAAAAAGAATTGAACAAACTTCGTGGTCAACATCCAATTATTGAATTAATCGAACGTACCCGCGAGTTAGCTAAACTCAAAAATACTTATATTGACGCTTTGCCAAAATTGATTGATGATCAAGGCCGAGTCCATACGACGTTCAATCAAGATGTTGCTAGCACAGGTCGTCTTAGTAGCACTAATCCAAATTTGCAAAATATTCCAATTCGGACCGAACAAGGTCGGCAAATCCGCAGCGCCTTTATTCCGGACGGCGACAAAGTTTTTATCAGCGCCGATTATTCACAATTTGAGTTGCGCCTAGCGGCTGTTATGGCAGGCGACCAACAAATGATTGATGACTTTAACAGCGGTGTCGATATTCACACCAAAACCGCCAGCGAAATTTATAATATTCCGATTGATGACGTTACTAAAACCCAGCGTCGTGATGCCAAGACGATTAATTTTGGCGTGCTGTACGGCATGAGCCCACACGGTCTTAGTGTCGCAACCGGCATGAATTTATTTGAAGCCAAAAAGTTTATCGATCGCTATTTCGAATTGCGTTCGCCGATTCGTAAGTATATTGATGGTATTTTAAACCAAGCCCGAACCGATGGTTACGTCGAAACATATTTTGGCCGTCGTCGTCCAACCCCCGATATTCACAGCAGCAATTTCATGGTTCGCACCAGTGCCGAACGTGCCGCTGCCAACATGCCGATACAGGGGACCGAGGCTGATTTAATGAAACTGGCTATGATCGAAGTCGACAAACGCTTAAATGGTCTGGGCGAGCAAATTTTGCAAATTCACGACAGTATTTTAATCGAAGCGCCAATTGAAAATGCCGAAAAAATTGCCGAAATTTTGGAAAATACCATGGAAAACATCGCTCCACAGCTGGGCATTAAATTAAAAGTTGACGTCACAATTGGCAAAAATTGGGGCGAGCTTTGATTGACATAACAGAGAAAGAATAGTATAATACCACCCATGGTAAAGCGTAAAACAAGACAAATTTTTTCGGTCGGTTTGACCCTAGTCATTATCGCAGTTGTGATTGCTGCGCTTGTTTCGCTGGCGCGTATTATCTTATTTCCAAGCTCAACCACTACTACCAATGATACTTCAATAACATCGCTACTCAGCACATCGGCTGATCGTGCTGTTCGTATGACGGTTCGTGGACCGCTGACGGCTGATGAAAATTATCGCTCGTATCAGATTACAATTACGCCAAATACTCGTAATTTAACGACGTATAAAGGCTATTTAGACCAAGCGACTGACAGCATCGCCCTAACTAATAATATTCCAGCCTACGAACAATTTGTTTACGCACTCAACAATGCCAACTACATGAAGGGTACTGAGCTGACAGGTGCCAACAACGATACTCGCGGTATTTGTTCGGTTGGTTATGTTTATCAATTTGAAATTTTGCAGTCGAATAAGACTCTGAAAAAGCTTTGGGCAACGTCATGTTCAAGCCCACGCGGTTCGCTAAATGCGACCGTCAGTACGATTACTAAGTTATTTACTAACCAAATTCCAAAATCTAATTCAATGATTAACGGTCTATGGCAGTAAAAGCGGTTATTTTTGACTGCTTTGGCGTCCTGATTACAATTGGCCGCGATTTATTACACCAAACGTATCCACAATTTTCAGATCAACTGACCGAACTTGAACGTAAGTCTGATTCTGGCTTGGTTTCGCGTTCAGAATTTTACAATTCAGTCGTTGCTATAACTGGCATAAGTATGGATGATGCGATGAATAAATATTATAGCGTCGAAAATTATAATCAATCGTCAATCGATTTAATCAAGCAAATCAAGGCAACTGGCCGCTACAAAATTGGCCTACTCAGCAACATTGGTCATGGCTGGCTAGATGACTTTTTGCCAATTATGAATGGCATGAATTTATTTGATACCGTTATTTTGTCTAGTGATATTGGCATTACTAAACCTGATCCAAAAATCTTTGAATTAATGGCCGAAAAACTTGGTGTTAACAACGACGAATGTATTATGATTGATGACACGCCAGTCAATATCGCCAGCGCGATTAATACCGGCATGCAGGGCATTATCTTTGATTCAATTGACCAAGCAAAAAATGATCTAGGCAAGCTAATCGAGATTGCCTAATGCCTGAACTTCCTGAAGTCGAAACCGTCAAACGTGGGCTTCATAAATTAATTATTGGCAAGATTATTAAAACTGCTGTTACGGATAATCCCAAGTCTTTTCCGAATGCGCCTGCCGATGTAAAGCATTTTTTAATTAATGCCACCGTTATCGACGTTCGTCGTCGCGCCAAAGTTTTACTGATTGATTTATCAACAAATTATACATTAGTGATTCATCTTAAAATGACAGGACAGCTTGTTTTCGTAAACGAAAACATAGAATATGGCAAATGGAATATGGAAGGTGGCGAAATGCCAAATTCCAATAGCCAAATTCCAATAGCCAACGAAAGCGAAAACCGCTTTGCCGGCGGCCATCCGAATGATAGTTTGGTTAATTCGTTGCCTGACAAATCAACTCGCGTGACGATTGAATTTAATGATGGCACGCATTTGTATTTTAATGACCAGCGCAAGTTTGGCTGGGTGCGTTTAATGCCAACGGTTGAAGTACCTAATATCGATTTTATGAAAAGGGTGGGTCCCGAACCACTGGAGCCTGATTTTACGGCTGCACAGTTTGCCGAACGCTTTAAACGCCGCGCTCGAACCACCATCAAAGCCGCTATATTGGACCAATCAGTAATTGCTGGTGTTGGTAACATTTACGCTGACGAATCGTTATGGGGCGCCAAAATTCACCCTGCAACCCTTGTTGGCCATATTTCATATTCCAAATTCCAATCGCTATACACCGAAGTTCGCGCCGTTATGAATTTATCAATCGAAAAAGGCGGCAGCACTAATCGAAATTATGTTAATGCCGAAGGCAAAAAAGGCAGTTATATGGATTTTGCGCGCGTTTTTCGCCGTGAAGGCTTGGCCTGTCCACGTTGTGGCACCGAAATAATCAAAATTCGCGTCGCCGGTCGTGGCACGCATATTTGCCCATCTTGCCAACTTGTTGGCAAGTAGCTATTGGAATATGGCTATTAGAATATGGCTGGAAGTAGCATTTAGTCATTGGAATATGCAAAATGGCGAATTGCAATCGCGCCAATAGCCACCTTCCAATAGCCAATAGCCAATCATCTAGGCTATAATAGCCTAGATGATTACATTGTTGTTAGGTGAAAATTCATTTGAAATCGAGCGGGCGTTGCGGCAGATTACGGCTGATTTTAATGGAGTTGTCGAACGAATTGACGGTAGTACATTACAACTGGCGCAATTGCCGGATTTGTTGATGGGTGTCAGTTTGTTTGCGACGGCGCGAACGGTGATTATTCGTGATTTGGGGTCTAACAAGGCCATTTGGCCAGTACTAGGCGACTGGTTGCCGCGCATTTCGGATGATATTCATTTGGTGTTGGTCGAATCCAAGCCCGACAAACGAACAACAGCCTTTAAGGCGCTAAAAAACCAGGCGACTGTTCATGAATTTCAGCCTTGGACTGATCGCGATACTCTGGTTGCCGAACGGTGGGTGAATGATGAATCCAAAAAACTTGGTATTGATATGGATAAATCGAGTGTTCATGCTTTGGTACGCTGGGTTGGCATTGACCAATGGCAATTATTTCACGCTCTTGAAAAGCTGGCCCTAGTCGATATTGCATCTGTTGATGTCATTAAAAATATTATCGAACCCAACCCGATTGAAAATGTGTTCAATCTGTTTGACACGGCACTGCGGGGTGACGTCAATGATTTGCGCCAAATGCTAAAAATTTTAGAACAGTCCGAAGACCCTTACCGATTGTTTGCACTGCTGTCCAGCCAAGTCTTTCAATTGGCAGCCGTTGCGAATGCTACCAATGATGATAATATCGCTAAAGATTTTAGTATTCATCCATATGTCGTGTCCAAACTGCAGCCAATTGCCAAAAAAATCGGTAAATCTGGTACTGCCAAAATAATTACAATTTTTGCCGCCGCTGATGACGACATGAAACTATCCCGCGCCGAACCATGGCTGTTAATCGAACGAGCCCTAATAAAAGTCGCCAATATATAACTCAGATTGTTACAAAAAATAAATGTGCGTTTGGGCTAAGGCCAAACAAAGGCGTGAATACTTCTTACTCACGCCTTAATATGCCATGCATACATATATACTAGCGCTACAAGAAACGCTATATATACTGCAACTATGGCATACAGCGCATTCAATTCATCATCAATTATCTTAGTGATAAGAATAATGATAACAATGAAAAGTGCGCATCCAACGACTGTTGCGGGTGCTCCGAAGATCACATATGTCAGCAGCGCTATAACGCCAGCAAACATATAAGCCCCAAACCTTCTCCGCGAGTCATCGTCATCGTATTTATTCGTCAATATGATAGCACTGACGAATATCACTATAATTATTAATGTTGTCATAAAATTTATTTAATTTCTAACAAACAACATGCGCCAAACGCACATTGTAACAATCCGACTTATTTTAAAAGAACACCTGCCAAGAAGGCATTACTTTAGGTACATTACAATACTTTAAATAATTAGTCAATAAAAAAGCAGGATACAAGGCGTCCTGCTAGCGCTGTGTGGGGAATGACGCGTTAGCGTGTATCAACCCAAAAAATGTTACAAAAACCACCTTTGTTCACGCGTACCATATAGCATGCGTCCGAACAGACGGTGGAATCACCGAACATATTTTCAAATGGCTCATGCGACGTTTTGCCGCACACCTCACATTCAAAAATATATCCAGACGATTTTGTCACTGCGCCCACGTTCGGGCTTTCTCCGTCATCTTTTGCCATGTCCGCGTTCTCCGGTTTTGGCGTTAAAAAAAGCAGGATACAAAGCGTCCTGCTGTCGCTTTTGTAGTGGCTTTCACCAGTACAAGTCACTTTTCTCGCAGTCAGAATCGTCTGGATCTCCAAGGTGCTTTTGATAGCATCTAGGTGTACAGACAAGACCGCCGCCCAAAAGAGTCTTGTATGGCTTTACGCCAATTGTTTCGCCACAGACGATGCAAATTCTTGCATCAGTTGCTGTGCTTGCGCCATTCGTAGTGGCGCTTGTTGTTTCTTCTGCCATTTTTTTGAAGGAAGTGTTGAAGAAAAACGCGGCCAGGTTTCCGGCCGTTTTATTGTTTATATAAACAAGCATAAATTGGCATATTGGCCAAATAGTCTGCTGATGTATACGCTTAATATTTTATCGCAAAGCTTGAAATATTGCAAAAAGCATTGAATAATATCATTGTAAATAATTGACGTATTATGGCAATATAATTAACAATAGCTTATAATAATCTTATGGTTAAAATAATGAACTCACGATATCCTACGGTGTATGCTTTTATAGACAGCCAGAACCTTAACATGGGTGTTAGTAACGACGTAGTTCATAAAGGTCATAAAATATATAGCGACTGGAAACTTGATTTCATGAAGTTCCGTCGTTATTTGCGTGATAAGTTAAAAGTTGATGAAGCTTTTCTTTTTATAGGAAATCTACCAGGTCACGAAAGTATGTACGCGTATTTGCAACGTTGCGGGTATATGCTTGTTCTTAAACCTACGACATCATACAAAGACAAAGATGGAAGCTTTAAAGTGAAGGGCAATGTTGATACCGACTTGGTTTTATATGCTGCTGCAAAAGAAATAGATAACTATGATCAAGCAGTAATCGTAACTGGTGACGGTGATTTTCTAAGCCTATGTGAATATTTGGATGATCAGGGCAAGCTTGGCCATATAGTTATACCAAATAAACATAAATTTTCGCAATTATTAAGCAAGTATGCCGATCGTCTAGATTTTGTATCTGTAAATAAAGTCAAACTCGAAGAGCAAAAGGCATCAAAAAAGACGAGCATTGTCTTGCAGCACTCACGCTTCAAGGTAACTCGTCATGATGATGCTTCAAATATACCACGCCACAAGCGTAATGTCAATAAAAAATAGTAGTTTGTAAGTGTTAGATAGTATATGGATGATAAAAAATGAAACGCCTAAATCAAATCCCAAACCACGACCGCCCGCGCGAGAAATTGCAGGCCAAAGGCCCAGCGGCGCTGTCAGATTTTGAGTTGTTGCAGGCACTGATTGGCAGTGGCAACAAACAGGCTGATGTTAGCAAAATCGCGGGAAACACATTGAAATTATTGCGCGAATTTGGCGCTAATATTACGTACCAACAATTACAGCAGGTGACTGGCATGGGCCCAGCCCGCATAACCGAAATTTTGGCCGCGCTAGAACTATCCAAACGCTATTTAATCGACAGCGACCGCCCAATTATCGACTCGCCAGAAAAGGCCGTCGAACAACTGGCCGACATTCGTTATAAAAAACAAGAGTACTTCGTCGTCCTAACACTCGACGGCGCCAACCGCCTGATCGCCAAACGCATCATCACCATCGGCACCCTGACTAGCAGCCTAGTCCACCCTCGCGAAGTCTTCGCCGACGCCATAACCGACCGCGCCGCATCGATTATCGTCGCGCATAATCACCCCAGTGGCAGTATAGTTGCTAGTCAGGCGGATGTTGAGGTTACTGACAGGCTTAAATCTGCCAGCAAATTGCTAGGAATTTCCCTAATAGATCATCTGATTCTTACAAAAAATGAATTTATAACGATTATATAATCGTCGTTTAGCAAAAAAATAAATAACAACAGATTGGGGTATAATATAAACAATGAGCATTACAGATAAAAATGGTGACGTAGTGATTTATATCGGCGACAATGGCAAGCCAGCTATTGATGTGACTTTTCAGGGCGAGACTGCTTGGTTGACTATTGAACAAATGTCCATGCTTTTTGATAAAGCAAAGTCGACTATTAACGAACATATTCTGAATATCTATGCAGAAGGTGAGCTGAACGAATCAGATACTATGAAGAAAATCGGAAATCCCGATTTTTCTACCAAGCCGACGAACTACTACAACCTCGACATTATAATATCAGTCGGCTATCGTGTTAAATCTATCCAAGGTACTCATTTTCGTCAGTGGGCAACGCAACGACTGCGTGAATACATCATCAAAGGCTTTACGATGAACGACCAACGGCTCAAAAACGGTGGTGGCAGATATTTTCGTGAGCTTTTACAGCGTGTTCGTGATATTCGCAGTAGCGAGCGCAATTTGTACCAACAAGTTACAGATATTTATACTACGGCATTAGATTACGATCCAAAAAACGACTTATCGCAACAATTTTTTGCAACAGTTCAAAATAAGATGCATTATGCTGCGCATCTGCATACCGCCGCCGAAGTTGTGCATGCAAGAGTCGACGGCAATAAACCGATGATCGGCATGACTAATTTTAAAGGAGACTACATCACCAAAGAAGATGTCAGTATCGCCAAAAACTATCTGACCGAAAAAGAATTACAAATCTTGAATCTAATCGTCGGCCAGTATCTAGATTTTGCCGAGTTGCAAGCCATCGAACAAAATACGATGACTATGAAACGGTGGATTAATAAATTGGACGAGTTTTTAACCGTTGGTAATAGAAAATTATTGGATGGAAGTGGCAAAATTTCGCATAATCAAGCTATTAAAAAAGCCGAATTAGAGTATCTAAAATATCGCCAAACCCAAATGGATAAACTAGAAAGTGATTTCGACCGCGCCGTCCGTCAACTTGCCAAAAAGACTAAAAAGACGGACGGAGAAATAAGCAATAAATAAGTAAGCCTGACGAAATTGTCATACTGAGCCACTCAAGTGGTCATTCAATAGACACGCAGTCAATTACAGAGTAAAATATCCTTAAGGGAGTATATTAATGGATATTCAAAAAATTGAAGCCACATTGTGGCAAGCTGCTGACAAATTACGCGGAAGTATCAGTTCGTCCGACTATAAATATGTTGTTTTGGGTTTGATATTCCTAAAGTATATTTCTGATGCTTTTGAAGTCCAGCGACAAAAAGCGATTGCCGAAAATTTCGATCCCGAAGACCGTGATTATTACTCAGCTGACAACGTCTTTTGGGTGCCCCAAGAAGCTCGTTGGAGCTTTATATCCGAAAGTTCAAAAAAGCCTGAAATCGGCACAATTATCGATAATGCGATGGATGCCGTCGAACGCGATAACACGACATTGAAAGGTGTTTTGCCAAAGGATTACGCTCGTGAAGCGTTGGATAAACGTCGTTTGGGTGAATTAATTGATTTATTCAGTAACACTAGTTTCAAGTCAGATAATTCCAGGGATTTGCTTGGTCGAGTCTATGAATACTTTATGGGTATGTTTGCTGATACCGAAGGCAAGCATGGTGGTGAATTTTATACTCCACGATCAATTGTCAGACTGTTAGTCGAAATGATTCAGCCTTTCAGTGGTCGAGTTTACGACCCAGCATGTGGTAGTGGCGGAATGTTTGTTCAAAGTGAGCAATTTGTCGAAGAACATTCAGGTAGACTTGGTGATATTGCGATTTATGGTCAAGAATTGAATCATACGACTTGGCGTTTGGCAAAAATGAATATGGCGATTCGTGGCATTGATGTTGATATTCGCCAAGGTGATACGTTGCACAGCGACAAACACAAAGATTTGCGCGCAGATTATATTTTGGCCAATCCGCCATTTAATATTAGCGACTGGGGTGCAGAATTGTTGGCGGACGACATTCGTTGGAAGTACGGCATGCCACCAAAAGGCAATGCTAACTTTGCTTGGGTGCAACATTTTATTCATCACTTATCACCAAAAGGCACAGCAGGGTTTGTATTAGCAAATGGCAGTATGAGCAGCCAAAGTAGTGGTGAGGGCGACATTCGTAAAAATATCGTCAATGCAAATTTAGTTGATTGTATTGTTACATTGCCATCACAGCTATTCTTTAACGTAGCGATTCCGTGTTGTTTGTGGTTTGTTAGTCGTGATCGATCAAATAGACAGGGTCAAGTGTTGTTTATTGATGGTCGTAATTTAGGTCACATGATCAATCGTCGCAACAAAGAATTGTCAGCCGAGGATATCGCCCAAGTTGCCGATACTTATCACAAATGGCAGCAACAAGACGGATCATACGCCGATATTGCTGGCTTTGCTAAATCAGCCAAACTGGATGAAATCGCCGAGCATGATTACGTATTAACGCCAGGCCGTTACGTTGGCAGCGAAGCCGTCGCTGATGATGATGAAGCTTTTGAAGAGAAAATGAAGCGACTAACTGCTGATTTGAACGAGCAATTTATCAAAAGTCACGATTTAGAAGTGAAAATTAAAGAAAATTTGAAGAGTATTAACCATGATTTATAATCGATCTGAAACATATATAATTACCCGTAGGATACATAATTTTAATAACGTGCTTGACGGGGTAATCTTATCCCGTAGGATACATATTTACAAAAACGTATTCTACGGGTAAAATAGGTTTATTATGAAAATACATTTATCAAATCAAGGTAATCTGCGTAATTTTCAAAGCTTTGTAAAGTCGATTGATTTTTCTTCTTCATCAAAACTTCAAATTACAACGCATGATAAATGGATTACCGTTCATCCAGCAAATTTAGCATTAACTGCAGCCTTGGCTATTAAGGTAGGGAAGCAGAATGCAGAAATAAGCGGGAACGTGCCAGAGACTGGTCGGTATCTTGATCGAATGGGCCTCTATGGACTTACAAAGACAAAATCACCATTCGAGTATAACGAAAAAGAACCGGCTGGAAGATTTGTGCCAATTACTATTATAAAAAGCGCCGAAGACCAATCGAGATTTATATCCGAAATAATACCTCTTCTGCATTTATCTGAGCAGAACACTAAAGTTATTAAATATGTTGTTGGTGAACTTGTTCGTAATGTTCTAGAGCACTCAATGTCTAATGACGGCGCAATAATAGTCGCTCAATACTATAAAAAGACTAATCGTATCAGCATAGCTATTTGCGATACTGGTATTGGAATATGGAAGAGCATGAATAAGAACTGGCATCCAAAAACAGATATTGATGCGGTCAAGCTTGCTTTGACGCCTGGAATTACCGGTACGACTCGACGTGAGGGTGGTACATCCGAAAATGCTGGCGCAGGTTTATTCTTTATTAAGTCAATTGCTAAAATTACAAGAAGCTACTTTGCAATTTATAGCCACACCGCTGAATACACTCTATTGAAATATCGTAGCGACATAAAAGGACTCCCAAAACTTTACGCTGATCCATTTAATGATAGACATACGAGAATGGATAACGCCCCGGAATTTAACGGTACGCTTGTAGCTGTAGACATTCTGTTAGACGAAACCCCTGAATTTCAACAACTATTGGGTGCTATTGGTAAAGTGTACGATGAAGCGATTCGTGAACGTAAGCGTACTAATTATAAGGAGCCGCGGTTTATATGAAAAAGACAATCAAAATGTATCCATTGACAGGTGATTTTGCTGAAAATAAAGAGATTGCAAAGAAACTGCGCATAGAAATAATAATGCCAACTTTATCAAAGGGGGGTGAAGTTGTTATAGATTTTGATAATATAAATGGCGCAACCCAATCATTTATTCATGCATTAGTTAGTGACCCTATCCGTCACTTTAGGAATGTTGCCTATGATAATTTATATTACAAGAATAGTAATAATGATATACAGAAAATAATATCTATAGTTTATAGGTATATGCAGGAAAGTTTGGATAATAATGCGAGTGATGAGTCAAATGAATAGAATAAAAAAATTCGAGGATAAAAGATGACCTGGATAAAAGATATTATTGGATGGTTTGTAAAAAATACCGTCAATGAGCGTGTCAATGACTATCGTTCGAGCTATCTGCGCAATCAAGATGTCCTAACGCAAGTTACCCTTGAAATGGATCGGGCGCTTATGACTTTTTCAATTGCATCCCTTGCTGCTCTTGCGGCACTTAATGACAAAATATTTGGTACTTATGGACGGCTTTCGTTTATTGCCTTAACTTGTTTTGTCGGTGTAGTCGTATCTGTTATCTTAAGCTATTACTTATCAAGAGGAATGCTGATTGATGCGCAAAAAATTATCACCAGAAATTACAAAAAATCTTTGACCAAGCCTTTGGGCGAGGGAATGGAAAAAGTAAAATATGCGACTGCGACAAAGATAGTGAATGGTGCCAGTCTTGCGTTATTTATTTTAGGCATGATTTGTTTTGTTGTATTGATGGCTTTGTATATTGGAGGCACGGGAAGATGAAGAATGACGACAACAAAATTGAGATTCGTGGTATAACGTTGGAGAGTGTTATACCTCCAGATGGCATATTGTCGGATGAGGAGGAAAAAGAATGATTTTTCTAGACTGTTTTATTTTGAGGTGTGAGCTATGACAAATAACAAGCGGACAAATTCATTCAAGCAAAGCCCTCAATTAGCTGCAAGCCTAATGCGACCATTTGTTGATGGAGCAAGACTTCAGGTTGAACGTCTGCTTTCATCGCAACAAATGCTTAAGCATGATCCAATAATTGCAGTTCAACATTGTCATCATGAAACGTCAAACTTATTCGAGGATTTAGCAACCGTAATTCAGTATCTTAATCTAAGTGGTATAACAAGCAAACAGGATCAATCTTACAAAGATGTAAGAGATTTAATTCGTCATGACATTCGTGAAGAGTTTGATAATGACGAGAAAAGGAAAAATGATCGAGCGATAAGGCTGGGCTTGAATCCTAAAATGCAATTCGAAATGTCTTATGATGTAGGTAGTATCAAGATTGGTCAGTCAATAATTACTCTACAAGAAATTACGTCTTTTATAAATATAGCCGAACGGGTGATGAACGCTTTATTGCTTGGTCTAAAAATTGAACTAGAAAATAAGGATGAAAAATGATCCAGACTGTTTTGCTTGGAGATCTAGTTAATGTTGTAAAGGGTATATCTTATAAGAGCTCTGATTATTGTGAGATAAACGAGGGTGAGGCGTTTATCAATCTAAAGTGCGTCGAACGTGGTGGTGGTTTTCGTTTTGATGGCATCAAGTATTACAGAGGGAAGCGCAAATCAGATCAGACAGTTGTTCCTGGCGATATATTAGTAGCCAATACTGATCTTACTCAGGATCGTGATATTATTGGAAGTCCAATAATTATGCCAGATATTGGCAGGGCTGCGTGTTTTTCTTTAGATATATCAAAACTTGATATTATTAGTGATAATCTCGATAAAGATTATTTGTTCTATTATCTTAAGTCACCAGAAGCCAGAAATTATATGATTGCTCATAGCAATGGCAGTACGGTGATTCATCTTTCAGTTAAAAATATACCGATGATGCCTATATTGCTACCAGATATTACAATTCAAAGGCAGATAGGTTCAATACTTAGAACCATTGATGAAAAAATCGAACTCAATCGCCAAATGAACGAAACGCTCGAGCAGATGGGACAGGCGCTTTTTAGGCATTATTTTATTGATAATCCTGAGGCGGAAAAATGGGGTAAAAAACCACTCGATGAAGTAGCAGAATTTTTGAATGGCCTTGCAATGCAAAAATACCCTAAGATTGACGGTAAGCCTACACTCCCAGTGATAAAAATTCGCGAAATGACTTCTGGGATTACTCCAAACACAGATATAGCAAATGCAGATATACCAGATAAATATGTCATTGATAATGGTGATTTATTGTTTTCTTGGTCTGGTACGTTAATTGTTAAATTTTGGACTGAAGGTAAGGGGGCTTTGAATCAGCATTTATTCAAAGTTACTTCTGACAAATATCCCGAGTGGCTATATTATTATTGGTTGCGTCATCATCTTGACGGATTTATTGAAACAGCAAAATCAAAAGCTACTACAATGGGGCATATTCAACGACGACATTTGCATGAGGCTATTATTTTAGTGCCTGAAGCGACAAACTTAGAAAAATTAACAGCCATTTTTGAGCCAATATTAAAACAGCAAGTAGAAAATATGCTAGAAATTCAAACCCTAACAAATTTACGTGATACATTACTGCCTCGATTAATATCCGGAAAGGTTAATCTATGAACGAAGAAAAAAAGCCATCCAATAAACTGTCTGTCTATTTAATTAAAGAAGAACTGACGGATATAAAAGATATTTTTGATGAGTCGGATATTATAAAATCTATCACTATTAGCGATAAAGCAAAGCTTTATTATAGTAACTCTGAACCAAGTCTACCTAGCTGGATAAATAAATTCTTCGGTAAAAATACAGCAGACCAACTGAGATCTGTTTTATATACAGCCTATGTTAGCGCTGCATTACTGATTGATGTTGAAGTTGAACCAGGAGTTGTTAGAAAGTTTGTTCTAGCATTTGGCTTAGGTGGTTGGCAGCTACTGTTGCCAGGTAGTTATGAAGAACGCTTTGGATTAATGACGACTCTTAATCTTGTGTCTCCATTGACCATAAGGAGTATTGATAAAAGTAATATGGGTTTATCACCAAAACAGGCTAGGGAGCAAATTGTATCAGTTGGTGATATTTCGGATTTTGGAATTGATATAGAACAAGACCTCGTCCGAGCCATAACGGGTAAATGTGTAAATATTGATCATGGGACCACAATTACAGGGAAAGATTCACTTCATATTTCTTCAAAAGTAGATATTTCTAATTTAGCTGATAAATTAAAAATATATTACACGGCCGCAAAATCAGATATCTACAAAGTTAACTACTCTTGGATAGATCATATTGCGGAAGTAAAAGATAGCACAAAAATTACGATCCTAAATACGGAATTGGCGGTAAGATTAGCTGGTAGTGATCTTGAGAATATTTGGTTGGCCGTACCGGAAGTTGTTGACTGGAGCGATATTAAAGGTTTTATGTATCGTGGTGATTCAGCTTCGTTATGTGAGGACCTGACAATAGCTGACCTACTTGAAAGTCTCGTTGTACGAGGTAGGGATATTAGTATTGAAAATATAAAAAAACAAAAGATAGTTGCCATACGAGCAAGTGACTCAATGCAATCTCAGAAATGGAACGCCTACAATTGTTTGTATGCAGAAGTGAAATTATTGTCTGATTTTTATACGTTAAATAATGGTAAATGGTATCGAATAGAAAATGATTTCGTTAAAAAAGTAAATGAAGAATACCATAGGATTCTAGATAGTAATGTTGTATTGCCAAGTTATAAACAACCTGATACTTCAGAGAATAGTTACAATACTAGAGCCGCTAATGAGTTAAACTTAACTTTGATGGATGCAAAAAATATTACTTATGGTGGCGGTCATAGTAAAATTGAGTTTTGCGATATATTTGATTACGAGAAGTCAACTCTCTACCACGTAAAGAAATATGGTGGTTCATCTGTTTTAAGCCATCTATTTAATCAAGGTCTTGTTTCTGCTCAATTAATGCTTAGTGATGTAGATTTCCGTTCAAAAGTTAATGATGAGTTACCCGAAGAAGAGAGATTTGCTCCAGTTGACAATAAGCCAAATCCTCAAGATTATGAGGTTGTTTTTGCTGTAATAAGTAAGTCAAGCAAACCTTTGAATATACCATTTTTTAGTAAAGTATCGCTTAAGAATGTGAAAATGAATTTGGAGCTATATGGTGTTAAAAAGATTAGTTTAATTAAGATACAATCAGAGGAGTAAACTAATATGACCGAAGATAAAATTGAACAAAATTCATTGGAGATACTAGCCGAACTTGGATGGGTTATATTAAATGGTCCAAATATCGGCCCTGATGGGACGAAAGAGCGACAATATTCGGATGTCGTATTAAAATCACGCCTGCAAACTGCATTAGAACGTATTAATTCTGAGGTACCTGGTGGTACATCCGATATTGCAATTGCCAAAATTTTACGATCAACATCGCCTGATCAACTGACTGATAACCGTCAATTTCACGAACTGTTGGTTAATGGCGTTGACGTCGAATCCCGAATATCTGGCAGTAATGAATTAAAAACCATCAAGGTGAAATTATTTGATTTTGATAATATCGATAATAACGATTTTGTCGCCATTAATCAGTTGACGATAATCCAAGACGGCGTTAATCGTCGCCCTGATGTCGTCTTATTTGTGAATGGTTTGCCACTGGTTGTGATCGAGATCAAAAACGCCGCCGACAGCAAAGCTGATGTCGCCAAAGCTTTTCATCAAATTCAAACTTACAAGCATCAAATCAGCAATCTGTTTAGATTTAATGAATTATGCGTCATTAGTGATGGTTTGGATGCGCGCGTCGGTACATTGACTGCGCCATTCGAACGATTTATGTCATGGAAAACAATCGATGGCGAACGCGAAGCTGGCAATGTGCCGATGTTCGATGTTATGATTCGCGGATTGTTTAACAAGAATCATTTGTTGGATGTAATTCGTAATTTTATCGTTTTTGAACGCGACGGCAAAGATGACCAAAAGTACATCAAAAAGGTTGCGGCCTATCATCAATACTGGGCCGTCAACAAAGCTATTGATCGAACTATCGCAGCATCAAGCGCCGATGGTGATCATCGTGCTGGTGTTGTTTGGCATACCCAAGGTTCAGGTAAATCACTTAGTATGTTGTTTTATGCTGGAAAATTAATTACTGACAGCCGTCTGAAGAACCCAACTGTCGTTGTTGTGACCGACCGTAATGACCTAGACGGCCAATTGTTCGGTACATTTGCCGCTGGTCGTGAATTGTTGCGTCAAGAGCCTCAACAGGCCGAAAGTCGCCGCAATTTACGTGAACTATTGCAACGTGAAGTTGGTGGCGTGATATTTACGACTATCCAAAAGTTTTCGCCACAGGACAGCGAAGATAATTACCCAATGTTAAGTGACCGAACAAATATTATAGTTATCGCTGACGAAGCGCACCGCAGCCAATATGGATTCAAAGCGCACATTCAAATCGACGAAGAGCACGGTGAGGCAAAGACGGTCTATGGCAACGCTAAATATATGCGCGACGCTTTGCCAAACGCCAGTTATATCGGATTTACTGGTACGCCAATCGAGACGACCGACAAAAGCACGCCCGCAGTATTCGGTAATTACATTGATATTTATGACGTACAACGTGCCGTCGAAGACAAAGCCACAGTTCCAATCTATTACGAAAGTCGATTAGTTGATTTGGGTATGGATGAAACCACCAAGCAATGGCTGGATAGCGAAGTTGACGATTTACTAGAAGGCGAAGAAATGACTCGCCAAGATCAATTAAAGGCCGAATATGCTCAAAAAGAAGCAATTGTTGGCAACGGCGCTAGGTTAAAACTAATCGCCAAAGACATTGTCAATCATTTTGAAAATCGCCTAAGCGTATTGGATGGCAAGGGTATGATCGTGACGATGAGTCGTCGCATAGCCGCCGATTTGTATGATGAAATTATCACAATTCGTCCGCAATGGCATAATACTAACGACGAACAAGGTGTTATTAAAGTTGTAATGACTGGTTCGGCGTCTGATGAATTAAAATTGCAACAACACATTCGCAACAAACAAAATATCAAGACAATTGCTAAGCGAATCAAAGACATCAAAGATGAGCTGAAACTGGTTATTGTTTGCGACATGTGGCTGACTGGTTTTGACGTTCCAAGTTTGCATACCATGTATCTGGACAAGCCTCTCAAAAGCCATAATTTGATGCAAGCAATTGCGCGTGTTAATCGTGTTTATCCAGGCAAAGAGGGCGGATTGATTGTTGATTATTTGGGTGTTGCTGTGGCGCTGCGCGATGCCTTGGCGACATATACCCAAAGTGGTGGTAATGGCAAGCCAGCACTAGATATTCGTGAAGCAATTGCGATTATGAAGACTAAATTCGAGATTGTTCGTGATTTGTTTTACGGATTTGATTACATGCGCTATTTCAATAACGACACTGGCACACAATTGCAGGTTATTTTGGATGCCCAAGAGCATATTTTGTCAGTTAATGATGGCAAAAAACGCTTGAAACAACACGTTACCGAATTAAGTAAGGCCTTTGCGTTATCGATGCCGTCAATCGATGCGTTGGAACTGCGTGAACAAGTTGCATTCTTTCAAGCCGTCCAAGCGCGGATTGATAAATTAGATTCCAATGGCAATAATGGTGGTCCGTCAGATGAAGATTATCGAATGGCATTAAAACAAATTGTTGATAAAGCGATTGCGCCAATTGGTGTTGTTGATGTATTTGCAGCGGCCGGATTAGAAAAGCCAGACTTGCCAGTTTTGTCAGATCAATTTTTGGCCGAAGTTCGTGACATGAAACGC
Organism: Candidatus Saccharimonadota bacterium; assembly: GCA_037141755.1. Lineage (GTDB taxonomy): Bacteria > Patescibacteriota > Saccharimonadia > Saccharimonadales > Saccharimonadaceae > UBA1547. The sequence goes on from JBAXBX010000005.1 coordinate 52,678, forward strand.
AAAAACTTGGCAGTTGAAGCTTTGCAAAAATTATTGAATGACGAAATAAAAGTTCACTTTGGCCGTAACGTTATCAAATCGGACACATTCTCAAAAATGTTATCGGACGCCTTAGCTAAATATAAAAACGGTACAATTGAAGCCGCCCAAGTTATCGAAGAATTGATAGATATTGCACAACAAATGAAAAAAGCCACCGAAGAAGGCAAGGTAACTGGTTTGCAGGATGACGAAGTGGCGTTTTACGATGCTTTGCGTGCCAATGGCAGCGCCACGGCGGTTATGGAAGACGGCCAGTTGCGTGAACTTGCGCAACTGTTGGTAAAACGAGTCCGCAGCAATATCAGTATTGACTGGACTATCCGTACCAACGCCCAAGCGCGATTAAAAGTTGAAGTCAAAAAAGTTTTGAATCAATACGGCTATCCGCCAGATCAGCAAGCGCTGGCGACCGACCTGGTCCTAGAGCAGGCTATTAACTACGGCGATGAATGGTCCGATCGTAGTAATAAGACAGGCTATGCCGCGTTGGATGATATGGGTGTTAGTGTAATTGATTAAGATGAATTAGTACGTTTGTAACAAAAATATACAAAAATATTGACTAAATTCGTAACATAAGCTAAAATTATTGCATAACTAAGGCGATAAAAGGGCTTACAAATATGAGTTTTAAATCAACAATCAAACAGTTGCGTACCAACGCAGGTATCAGTCAGCAAGAAGTCGCCGACAAGGTTGGTGTTGCGCGGGCGACATATGCGGGGTTGGAAAGTGGTCGACGTGACCCAAATCTGACCGAAATTCGCAACATTGCTGAATTTTATCAAGTATCGCCAAGTGAATTAATTGACGGCATTCAGTCACGGGTCGAAGAGCCAGTTACGCCATACAAATTCTCTGATCAAAACGATATAATTCCGCGTGATATCAACCCGCAAGTCAATCCTGAAAAACTGCGTGAGGTGTTGCTGTATGTGTTGGAAAAAGTCGGCGCCAAGCCAAATGTTGGCGAAACGGTTCTATATAAATTGCTATATTTTATTGATTTTGATTACTACGAAAAGTACGGTCAATCAATCACGGGTTTGACTTACATTCGCAATCATTTTGGCCCAACACCAGCGGTTACTTTTGCCGAAATAGTGCAAGGCATGGAACAACGTGATGAACTGGAAATTGTCGAAACTAAATTCTTTAACAACAAACAACGAAAATACTTGCCAAACGTTAAACTTGATCTACAAAACCTAAGTGCCAAAGAATTAACACATATCAACGAAGAGTTGGCTCGTTTAAGTGACAAAACTGCAACCGAACTGTCTGAATTATCACACTATGACACGCCGTGGGTTGTGGCAAAACAAGGTGAAAAAATCGAATATCGTGACGTATTTTATCGTACGATTCGAACTGCTGTTACGGAGCCAGAGGATGATCTTTGATTTCGCTGACGAGTTTTCGAAAGACTTAAAGCGCCTACGGAAAAAATGGCGTTCATTGCCGAATGATATTGAATATGTAAAGCCCCGCATCGTAAGTTTATACACGCAACGAAGCGATATAGACCTTAATCAATACCGTGCAGATTTTTTTTCGACCAAGACAGCAACGATATTATCTTCGTCTGGTGATACCGAAGTAGTAAAAATGCGTTTGGATGTGGAATCTTTGGGGTCCAACAACAAAGTCCGAATCGTTTTTATTGCCATTCGCAACAAAGATGAAATCAAATTTATCGAAATATATGCTAAAAACGAAAAATCTCGCGAAGATCAGCAACGGATAAAGCGGTATCTGTAGTTAACCAGCGATTTTTCGCTCAATCAAATACCCCTTATCAATCTTGGCTGAATTGACGTCGTCGCTGACGGGGATGATTGTCAGTTTGCCTACGTCATATGGGCGCATGATTTGATAGATTGAATTCATGTCGCCGATGGCGGGGTTGAGCCAGGTTGATTCGTCGTCGGGTTGGACAATGACGGGCAGGCGGCTAGGGATCATGTCGCTGTCAGATTCGCTGGCTGTCGTGATAATAGCGCAGGTGCCGTGAGCGACGCCGTCGGTGTCGGTCCAGCTGCTGTAAATTCCAGCGAATGCAAATAATGTTTGGTCGGTTGGGCGGATGTAAAATGGCTTTTTGCCGGTTTCCAAAGTTTTAAATTCAAAATATCCGTTGGCAGATATCAAACAGCGTTGTTCGCGGATGGCGCGTGACCAAGTTGGCTTGTCAAAAACAGCTTCGCTGCGGGCAATTTGGGTTTTGTATCGAAAGATTGAATTGGTATCTTTGGCGCCAGCTGGAATAAATCCCCAAATCATTTTTTCGATGACATTAACACCGCCACGATTAACAATCACCGGCACCGTTTGCGCGGGGTTGATGTTGTAATGCGGTTTAACGCCCTTCGGCACGCCACTGTCGGGTGCAAATCGTTTGCTGATTTTGTCGATTTCATACAATGCGTACTTTGATGTCATCCTGCCAGTATAGCTCATGGGGTGGCTACTAGATAGTATGTGTTAAGCAGTATGAAATTAACCAACGAACATTAACCCTTTACTAACACCTTAATTTTTTTGCAAGGACGGACCCTGCAAACAGGGTGGTGTAAGGTGTAATGTTGTGAATTCAGATAAAATATAAAAGAACGACCCGATTTGGGGTCGTTCAGTTTATATAATCAGGGGATTACTTGGTTGCTTTTTTAGCAGTCGGTTTTTTGGCAACAACTTTTTTGGGAGCGGCTTTGACAGCGGTTTTTTTGGCAACTACTTTTTTAGCAGCTGGTTTAGCAGCGGCTTTAACGGCAGGCTTAACGGCCTTTTTTACACCAGCGACTGTGCTGATACCGGCTTTTTTAGCGATGGCACTTAGGCGTGTCATGCGGCGGGCAACGGTGTTTTTCTTTAGCAAGCCTTTTTTGACAGCGGTATCAAGTTCTGACTGAGCAGCGCTTAATGTTTTTGCTGATGGTTTAGCGATGAATGCGTTAACAGCAGTCTTGATTTCTTTTTTGATGCCGACATTGCGTTCGCGGCGTTTGATAGTTTGTTTAGCTCGTTTGATAGCTGATTTGATGATTGGCATGTTACTTGTTTACCTCTTTAAATTTATAATACAATCAATGGTGGATTATAAAGGAAAAGGGTGAAGTTGTAAAGGGGCAGGGAAATAGTAGGTAGTAGTTTGTAGGTGGTAAATAGTAGGGAAAATTTAAGAGACTAATTTCAAATATAAATAGTAAAATTCTACCTTGACGCTTATAAACTACTTATGGTATAGTTGCATTAAAGTCTAGTTAAAACAAAAAAAGCCAGGATATAAACAAATGAACGAAGCCGATCTAAAGGTAAAACAACAGATTGTTGACAAGATAAAAAGCTCAACAAATATTTTGGTTACCGTCAGCAAAGATCCGTCGGTTGATGAATTATCGGCCGCATTAGGTTTAGCCACAATTTTGAACAAAATCGACAAACATGCTACCGCAATTTTCAGCGGGGCAGTGCCACCTGCAATTACATTCTTGAACCCTGACAATGTGTTTGAAAGCAGTGCTGACAGTTTGCGCGACTTTATTATAGCCTTGGACAAAGAAAAAGCTGATCATTTGCGTTACAAAGTCGAAGGCGACGTCGTTAAAATCTTCATTACGCCTTATCGAACAGTCATTACCGGTGATGATTTGGAATTTAGCCAAGGCGACTTTAATATTGAATTAGTTTTGGCTCTGGGCGTTGAAAATCAAGACAATTTGGACACCGCATTGGCTGCTCATGGACGAATTTTGCATGACGTTACTGTCGCCACCCTAAGTGCTGGTCAACAAGTCAGTTCATTGGGCAGTTTAGATTGGCGCGATGACAGTGCCAGCAGTTTGTGTGAAATGGTCGCTGGCATCGGCGAGGCTCTAAAGTCAGAAAAACCACTGTTAGACAAGCAAATTTCAACTGCACTTTTAACTGGTATCGTTGCTGCAACCGACAGGTTTAGTAACACCCGTACAACTTCACGAGTTATGACAATTGCCGCTCAATTAATGGCCGCTGGGGCAGATCAGCAATTAATTGCTGCCAAACTACAAGAATCACACGAAATTAAGACTTTAGCGACTTCGCCAGCCGAAACAGAGTCCGTTGAACCTCAACCTCAACCTTCATCGACCGAGGCGCCAGACGAACAGCCAAACGAACAATCGACTTTGCCCCCAGATGGTAGTTTGGCAATTGATCATGCAGTTGATACGCCAGCAGGTGACCAATTTTCGAATACATTTGTCGAACCAGATGCCAGTACATATACTGAATCAACCTTGCCCGAAGCTTTGCCTTTACCGCAACCTGAACCAATAGATTATTCAAATTCAACTTTGGCTGACGCCTATGCGCCGGTTGAACCAGAAGTTGTACCTGTCGTCGAACCTGCGCCAGTAATCGAACCAACACCTGAACCAGTTGTTGAAGTGCCACAACCAAGTGCTTATGACGGCGGTGTTGACGCTTTACCGCACGAAAAAGTTATTCAACCATTGCACAGTGATATCAAACCCGATGAAGCCAACGAACCAATGTTGGGCGGTACATTAAACGCCACAGCCGACCAAGCTGCCGAAGAGGCTAGGCGAGCGATTGAAGAACAGCAAAATACGACAATTTTGACACATTCATATTTGGGCGGTGCCGATGGACAAATTGTCCAAAACGGACCAATGAACGGCCTAGGTCAAATCGAAGATCCTAAGGATGTTGATATTTTCGCGGCTGCTCCAGCTGATGCGTCGGTGACAGAGTCAGGATTACCTTTACCGCCACCTGCACCTCAGTTTGCAGATTTTTCAACAATGCCACCTCCACCATTACCTGATTTTGGCGCGTCAGCCTTTACACCAGGAACATCAACTTTTCCGCAGACAGTATCCAGCGACCCAAGCCAGTTTAGAATACCGGGACAATAGAGTTAGCTATTAGAATTTGGCTATTGGAATATAGCTAAGTTAGCTAATAGCTATTAGAATTTGGAATATGGCATTTTTAGTTACAAAATAGTATTTGAGATTAAATGCCACCTTCCAATAGCCAAATTCCAATAGCCAATACCCAAAATGCTATACTGTAATGAATATGACAGATGGCATTTTGTTGATTGATAAACCAGCTGGTATGACCAGTTTTGGTGTTGTGGCGCGCGTGCGTCGAGTTTTGTCGCGTCAAAATAACAAAAAGATGAAGGTAGGCCACACTGGTACGCTGGATCCGTTTGCAACTGGGCTGATGATTTTGGTCATCGGCAAAGAATGCAAAAACGCTGGTAATTACAGCAAAATGGATAAAGTTTATCAGGCTACAATTCGACTGGGCCAAATCAGTACGACAGGTGATATTGAAGGCGAAATTACAGATGTATCTGACAAAATTCCGACTGTTGACGAGGTAAAAACAGCGTTGTCAAAATTTACTGGCGAAATCACTCAACGTCCGCCAATTTACAGTGCTATTAAAATCGATGGTCGGCGGGCTTATGATTTGGCGCGGGCTGGCAAAACCGTTGAAATGCCCGAACGACAAATCACTATACATAGTTTAGAATTAATTGATTATACATATCCTGAAATTTGTATCAAAACGCATGTTTCCAGCGGCACATATATTCGGACTTTAGCCGAAGATATTGGCAAAGAACTTGAAACTGGCGCCTATTGCACGCAATTACGCCGCATCAGTATCGCTGATTGGAATGTAAATCAGGCAAAACTACTGTCTGAAATGGGCATAATTGACTAAAAGTGTCGCAATATTAAAAACAGGGGTTGAAACAGTAGCAAAACTTTGATACAATTCATAACTAATGATTACAGCAGACAACAAAGCCAAAGCTATTGCTTTGACGCAAACCCACAAGAACGACGTCGGTACACCTCAAGTACAATCGTCTATTTTGACGACTCGTATCAAAGAAATCACCGAGCACCTAAAATCTAACAAGCACGACCACATGGCTCGTCGTGGTTTGATCCAAATGGTTGGTAAACGCAAGAAATTGCTGAAATACTTGGAATCGAAAGATTTTGAAGGATACAAAAAGACTGTCGCAGCATTGGAACTCCGCAAATAGTGCGGAGTTTTTCTTTGGCTGTATGTGATATTATTAATACATCACAAAACCGCAGCGACTAAGTGGTGGATAGAGTAATTTGTTTAACAAATTTCTGTACCCGTTACTTATCGCCGAAATAACAGGCGAGTGACTAATTTAAAAAGGAGGACAAATATGTCTACTATCAACCCAAGTGGAAAAGAAATTTTTTCTGTCACCACTGATTATTGCGGCCGTCCGCTAACACTAGAGGTTAACCGTGTTGGTTTTCGTGCCACTGCCAGCGTGCTGGTAACTTACGGCGATACCGTCGTTTTGGGAACAGCCATGGTCAGCAGCCGACCAGTACTAATGGATTACTTTCCACTTAGTATTGATTATGAAGAAAAGTTTTATGCAGCTGGCAAAATCTCGGGCAGCCGATTTGTTAAACGTGAAGGTCGCCCAAGTGACGAAGCGATTTTAATTGGCCGCTTAATCGACCGCCCAATTCGACCACTATTTCCAAAAGGCTATCGCCAAGAGGTTCAAGTTGTCGCAAGTGTCCTGTCGATGGATCCAAACTTCCGTCCTGATGCTATTGCGATGATTGCATCCAGCGCGGCATTAATGTTAACTGGTACGCCATTTGATGGCCCAGTTGCTGGACTTCGCATCGGTCGTGTTGATGGCAAATTCAAAGCCTTTTTGACCGCCGAAGAGCGTGCTGCCAGTGATTTAGACCTAGTTGTTGCCGGTATCGGCAGTGGAATCACTATGGTTGAAGCTGGTGCTAATGAAGTCACCGAAGAAGTTGTGGCTGATGCCTTGAAATGGGCATTTGAAGCTTACCAACCAGCAATTAAATTGCAAAACGAGTTGGCTGCCAAAGTTGCACCTGCTAAATTAGAATATTCATTGATTTTGCCAAATGCCGAAGTTCAAACTGCGGTTGATGAGTGGGTTGACGGCAAATTAGGTGCCGCACTACACAAGCCTTATCCAGAACGCAACGAATTGGTATCTGTTTTGCGTTGGGATTTTCACGCTGAAATGACCGCCAAAATTGGTGCCGAAGAATATGCAAAATTACACGACGAATACGATGAAGCCTTTACTTCAGCCCTGCACAAAGACGTTCGCAAAGAAATCATTGCCAGCGGTAAACGCCCAGACGGACGTCAATTAGACGAAGTTCGACCATTGTCATCTGAAGTTGGTGTTTTGCCACGTACACACGGTTCAAGTATCTTTACCCGTGGTTTAACTCAAGCCCTAAATATCATCACTTTGGCACCACTCAGTTTTGCCCAAATGGTTGATACAATGGAATCAAACGACGCCGAACACCGTTATATGCACCACTACAACGCACCTGGCTTTACAGTTGGTGAAGTTCGCCGCCTATCAGGCCCAGGCCGACGCGAAATTGGTCACGGATATTTGGCTGAACGCGCACTTGAACCTGTTTTACCATCACGCGAAGACTTTCCATACGCTATCCGCAGCGTTACCGAAATTATGAGCCAAAACGGTTCAACTTCGATGGCTGCAACCTGCAGTAGCTGTTTGGCATTAATGGACGCCGGCGTGCCACTACGCGCACCAATATCTGGTGTTGCGATGGGTCTGATGATGGACAACGGCAAACCATACGTTTTGACTGACATTGCTGACGCCGAAGATTTTGCTGGCGACATGGACTTCAAGGTGACTGGTACTTCAAAAGGCATCACTGCTATCCAAATGGATATGAAAGTTCATGGATTACCAGTAGATATTTTGAAAGAAGCTTTGACCAAAGCCAAAACCGGCCGTGCCTTTATTTTGGCGCACATGTTGGAAACTTTGGCTGGCCCACGCGAAAAACTCAGCCAGTACGCTCCACGTATTGAAAAAATCAAGATTAGTCCTGACAAAATCGGTGCTGTTATTGGTAAAGGTGGCGAGATGATCAAAAAGATTACCGCCGAAACTGGTGCTCAAATTGATATCGCCGAAGACGGTTTGATTACCGTTGCTGCAGTCGACACCAAGGCTATCGAACGTGCCATTAACTGGATTAAAGGCCTAACCGAAGAACCCGAAGTTGGTACAATTTACGAAGGTAAAGTCGTTTCAATCAAAGAATTCGGTGCTTTCATCAACATCCTACCTGGCATCGACGGCATGGCCCACATCAGTGAACTATCTGACAAACGAGTTGAAAAGGTGACAGACGTCCTAACCGAAGGTCAAATCGTCAAAGTCAAACTAATCGGCATCGACGACCGCGGCCGACTTAGCCTAAGTATCAAAAGCGCCTAGGGTAGCTATTGGAAGGTGGCTATTGGCTATTGGAATAATTCAGATTGCCATATTCTAATAGCCAAATTCCATTAGCTGACAGTAAATAGCTTGTTATATAACGTTGTATTCAACATTACGACTTTTCACAGCTTTTCACAGGACGTTCCTCGAGAAGTGTTATTTTGTGTCTGTTTAAATAATTATTTAAACCGCAACCCGTTACGAAGTGTAACGGGTTAATATTTAAATCTTACAAAATACTTATTATAAAATTAAATATAAATATGTTTATGTTATAATTATTACATAATATACAAACTAATTAGCTAGTATTAGGGTATGATAAATAGCAAAGGGGAAATATTATGTCAGAACAACCGTCGAACAAATTAGTAATTTTCCAAGACAAAAAGATTCGTCGCGTTTGGCATAATGACGAATGGTTTTTTTCGATTATTGATGTAATTGAATCTTTGACGGACTCATCAAATCCAACTGATTATCTTAAAAAACTTCGAAAACGAGATTCAATATTAGGTAGCTACCTAGGGACAAATTGTCCCCATGTAAACATTACAACAATTACTGGCAAAAAAAGAAAAACTATTGTAGGCAATGCCGAACATCTGTTTCGTATTATTCAGTCAGTGCCAAGTCCCAAGGCGGAGCCGTTCAAAAGGTGGTTGGCACGTGTTGGCTATGAACGTGTTCAGGAGATTGAAAACCCCGAATTAGCTCAAGACAGAATGAAACAGATTTATGAGCAAAAAGGTTATTCCAAAGATTGGATAGACAAGCGGTTACGTGGCATAGCTATCCGACAAAACTTAACTGACGAATGGAACAATCGTGATGTAATAGATCAAAATGATTATGCGATTTTAACCGCCGAAATATCCAAAGCAACCTTTGGAATGACGCCAAGTGAATACCGTAAATTCAAAAGTATACCAGTCAAGTCAAAATCAAATTTACGTGATAACATGACTGATTTAGAGTTAATCTTTACGATGTTAGGCGAAAAAGTAACGACCGAGATATCGGTTAATGAAAAACCTCAAGGCATGCCAGCTAATAAGCGTGTTGCAAGTCGTGGCGGTTCGGTTGCAGGCAAAGCCCGCATCGAAACCGAAAAAGAATTAGGCCGAAGTGTGGTATCTGATCAAAATTATTTGCAATCAAAACAAAACAAGAAACTTAATTAATAATCGGTTGCGTCAAATCACTATCCGTGCTATCATTATTACAACTGATCGCATCTCGTATATAAATTATGGTAGATAATAAACAGATACTTCTTGAACAAATTAAGGCAGATATTGCCAACAATAATATCTGTCCCGATTTGGCCAAGCAGGCCACGAATCTTGTGATGGGCGACGGCAACATTAACGCGGACATCGTGTTAATTGGCGAAGCGCCAGGCAAGAAAGAGGACGAAACAGGGCTGCCATTTGTTGGCGCAGCCGGTAAGTTTTTGAACGAAATGCTAGCCAGTGCGGGCATGGTACGAAGCGACGTTTATATCACAAATATTGTGAAATACCGTCCACCCGACAATCGTGACCCCAAACCCGAGGAAAAAGAAGCCTTTTGGCCATATTTGGTGCGTCAGCTGGATGTCATTCAACCACAAATCGTTGTGACATTAGGCCGACACAGCATGGAATATTTCCTACCTGGGTTCAAGATTAGTGAAATTCATGGACAACCAAAACGCAAAACGTTCGGTGATATGAAAATAGTGGTTGTGCCACTGTATCATCCAGCAGCTGCGCTGTACAACGGCGGTATGCGGGCTACACTAATCGAAGATTTTAATAAGTTACCAAAAATAATAGATATTCTAAAAAACGAAAAGGAGAATACAAACTATGGGTCAACAAAGACTCGCTAACGTACAAGGGGACGACCAATCAAAACGTCCAAACCAACCACAAAGGCAAAAATCAAACAATACGGTGTTAAACAACACCACCACTCGCAAGGGTGAAGCTTACCGCGCGCAACGTCGCACCAGCGAGAATGTTAATATTCGCGCCAGTCAGCACGTTATCAATGTGCCGGTCAACAAATCAATCTATAACGGTTATCAGGGGCGACAATTCAGTCCAGCCGACCAAAAAAATCAGCCAAAATCGAACGGTCCCAAGATTAAAATCGTACCAATCGGTGGCCTAGGCGAAATGGGCATCGGCAAAAACATGATGGCAATCGAATACGACAATGACATTATCGTGATTGATGCCGGATTCTTGTTTCCGGGGGCTGATTATCCAGGCATTAACTACATTACGCCTGATATTACCTACCTAGAGGAAAACAAGCACAAAATTCGGGCTCATATCTTTACACACGGACACCTTGACCACATTGGCGCTTATCGTCATATGGCTCATAAAATTCCAGCGCCAGTTTACAGCACCAAATTCACAATTGGTATGTTGCAAAAGACAATGGAAGAGGCAACCAGTGGATACGAACCTGAATATATCGAAATGAATCCCGATACACACGAACGTGTTCAAATCGGTGATAATTTTAATATCGAACTTGTTCGTATGGACCACTCGATTCCAGATTCAGCCGGTATTATCATCCGTACACCACTCGGTGTCTTGATCCACACTGGTGACTGGCGTTATGAAAGCGCTCCAATCGACGGTAAAAAAGTCGACATGGAACGTTTGACTGAAGTTGCTGCCAAAGAAGGCATTTTGATGCTGATGAACGAATCGACCAACTGTGAATCAGATGGTACACACACCCACAGTGAATTTGATATCCAAGAAAGCATCGGTCAAGTTATGACTAAATATCCAGCTAATCGCTTGATTTTAAGCTGTTTTTCTAGCCAGATTCACCGTATGCAATTAATTTTGGATGAAGCAAAGATGCATGATCGCAAAGTTGCTTTTGCTGGTTACAGCATGATTCAAAACCTAGAAGTTGCCTTGCGCACAGGTGTTATCAAAGTTCCCAAAGACGTTGTCGTCAAAATGGAAGACATTGTCAAAATGTCTGACAGTAAAGTTACTATCGTTTGTACCGGTTCACAGGGTGAATTTAATGCCGTCCTTAACCGTATGGCCAGCGGTAGTCACAAATTTATCAAAATCAAAAATTCAGACGTTATTGTCTTTAGCTCAAACCCAATTCCAGGTAACGAAAAATATGTTACTAGGACAGTTGATGGTTTGATGCGCGAGGGCAGTGATGTGATTCAAAATGGCCGAACTCACTTGACCGGAATTGGTCCATTACACCTTTCAGGACATGCTTATCACGACGATCACGTTATGATGATTAACGCCTTGAACCCTAAATTTTACATGCCAATCCACGGCGAATACCATATGTTGGTTCACAATGCTGAAATTGCTGAACAAAAAGCTGGTGTCAAACGCGAAAACATATTTGTTTGCGACAGTGGTGACGTTATCGAAATTAGTCACGAAGGTGCCAAAAAAGCTGGTCGTGTGCCAGTTGGCGGTATTATGTACGATGACAGCGGTGCGATTGTTTCCGAAGTTGTTTTGAAGGACCGTATTCACATGGCGTCCGAAGGTATGTTTGTAGTTGTCCTAACTATTCAACGTGGTAGCGGACGCCTAATGACCAGCCCTGACATTATCAGCCGTGGATTTATTTATCTACGCGATAGTGAAGAGTTGATGGGTATGATACGTCAATATTTGAAACAAAAAGTTGCTCGCGCTTTTGCTGGCAAACACGTTGATTTGGATGTGATTAAAAAAGAATTGCGTGATGAGATTACGCACATTTTGTATGACCAAACTCGCCGCACGCCAATCGTTATTCCTGTGATTAACGAAATCGGTGGTGGCGGCAACAGTGGTCAGCCAAATCAAAATCGTCAAAACCAGCCAGGTGAACAACCTAGGCAAACCCCTGGACATTTTGTTCGACCAATGCCCAAAAAGTTTCCAGCACCACAAGTGCCAGACACCGAAGCGACCGAACCACGAAACCGTGTCGACACCCGCGCTTATTAACCATAAGCGCCCTTGCAAAATGATGTAATTTTTGATATAATATCACTATAAATTAACGCCCAAAGCGCTTATAATAGAAGATATTATGTCAAAAAAGAAAAAGTCATCACGCAAAAAAAAGTTAGACCACTCAGCACCAAAACATAGTTTGCCAGACGGTTTTTGGGCTCAAGTTGGCGCATTATTTTTGATTGCGATATCAATACTGTTGGTGACGGCATGGTTTAATGCTGGTGGACCTGTACTGGAATGGATGCATAAGGCAGCCTTGGATAGTATCGGTTATGCCGTTTTTGTCGTGCCAGCTTTGTTCGTCTATGTGGCGGTTGAAGTTTTCAGGGCCGAGGATAATCGTTTGCCGTTTGTCATGAAGTTTGCGACGGCATCGGCTATATTGTGGTTTGCGGCCTTATTTGGACTATATACAAATAATCAGGGTCTAACGACTGGTGGCTTTGTCGGCGATTTGATTAACAGTGGCGTGTTGATGTTGGTCAACTCAACCGTGGCCGCTTTTTTGTATGTTTTGTTGATTTTTATAACATTACTATTTATTATTCGCGTCTCACCATTTACGATAATCAAAAAAATCTGGGATATGAGCCGTCGTGATATAACTGAATACGAGGCTAACGTTAAAGTTATGCGTAATGCAGCCGCGATTGATGAGCCAAAATCATCAGGTATAGGCAGTTTCAAATTAAATGTTGGTGCCGCAGCAACAGATGTCGATGTGCCAGAATCAGGCAAAAAACAATCAGGACTATCAAATTTGCGCGGTGGCTTTGTTCGCGATAAAGTCGCCGAAGAACAAGCGGCCTTAGTGACAGTTAGTGACCCAGATTGGCAGATGCCAAGTTTGGATTTGCTAGAAAAAAAGCAATCGCCAGCCGATCCAGGTGACGTGCAGCAAAACGCAGCAATTATCAAAAACACCCTGGATGAGTTTGATATCGACGTCAAAATGGAAGGCGCTAATATTGGGCCACGTGTGACTCAATATACTCTTAGTCCACCCAGCGGTGTTAAATTAACTCGTATCACGGCACTTGAAACTAATATCGCCCTTAATCTGGCGGCTCAAAGTTTGCGTATCGAAGCGCCAATCCCTGGTCAAAAGGTAGTTGGTATCGAAGTGCCAAATCGCAAAGCAGCCGACGTCCGAATTCACTCGGTCCTGACTAGCCGTCAATGGAAGTCGTGTACCGAACCACTGGCGTTTGCCATTGGTAAAGACATTTCAGGTGAAGCCGTTATTGGTGAACTTAACAAGATGCCACACTTGTTGATTGCTGGTCAAACCGGTGCTGGTAAATCAGTCATGATTAACACGATTTTGGCTAGTTTGTTGTATCACAACAGCCCTAGCGAAATGAAGTTAATCTTAGTTGACCCTAAACAGGTTGAAATGGCGCTGTACGAAGACATTCCACATTTATTGACGCCAGTCATATCCGAACCTGACAAGACCATTAGCGCTCTTAAATGGGCTGTTAACGAGATGCAACGACGCTACACCTTGTTTGCTGAACACAAAGTCAAAGACATCAAATCGTACAACCAAAAAATTCGTTCGGGCGGTACTAAAATTACTGTGTCTGACGACTTTGGTATTCCTCAAGAACATGAAACTGGTGCGATGCCTTATATCGTAATTGTGATTGATGAGTTGGCCGACATGATGATGGTGGCAGCGCGTGATGCCGAGTTATTAATTGTGCGTTTGGCGCAAAAAGCCCGTGCCGTTGGTATTCACTTGGTGCTGGCAACGCAGCGTCCATCGGTTAACGTTATTACTGGTCTGATCAAGGCCAACGTGCCGGCCCGAATTGCATTTACGGTGGCTTCACAAATGGAAAGTCGTATTATTTTGGACCAAGCTGGTGCTGAAAAATTGTTAGGTCAAGGTGACATGTTATTACTGACGCCAAGTATGAGTAAGCCAAAACGTATTCAGGGTGCATGGGTAACAGATGAAGAATTGAATAAAATCGTGGCTCATTTACATATGCAATCACCACCACAATATAACGACGAAGTTGTTAGCCAGCCGGTTCACTTGAATGGCAAGGGCGGTGTGGTTATGGACTTTGATGATAATAATAACGAAGATGATATGTACAAAGACGCTGTCCGATTGGTAATTGAAACCAACAAAGCTAGCACCAGCTTTTTGCAAATGCGCCTTCGCGTCGGTTATGCTCGAGCTGCCCGAATTATTCAGACAATGGAAGAGCAGGGTATTATCGGGCCAGCTGATGGCGCCCGACCACGTGAAGTGTTGATTGACAGCTTGGACAGCCTTGGTGGCAACGGCGATCAATCCGACGATATCTAATTGCCTTGAAAATTGGGTATGGGGGTTGGGAAATGGGAAATGGGGTGGGAATAGCGCCACTACTAAATGATATTTTGTATTTTATTCCTATTTCCCATTTCCTAATCCCTAATCCCGACTTTGCGACATATTTAGACTAGATTTATCTTAAATATTATGTTACAATCAATCTGTTATTAACTCGGCTTGCACGTGCTGTAAGCATCCAAAAGGATTCCAGAGGAGGAAATCTAAAATGAAAGAATATGAACTAATTGTTCTTGTTCATCCCGACCTAGAGGTCGACATCGAAGCGCCACTTAAAAAAGTACGCACACTTGTCACATCTAACGGCGGAACCATTATCAAAGAAGATAACTGGGGTAAAAAGAAGCTAGCGTACCGATTGAAAAATCAGGATTTTGCTGTGTATGTCTATTTTGACCTATCACTACCTGCGGATGCATTGCTGAAAATCAGCAACACGCTAAATATTTCAGACGACGTATTGCGTTATTTGCTTGTAACCGCTGACATCAAAGGCCGTAAAGCTCTTGAAGAAGCCAAAGCAAGTGAATCAACTGATAAACCTGATATTAAGGAGTAAAAACCTATGGCAAAAAGCATCAACCAAGTCATTCTGATGGGACGATTGACTCGTGACCCAGAACAACGTACAACCAGCACGGGCAAACTAATTGTAAGTTTTGGTATCGCGGTTGATCGCGTTGGCCAAGACGACAGTGCAGATTTTTTCAACGTAACAGCCTGGGAAAAACTAGGTGAGTTAGTTGCTAAATATTTAGGCAAAGGCAGTCGCGTACTGGTTCAGGGGCGATTGCGCCAAGATAGCTGGGATGATAAAGAAACCGGCAAAAAGCAAAGCCGTATCGAAGTTGTCGCCACTGATGTAACATTCCTTGACAGCCCACGCGACAACGCTGGACAATCTAGCAGTGCACCAGCAGCTGCCAGTTCAAGTAAAAAGACCGAAGATGTCGTTATCGAAGATATCGACGACAAACCAATTGATTTAAGTGAAATACCTTTCTAGGAGAAAATTATGGATAAAAATTCTACAACTAAACGATTCAAAAAAGACACACCAGTATTCTTTGATTACAAAGATGTTAAAACTTTGCAACGATTTATTGATATTTATGGTCAAATCAAATCAATCAGCAAAACTGGCCTAAGTGCTAAACAACAACGTCAACTAGCCGTCGCTATCAAACGCGCTCGCCACTTGGCACTATTACCATTTACAATTCAAGGATAATATCGTGGCTTATTCACCAACCGAACTAAAAAAAGGTGTTGTCATCGAAGTCGATGGCAAGCCATTTAAAGTGCTTGATTACAACCAAAAAGTTGTTGGTCGTGGCGGTAGCATTGTCAACGTCAAGATTAAAAACTTGATTGACGGTCGCGTTATTGCCAAGACTTTCAAAGGTCAAGAAAAAATCGAATCGGCTGAAGTTACTAATCAAACCGTTCAATATTTATATAACGATGGTACTGATTATTATTTTATGGATCCTGAAAATTTTGAGCAATTTCAATTGCCAGCTGACATCGTTGGCGATACATCGGACTACCTAAAAGAAGGCGAAAGCCTAGTTTTGCAAGCGTTCAAAGGTAATATTATTAACGTTGAATTGCCTAAAAACGTCTATTTGGAAGTTAAATACAGCGAAGATGTTGTCAAAGGTGACACCAGCAGTAGCGTGTTAAAAGATGCGACACTGGAAACTGGTTTAGTTGTTAAAGTTCCGGCTTTTATTAAAGTTGGTGATATTATTTCAGTCGATACTGCGACTGGTGAATATCGCGAACGCAAAAAGGCGTAACTTAATTTATGACCAAAGGACGGCTTGATATATCGCTGGTTCAGCGCAAATTGACGTCAAGTCGTTCGCAAGCCGAAAGTTGGATTAAATTAGGCAAAGTTACAGTTGATGGTCGGGTTGTTTTAAAACCCGGCCATTTTGTGTCTGAAAATTCTGTCGTAAAGTTATTAGCCGAGGCTCAATATGTCAGTCGGGCTGGGCTGAAGTTGGCGTCAGTGGCTGATATTTTTAAACTGGATTTTCGCGGCAAAATTGTGTTGGATGTTGGCAGTAGTACTGGCGGATTCACTGATTACGCGTTGCGTCATGGCGCTGTTAAAGTATATGCGGTTGACGTTGGTACCGACCAATTACATCCAAGTTTACGTGGCGATAAACGTATAATTTTGAGTGAAAAAACTGATATCCGCAATGTTTATATGGTCAAGCCCGAACAACTGCCATCTGTTAATTATAAAATAATTCGTGATATCCCTGACATTATTGTCATGGACGTGTCGTTTATTAGTCTGCGCGAAATCTTGCCACATTTAGTTAATGAATTATCAAATTCACAGACTCAATTGGTAGCGATGGTCAAACCGCAGTTTGAAGTATATGCTGAATATGGTCGAAGCACTGGCAAAGACAACCTTTCGATAAGCTCAGGGGCTCACAGTTCTCATAAGTCCGAGAGTTTGCTCAATAAGGGTATTATCAAAAACGACGCTGTCCGCCGTCAGATTTTAAAAGATTTTGAAGATTGGTCCCGTCAATATTTTGTGATTAAAAACAAACGTGACAGTGACGTCGCCGGCGCCAAAGGCAACCAAGAACGATTTTATTTACTACAACCACTTAAAAACTGACTAGCCTAGCTGTTTATCTCTAATATTTTAATCATCCAGGGTCCGACCCTGGCTAAGTTTATTATAAGCTATATATAAATTATTAATATATTTAAATAAACTTGTAAAAGACTTACAAAAGGCTGTATTATATATTTATGCCTGGGCGTAATATAGTAAAAAGATACAGTACGGACTCGTATTATCATGTGTACAATCGTGGAGTTGAAAAGCGAGCTATCTTTATTGACGACCAGGATTATGCTGTATTTGTTGCATTGTTAAAAAGATATCTGGATATTAATGCGGATGGTGGTAGTAGGGGAAGGTCGTATGTTGACGTGAAAGATGGTGTTGATGTAATTTCATTTTGTTTGATGCCAAATCATTTTCATCTACTTCTTTATCAGATTGAGTTAGGTGCTATAACAAAATTAATGCGTGCTGTTTGCTCGTCATATTCTACGTACTTTAACAAAAAATATCAGCGAGTTGGAGCGCTATTTCAAGGTAAGTTTAGGGCGGTTCCCGTACTCAGCAATGCCTATCTGCAGTACATAAGCAGGTATATACATCTCAATCCGACCAATTACCTTGACTGGGAATGGTCGAGTCTAAAATATTGGTTAGGCGACAAGTCTGCTTTATGGATAAAGCCTGAAAGAATCAATGATATGGATAGAAATCAGTATCTTGATTATCTTCAAGACGATAATGACTTTATTAATAGTGTCGAAGAAATATCCGATGTAGTATTTGACAACGATTAATATAAAATTAAAATAAACTTAACCAGGGTCGGACCCTGGATGATTACTTATTAAAGTATTTTAATTTCTTTGATGCGGCGGTGTAAACCATTATTCTGGATAAATTTGTAACTGCACGAACAGCAGTAACTAATATTCCAATGAAGCATATCATTTCTAGCCATGATATATAGTTTGGTCTGTCACAAGAATCTCCACACGGGTAACTACTAAAAGTTATACTAATAATGACAATAAAAACATTAGACAATATCACATTAATAATCAGTAAAATTATATTTCTTTTGATTTGTTGCTTGTAAATTGCTATTTGATTATTGTTTTGACTTTGAGTTGTTTTTGTTGGTGTTGTCATATTTTGATTATACATTATCGATTAAACGTTGAAACGAAATTCAACGACGTCGTCGGGGCGCATGACGTAGGTTTTGCCTTCGGTGCGCATTTTGCCGGCGCTGCGAGCGGCGGATTCTGACCCAGCGGCGATTAGATCGTGATAGTCGACAACTTGGGCGGCGATGAAGCCTTTTTCAAAGTCAGTATGGATGACGCCAGCGGCCTGTGGGGCAGTATCGCCCTTGTGAATTGTCCAAGCGTGGATTTCTTTGGGGCCGGCAGTTAGGTAACTTTGTAGTCCCAAAATATCATAAGCGGCGTGGATCAATTGCATTAATCCAGTCTCTTTAACACCGTAGCTGTCTAGTAACTCGACTGAATCGGCTAGTGATAAACCTTTTAATTCTTCTTCTAATTTTGCGCATACAAAAATTGTTCGGGCAGGGGCAACTAGGGCGGCAAGTTCGTCTTTTTTGGCGTCGCTGACTAGGGTATCCTCGTCGACGTTAAAGGCATAAATAACAGGTTTGGCAGTTAGTAAATTGATATCAGTAATTAATTCTAAATCTAAATCGGCGACAGCGGACAGGGGTGTGCCAGATTTTAACTTATCCATCAAAGTTTCTAGATATTCAGCAACTGATTTTAATTTAGAGTTGGCTTTGGATTCTTTAACTAGTTTTGGAAGGCGATTTTCGATGGTTTGGATGTCGGCCAAGATTAATTCGGTGTTGATAATGTCGATGTCATCGCGGGGATTAACACGTTCAGATACGTGAATGACGTTGTCGTCATGAAAAGCGCGGACGATGTGAACGATAGCTTCGCATTGGCGGATGTTGGCCAAAAATTTGTTGCCAAGTCCTTCACCTTTGCTGGCACCAGCGACAAGCCCAGCGATATCGACAAAAGTAACGGTGGCTGGCATTAATTTAGTTGAACCGTATAATTTGGCCAATTCAGCTAGGCGTTCATCAGGCACGGCCACAATACCAGTGTTAGGTTCGATAGTAGCGAATGGGTAATTAGCTGCCAAAATATTATTATTTGTCAGGGCGTTAAATAGGGTAGATTTGCCAACATTTGGTAGCCCAACGATTCCGATTGATAAACTCATTTTATTATTCTAACAGAGGTAGTGAAAAAATACGAGTTATTTTTTAGCCCCTGTTATTATTTGTTATGTGCTATTATTATAAATAAACATAAGGAAAATTACTAATGGGTAGCGACAAAATACAGCAAAATCCAGTTCGTAAAACAAAGCTGCGTTTTATTCAGAAGAATTGGATAATTATTGTTACGGTAACAATAATTATAGCTGTTGGCGGTGCTGTAAATTATTGGTTGTTTGTTTCTAACCAAACTGTGACGATACCGCAAAATATTAACACATCAGATGTAACAGACGCGACAGACCAAACGGATACGAACGCAGAGATTTTGGCTAACAATGGTGACATTACGGGTGCAAAAACTTTGTATGACGATGTTATTAATCAAACAGATGACCCTATTGATAAGAGCAGTTTATTATTAAGTAAGGCTACGGTGTCTTTTAACGCTGGCAACTATGACGATGCTTTACTGGACGCTAAACAAGCGGAGGCCTTGGATAACAATGTTGTTATTACGGGTTTTATTGCTCAGATATATGAGAAAAAAGGTGATAAACAAAAAGCGATTGAATATTACCAAAAAGCCATTACGCTTGTCGATATTAAGCAACCATTATCAGGTGATGACATAAAACATTATCAAAGTAAGATTCAGTTACTTGGCGGGGCTAATTAAAAAATGTTGCATACATTAAATCGTAATAAATTAGTACGAAGAACGACATTAATTATTATGGTGACTTTATTTGTAAGTTTTGGGCCGTATCTATTAGTGAAGGCTTTTGACGGTAAAATGTTTGGTCGTAATGACGGGGATGGCTATTTTACTGGTGATGGTATATCTTGTCGTGACTGCGGTAGTGGTAATTATGTATTACCAGAAAAAAGTGATAGCTTAGCAATACCGGAGAACATTGACACAGTCCCGAAGTTAATAAAATTGCTAAAAGATTACAATGACTCGGATGATGATCGGAAAAAAACTGGCTCGGCATTTATCTATTACACTATGCTTGGCAAAAAAGGCAGTAATAGGGATAGACACATTAGCGAAGATGATTGGAATGCTTTGGGCTCAAGATTAGCTGCACGTGATGCCTTTGGAAAAATTAAATGGCATGATAACATAAAAACCACTTTAGGTAGGATAGATAAGAGAGATAGTAACGGTAATTTAGTAAGAGATAGTAGGGGCCGTAGAATTAGAGTTACGGATGAGAACGATACTTTGGGTCGATGTGCCAATAGCTTTTTCTCTGGCTCAAAGAATGACGATGCTTTTTACTCAAATGGTGATTCTTGTAGAAATGAACCAGGTATCAAAATATTAGCCGATAATGGTGATGTAATATATCAGTTATCGCGCGTTTGTGCTAATCCGATGGGGGATAGTTTTGATGTAGTACCAGAGGTATGGTCAATATCAGCTGAGAGCAGTGTTAAAGTTGATAATCCGACACTAGACTCGCCTAAACCAGGTGATGTTATCCGATGGACTCACAAATTAATAAACAATGGTACTGCAAAAACGACAAAAACAATACACAGTAACTTGGCTCTTAACGGGTTTACTAATA
Organism: Candidatus Saccharimonadota bacterium; assembly: GCA_037141755.1. Lineage (GTDB taxonomy): Bacteria > Patescibacteriota > Saccharimonadia > Saccharimonadales > Saccharimonadaceae > UBA1547. The sequence continues at coordinate 73,857 of JBAXBX010000005.1, forward strand.
ATCCAAATTATTGGGGAGGACCATCACAACCAGAATGGTCGGCCGGTAATACTGACAGCGGGGGGAGGGTTGGTACTATCCGAACCCTTGTTGATTATGCGGTTTATAATGTCAGACCAGATGATGGTGGTAACAGGCTATGTGAAACAGTGCAATTTGATCCATCGAACTCTTGGGGCGGTGAAGATTCTAAAGGTAACGACGCTTGTATTGATATTCCATATAATTACACTTTGACGCCAGCCGTTGGAGTAGATCATGAGTATATTGACACTAACGTCGATTTTAATGTTACCCCTAGGGTCACGAATGCTGGTCCTACATTTAGTCAGCGTAGTGATTGGAAATTAACTCAGATAGTTATGGCTGCTGGTAATAATTTGTCAAATACATCTGGTGGCAATTCATTTAGCAGCCCATGTGATTATTTTGACCCTTCGCATATTTCATCTTCATGCCAACCAGCGCTGAGTGGCAACAATAATACGGTGTTTGACCTAAGTGGTAACGCCGTATCTGGCGATGCATTAAGCACGTACGTTGGTAATACAGGTAGTTCGGCAATTGGTACAAAAATTTGTTATGTCATGTCTGTTAAATCAAGGTCTAGTAGTCTAAGTGCTGGTGAAGACACAAGGTGGGCGCATTCAGCATCAAGATGTTTAATTATAAGTAAAAATCCGAAAGTTCAAATATTAAGCAGCGACCTTTTGACAAGAGGTTTAGTAAAAACCAGTACGACTGATAAGAATGTAGGTGGAATACGTAGGTTTGGTAGTTGGACTGAGTACGGTGTCCTTGCACCTGGTCTGATTCTAGGTATGGCGTCTGGGTCGGCGTATGCCGGTTCTGGCTTGGTAGATTCAGCTTTATGTAATTACAGTAAGCTAAGTTTCGCCAATGTTCGTCTTGGTGGTGTTGGTTGTGAAAATGATCCAGTGACAATTGGCAATTATAATAATCTGTCATCTATTCCAAACGTTGCTGCGAGTTTTTCAGCATCTGGTACAGCAATCTTTGACGAAGTAGTGGCTAATGATTTACCTAAAAACTCACCAAACTCAGTTACGGATATTTATCACACAGTTGGTAACTTAATCTTGAATGCCAGTACACTTTCGGCTGGCAGATCAATTGTTATTAAGGCAACAGGCACAGTAACGATAAGTGGTAACCAAACCTATAGTGATGGTCCGTATATTAATATTTCGAAATTACCGCAGTTAGTTATTATTGCTAATAAGATAGTAATTAACAGTAATGTAACAAATGTCGATGCCTGGTTAGTCGCACGTAATGATTCTAAAAACGGTGAGATTGATACTTGTGAAGTTGTCGGTGATACTGCAGGGAAGTGCAAGGATAAATTGACTATTAATGGGCCAGTAATGACAGATAAGCTATCCCTTTATCGCACGGCTGGTTCTGGTGCCGATGCATCCAGTGGTGACCCAGCCGAAATCTTTAGTCTTCGTCCAGATGCTTATCTGTGGGCATTATCGCAATCAAAAAACGGTAATCATGTTCGGACGGTATATACAACTGAACTGCCACCTAGATATTAATTTGTGCTATTATTGAAAGTGAATAAGCTTAAGGAATATTGTTCATGAGTAAGAATAAAGAACACCAAAAAGAGGCCAATAAGTTAAGAAAGCGACTTTCAAAACGCAAGAAGCTGATTATTGGCATTGCTGTCGTAGTTGTGATGATTGCAATTGCAACGGGGGCATGGTTCTTTATCCAGACAAGACAACTTAGTACGCCTGTAGTAGCCAGAACGACTGATCAGATTGGTCAAATAGTAACTGACGCAAATGCATTGGCGGATAATGGCGATGTTACTGGAGCAAAAAAGGCATATGATACGGCTGTTGCGCAAACTACAGACCCAGCCCAAAAGCAGACTTTATTGGCTGGTGACGCCGCGGTTTATTATAATGACGGTGACTACGACAAAGCTCTTGCTTTGGCAAAACAATCCGAGGCTATTAGTCTTGATTCAGGATTGGCATCTTTTATTGCTGAGATATACAGAAATAAAGGTGATAAGCAAAATGCCATTAGTTATTATCAAAAGGCTATTTCTTTGACGGACAAAATAAACTCAGCTGATGATTTTACCGAATATTATCAAAATGAAATTAACATTCTCAATGGGGCAACGAATTGATTATGAACACTAGATGGCGATTGTTTAATAGGATTGCGATCGTAGTTATATTTATTGCTATTTTTTCTCTTATCCCATCAAATTCCACGCAGGCCTTAATGGGCACTAGTAAGTGTTATGACAAGATCGTAACTTATGACAAAAAAGGTAAAAAAACGACAACAAAGGTCTGGACTATGGCCTATGAAGGATATTTTACTGGAAATTGCGCCTCGAAACCTTGGAATAAACAAGGCAATGTGATTAATGGTGGCATTAGTTCCTCTATTAATACTGCAGACGAATTAATATCTAAAATGCATGATTGGTATAACGGTGGCGGTCAAAATAAAGTCGGCGCGGCATTTATTGTCAAAACTATGCTTGGCAAAGATGCCGACGGTGGTGGCAAGACGGTTACTAGTAGTGAGTGGAAAGACGTTGAGGCCAGAATCAGAGCCTTAGATAACAGTAATAAAATCAACTGGAATACCTCAACTGATAGATGCAATGATGTTAATAGTTATTATCAGTCAGAAAATAAGGATGACTCTTTTTATAAAAGAGATAGTAGTTGTGGAAGCGACCCGGCAATTAAGTTTAATGGTAGCGACTATATACTTGATAGGAATTGTGCCAATCCAATAGGAAGCTTGAATGCTTTACCTCAGCCGGATTGGAAAGTATCGACTTCTACATCTGTTAGTGTGGGGTCAGCTTCACCAGGCTATACAATTACTTGGACGCATAAGGTAAAAAATGAAGGCCCAGATGCGACAACTAGCGATGTCAAATACCATTATCAAAATCATGACGGTTTAGGTGGTGGATCAGGATCTAACAATACGGCTTCAAAGAATTTAGGTAAGGGCAGCTCTAAGAGTTTTACGTCGACATATGATATAACTCAAAATGATGTCGGTAATAATTTATGCCGTTCAACAGTTGCCAGCCCTAAAGCCTGGGATGATGACGGTTCGACTGAATCATCGACGGCTTGTATTTATATACCATATAATTATGTGTTTGCACCTAGTATTGGTGCTGATGTTGGAGCTGTTGAGACTGGTACGCCGTTTAATGTAACACCGTCGATTTCGCCTAATAATGATCCCAAACGGACTAAGAGCCAAGACACTCAATGGCGCATAACCCAGATAGTTGTCGCTCTTGGTAAGACTGTTCCAAACCCAGCTGGTGGAATATCCGGTGGTGAACCATGTGGAACTTTCTTTAAAGCCTTACCTGACGCATCGTGCTCGTATGTTAACAGCGGAACAAGTGTATTTAATGAAAATGGCGGCTGGCAAAGTGGTGCAATGGTTGCCGCCAACAATGTAATTACTGGTGACTATGTAGCCGGTACACATATTTGTTATTCATTCTCAATCCAACCACGTGCCAGTAGTGATGGTCAATGGGCACATTCACAACCAGTTTGTTTAGCAATCGGTAAAAAGCCAAAAGTTCAGATTACGGGTGGTGACCTGTGGGTAAAAGGATTAATTAGAACAAGCACTTCAGATAAAAACTTAGTTGGTGTTAATCGCAGGTTTGGTAGCTGGGATGAATATGGTGTATCGGCAACTGGATTAGTTTCGGGTATGGCGTCTGGTTCGGCTTTTGCTGGTCCTGGGCTAGTTTTCGATCCAATTAATAGTAATGCATGCGTATACAGTCAGATTATCTTTACAAACGCTGGTAACTCGACCTGTACTCGAACAAGCGTGATTGGTAATTTCGTTTCATCACATAAAATACCAGATGTCGCTGCAAGTTTTGTTGTCAATACTAATGATGCAACACATAATTTGGGTGATAGTCCGACGATTGATCTGAGCACTAACAATTTGTTAGGTTCGTACCGAGCGATAGGTAACATCACTATAACTGGTGGTGGGGCAGGTAAGGTAGTTAATAAAGGCCAGTGGATTGTAATCAATGCGCCTACTGCCAATGTGACGATATCTGGTGATATTACTTATACCAGTGAATTATTAAAGTCGACTACTGATATCCCACAGGTAATAATAATCGCAAAAACAATCAGTATTTCAAAAGATGTGAAGAATATTGATGCTTGGCTGATAGCCTTAAGTGATGGGTCTCTTGGTTCCGGTGAAATTAATACCTGCAGTGTAGTTGCAAAAGATGCAAGCCTAGATATCAATACCTGTGAGCAATCACTAGTCGTTAATGGCCCGGTCATGGCAGACAAGTTATATTTGCGTCGTACAGCCGGTTCTGGTACGGGTACTGATCACAGCGGTGATCCATCTGAGGTGTTTAATCTTCGCGCCGACGTATATCTTTGGGCTTTGTCACGAGCCGATAGCGGTAGCCATGTTCAAACGGTACACACAATTGAATTGCCACCACGATTTTAATATTGAATTATCGCTTGCTTTTAAAGCTCATGCTTATGTATAATGAAAGGTAATATGGCATTATTAAAGGGATTGGGCGACTTTTTTGCTCTGGACATTGGGACTAACGCCGTACGAGTTGTACAGCTTTCTCAGTCAGGTCCAGATAATTGGACTCTACAACACTATGGCTATGCGCCAGTTGATGAAAAAATTACAGCTAATGATTCGGCTGAGGGTTTGCGACGTTTGGGCGAAGTAATCATGACGGCAGTTGGGCAAAGTGGTATTAAAGAAAAAAATGTTGTTATTGGGTTACCATCCAGCAAGACTTTTACAACCGTTGTTGATGTACCTATGATGAGTGAAGCCGAGCTGAAAAGCACAATTAAATATCAAATTGATCAATATATCCCAATGGCGATTGACGAAACCAAAGTTGATTGGGCATTATTAGGCCAATCGTTACATGATTCAAAGCAGCAAGAAGTGCTACTTTGTAGTACCTCGAACGCTTACACCGAAGAACGTTTGGAATTTATCGAAAGTTTGGGCTTTAACGTGATTGCATCCGAACCTGATCCAATCGCGATGGTACGTTCGTTGTTACCGCTTGGTGTTCAAGATGCCCGACTGATTATTGATGTTGGCGAGCGATCAACCGACTTAGCGATTACATTTGGTGATACGCCACGTTTAGTTCGCACGATTCCAACTGGGCTAAGGACTTTAATTAAGGCTGCTGTTCAAAATTTAAATGTTCAAGATGATCAAGCTCGACAATTTATTTTGAAGTTTGGTCTGGCGCCAGACAGGTTAGAAGGCCAAGTTTATCGTTCAATCGAAAGTACGCTTGATAATTTTGCGACCGAATTAGTTAAATCGATTAAGTTTTTCCAAACTCGTTATCCAAACACTCCTGTAGGTGGTATATTATTGTCGGGTTTTGCGGCGATTGTGCCTCGATTTGGCGAGTATTTAACGGCTAAGACAGGTGTTGCATCGAGTGTTGCTAATCCTTGGCAAAGAGTTCACGTTGCGCAGGCTGATCAACAGCAACTAAGTACGATTGCCAGTGAATTTGCGACGGTCATCGGACTTGCTCAGAGGAACAACAAATGATGATTGAGATTAACCTTGTACCTGACATAAAACAAGAACTTATTAAAGCTCAACGTATTCGTGCTAAAGTCATACTGGGTTCTATACTTGTAGGTGTCGTATCTATTTCAACTGTCGTATTGTTGGCTGTTTATATATTTGGAGTTCAAGCAATCAGCAATACCCAAGCTGGGGACGCTATTAGAGAGCAAAATACCAAGCTGAAGTCAGTCACTGATCTGTCAAAGACGTTAACTATTCAAAATCAATTAGCGCTAATATCTCAGCTTAACGGTAATAGACATATAGATTCAAGAATCTTTGATTTATTAATAGCTGTTAATCCACCAGCACCTAATGACGTGATTGTCTCAAGCGTAACAGTTGACTCAAGTCTAAAGAGAATTGTTATCGAAGGCCAAGCATCGAATAGCTATGCGGCAGTTGAGGTTTATAAAAAAACGATTGAAGGCGCAAGATTACAATTTACCCCTGATGGTAGTACTAAGCAACAAACAATAACCATTGCGTCTGATATTAACTCGGACGGAACAACACACGGCGCAGATAGCTCTGGTAAGACAGTATCTAGATTCACGATTAGTTTTACTTATACTGATGAGTTGCTGTCATTAACTTCAAAAAATCCAACGATTATTATCACAACTAACCCTGATGGTAACGTCACTGATTCATATTTGGGTATTCCCTTAGATATTTTCAAAACAACGGAGGGCAAATAATATGCAGTCAAAGAACGCCGCTTTCCGTAAACGAACCCAAATAGCTATTGCGAATCGCGTAATGTTCTTGTGGGTTGCTGGAGTGTCAGTTGTCTTTGGGTTTGCTTTAGTCGCAATAATATTTTTGTCACAGATGTTGATGTTTAATCAGCGCGTAATACACGAAAAAGAGACTACAGTTGCAACACTAAAAGCCAATAATGATAATATCAAATCAGTCCAATCTCAAGTTCGTGTGCTTGACAATAATAGCGCGCTAAAGAGCGCCAAAGCTTCACCTGATGATAAAACATTACAGGTTATTTTGGATGCGTTGCCTTCGGAAGCGAATTCAGATGCTTTATGTGCGTCATTAGAAAAAAGACTATTGGACGGAGTTGCGATAAATGCACTTCAACCTGATGATATTAGCACATATAGCGGTAACGCTTCGACTGGTAAATACTCATCAATTGGGGTTCACTTTATTGTAACTGGCAGCACATCTGCTTTGAAAGAAGCCTTGCATAAGATAGAGATTTCAATCAGAACAATTGAGGTTTTGTCTATGAAGCTTGAGCTAAACCCAGGTGGCGACAAAGGCACTTTAACAGTTCGGGCAAAGGCATATTATTCACCATCTACGGTAGTAGAGTTAACAAAGAAGACGGTAAAATCATGAAAAAAACAGATATCGCAATGATAGTACTTATAATCTCGGTTAGTGTTTTGGTAGCATACTTTGGCGCACGTGCCGCTTTTCCTAAAGCTTATAGTGGTAGCACTACGGTTGATACAATTGATAAAATAATTTCTGAAGTCAAACAACCAAGTCCTAGTATATTTAATAAAGATGCTATTAATCCTACTGTCAAAGTTGAAATTAAAGGTACAAAGTAGGTTTTATCGATGGCATTACTAACCGGCGACATTCAGGGTAAGCTTGTCAGCTTATTAGTAAGCGAAGGTCTAGTAAGTGAAAGTGTATTAAATGACGCCAAAGATACGGCCGCCAAGACTAGCCAGCCTCTAATCAGTTTGCTGGCTGAACAAGATATAGTTGATGATGAATTATTAACTCATGCCATTGCTCAAGTTTCTGGTGTGCCTTATGTTAATTTGACGAATAGTTTAATTGATCAAAGCATTTTGGGCTTATTGCCAGAGGATATCGCTGAGCGATTTATGGCTGTGCCTCTAGCGGAGGTTCAAAATCGCTTGGCTGTAGCCATGATTGATGCCAATAACGTTCAAGCGGTCGACTATTTAGCTAGTCGCATCGAACGTCCATTAAAAGTGTTTATGGCCTCTGAGGCTGGCGTGCGTCATGTCTTGGATCAATACAAAACTGATCTTTCTAGCGTTGGGGAGGCAGCTGAGGCTAGCCAAGTTGAGGCAATTCAGGATTCTAACAAAGAAGTTAAAACTATTGTTCAAGATTCACCAATCAGCAAAGCGCTTAGCACTATTTTGGAATACGCACTAAAAACTCGTTCTAGTGATGTTCATATCGAACCTTTGGAAGGGTCTCTCAAGATTCGTTGTCGCGTTGATGGCATGTTGCGTGAGATCATGCAATTGCCAAAAAGCATCGAGCCAGCGTTAGTCAGTCGCATAAAGATTTTGTCCAACCTGAAAATTGACGAACATCGCATGCCTCAAGACGGACAATTCACAGTTAAAATTGCTGGTAAAGAAGTCGACCTTCGTATTGCGATTAGTCCAGTTATTTGGGGTGAACAAGTCGTGATTCGTTTGTTAGATAAATCAGGTAACACTTTTGATATTGAAGAAATGGGTTACGCTGGCCGAGCCTTACGCGCAATTCGCAAAGGGATTAAGCGTCCCAATGGCATGGTGTTGACGTCTGGTCCAACCGGAAGTGGTAAAACGACCAGTTTGTACGCATTGATTAAAGAAATTAAAAACGAAGCCGTCAATATTGTGACACTAGAAGACCCAGTCGAATACAAAATGAGTGGAGTTAATCAAATTCAGGTTAACGGCGACGTAGGCCTAACTTTCGCTAGTGGATTACGTTCAATTTTGCGTCAAGACCCCGATGTTATCATGGTCGGAGAGATTCGCGATAGTGAAACGGCAAATCTGGCTGTTCAAGCGGCTTTGACTGGTCACTTAGTCTTTAGTACTCTACACACCAACAGTGCTGCTGGTGTTTTGCCGCGCTTGCTTGATATGGGGATTGAACCATTTTTGATTGCCAGCACAGTCAATACGATTATTGGTCAACGTTTGGTGCGTCGTGTAGCCGAAAAACACACAACGTATCAGTCAAATCCGATTGAAACTCAAAATATTATTGCTACGATTGGTCATATTTTGCCCAAGACAGCCGAAGATGTCGCTAGAGTTTCTCAAGATTTAGGCTATAAAGACTTGCCCTTAGCAGGCCAAAGCGCTTATACTTTAGTTAAGGGAATCGATAGCCCTCAGTCTCCACGAGGTTATAGTGGTCGAGCTGGAATCTATGAAGTGATGGATGTCAACGAGAGCATTCAAAACTTGATTGTTGCCAGGGCAACTAGTTCCGAAATACAACGTAAGGCTCAGCAGCAGGGGATGATAACTATGCGACAAGACGGTTATCTAAAAGCTTTGCAAGGAATAACTACTATTGAAGAAGTAAATCGCGTGACGTCAGATACGGTATAGAAGGGTGGCATGAAATGAACAACCAAGAATTAAGAATCGAAATATTACTGGAAGAAGTAGTTCGCAAAAAAGCATCGGACTTGCATCTTCAGGTCGGCTTGCCGCCACTACTACGCATTGATGGTTCTTTGACCCCAATTATTGGTTACAATCCGCTTGATGAACAGGTTGTTGAGGCTTTAATTTTTGCAATTTTGGATCAAGACCAGCGCCAGATATTATTGAAAGACAAAGAATTCGACTTCAGCTTTGCCTTCGGTACATTAGGTCGTTTCCGTGTTAACGCCTATCATGAACGTGGTAATTTGGCAGCCGCTTTGCGTTTGATTCCTAATGAAATCAAGACAGTCACTGAACTTGGTATGCCAAATGTGGTTATGGGCTTTGCTGATTATCCACGCGGCCTCGTTTTGATTACTGGGCCAACCGGTAGTGGTAAATCGACCACCTTGGCGGCCCTTGTCGACAAGATTAATACTGAACGTGCTCAACATATTATTACAATTGAGGATCCAATTGAGTTTACACACAAATCTAAAAAGTCAGCCGTTGTACAGCGTGAAGTTCACTATGATACCTACAGCTTTAGCGCGGCTTTGCGTTCTAGCTTGCGTCAAGACCCCGATGTTGTCTTGATTGGTGAGATGCGCGACCTTGAGACGATTAGTGCAGCTATTACGATTGCTGAAACAGGCCACTTGGTCTTTGCAACACTTCACACTAACAGCGCCTCACAGTCGATTGACCGTATTATCGACGTTTTCCCTCCACACCAACAGCCACAAATTCGCACTCAGTTATCCAATATCTTGATGGCTATCTGTTCGCAACGCCTAATCCCAGCTATTGGTGGCGGACGGGTTGTGGCAGCCGAAGTTTTGGTCACTAATCCAGCAGTACGAAATATTATTCGCGAAGGCAAAGCTCACCAGCTGGATGCCGTTATCCAAACTGGCTCTGATCAAGGTATGCAAACAATGGACCGAACACTGGTTGGACTAGTTCAAAGCGGAACAGTAACCTATGATAGTGCTAGGGAAGTTGCAGTTGATTTGGCTGAGTTTGAAAGGTTAATGAGAGGTTAAAATGAAAAAATATAGCTATGAAGCGCGCGATCAGGCTAGTAATAAGATTACTAAAGCTACTGTTCAGGCCGATTCCGAGAGTGCTGCGGCTAAGCTATTAATTAATCAAGGTTTCACGCCTCTTAGCATTAAAGAAATAAGTGAAACGGAGAGTTTTTTTGCGCGTCTTAATGGTCGTATTACGACTAAAGACCGAATTGTTTTTACCCGTCAGCTATCAACGCTGATTGGCGCTGGTCTGCCATTGGCGCAGAGTTTTAATACGGTATTAGAGCAAACCGAAAATAAAAAATTGCAATCGATTGTTCAAGATATCACGGCTTCAATTGAAGGTGGAAAATCACTTTCGGAATCTTTTTCAAAGTATCCAGCTGTTTTTGACGCAGTTTTCTTAGCGCTAGTCGGTGCTGGTGAAATGTCAGGTACGCTTGACGCTTCATTGCAGCGAATAGCTGATCAGCAAGAGAAAGATGCAGCAATCTCTAGCAAAATCAAAGGTGCGTTGACATACCCAATTATCGTATTAGTCGTCATCTTTGGCGTTATTGCTTTTATGTTATTGACGGTTGTGCCTCAGGTGCAGAAGTTATACCACGACTTGAAAAGACAGCTACCATTCCTGACGCAAATAATGGTTGATGCGGCTAACTTTATGGTTAGTTATTGGTGGTTGACATTGCTGGTTATTGGTTCAGTTATATATTTCATAATGCAATATCTTAAAACTGATTCAGGCGTTAGGGCAATTGATAAATTCAAGCTAAATGTGCCGGTATTTGGTAAAATGTTTCAAAAATTATACATGGCACGTTTTGCTCGCACAGGACAAACATTGCTAAGTACTGGTGTCAGCATGTTGGATATGTTAGGTTTAACGTCTGTTGCAGTCAACAATACAGCGATTAGAGACAGTATAGTAAATGCCATTGAAAAGGTAAAAGGGGGCAAGGCTTTATCGGTTGCTTTGGCACCAGAAGACTATATTTTATCATTAGTACCTCAAATGATTAAGATTGGTGAACAATCCGGTCGTATTGACGAGATGATGGGCAAGACAGCACAGGTTTATGAAGACGAACTTGATGAACAAATACGAACCATTTCGACGGCAATTGAGCCAGTATTAATGGTTATCTTGGCAGCTGTAGCTGGTAGTATGGTGGCCGCAATCTTACTGCCGATATATAGTTTAGTAAATAGTGCGGGTGTATAGACACAATATGCGACGTGTAGTAATATAAACATAAGCGCTTAACGCACTATAGAAACAAAGGTTCATAAGAAAGGGTGGGACAGATTGTGAATAATAAAAAGAAACAAAACGGCTTTACGATTATCGAAGTCGTATTAGTGTTGGCTATAGCTGGTTTGATATTCATGATGGTCTTTATTGCTTTGCCAGCTTTACAACGCAGTCAAAGAGATATGCAACGTAAAAGTGACCTAGACCGTTTTGAGGTGGCTTTAGCTAGTTACGAATCGAATAACAGAAACGCGTTACCAAGTGGTATGGTTTCATCTGAGAATACATCATGGCTAAGTTTTTTGAGTCGATATATCACACCACTTCCTGATGACAAATTTACAGACCCATCGGGTACTGATTATATTCTAGTAGATAAAGGCAAGGTTAATTCAACGGCTAGTATACCTGCTTTTGATGCTGCAACCCCAAATATATATATTACAATTGACGCCACTTGTAATGGTGAAGACTTGACTATGGGGCAAGGCTCAAGAAAAGTTTCTTTCCAAATGAAGCTAGAGGGTAGCGGTATCGCTTGCATAAATAATTAGCAAAAAATAAATTTAATATTAAAAACCTCGGTCTTTAAGTACCGAGGTTTTTGTTTTGACGTAATTAAGGTATGATAGTGCTTATGGAACAAACTATTATTTATTTGGCTTTGATTTTAACCGGTCTTTGTTTTGGTAGTTTTGCCGGTGCGTCGGTTTGGCGTCTAAGGGCCCACCAACTTGTTGAAGACAAGGCTGATGGTGAACCGGTTGATGCAGCCGAACTAAAGAGTCTAAAGAAATTAACTAAAGCCTCAATATCAAATGATCGTTCGCAATGTTTGCACTGTTCATATACTTTGAAATGGTATGACCTAATACCACTTTTTAGTTGGTTGTCGTTGGGTGGTAAATGCCGTAAATGCCGTAAGTCTATAGGCTACATGGAGCCGTTAATCGAACTTGGAGTGGCAGCGTTTTTTGTATTGTCTTATGTTTATTGGCCATATCCTTTGGCAAGTTATATCGATATTGCTCGTCTATTGCTTTGGCTAGTTGCTGGGGTGGCTTTGGCGATTTTATTTGTCTATGACATTAAGTGGTTTTTACTACCAAATAGTATTAATTTTACGGTCATTGGTATCGGTTTAGTCAATGCAGCGCTTGTCATTATTAGTGCCAGCGATAAACCAAGCGCTGTTATTGATATTGCTGGGGCTATCTATATTTTAAGTGGTCTGTACTGGATTTTGTATATTGTTTCAAAAGGTAAATGGATTGGGTTTGGTGATATAAAATTAGGTTTAGGCTTGGCACTTTTGGCATCAAGTTGGAAGCTAGCTTTTATTGCGTTGTTTGCAGCCAATCTAATTGGTTGCATCGTTGTTATACCAGCTATGATTACAGGTAAGTTAAAACGCACATCTCATGTACCATTTGGGCCTTTATTGATTATTGGTTTGTTTGTGGCTGTTCTAGTTGGAAATTCTCTGTTGAATGTTTATGCAAATTATTTGCCGTAGTCTTATCATCTAAACTTGCTTATGCTATAATTGTGGCAAATGAAGCCCTCAAACTTTGCTGGTTTTACAATAATTGAAACGATGCTTTTTTTAGGCATCACAGGGTTACTTGTTATGGGAGTTTTGGCTGGGGCTGGAACATCAATTAATGTTCAACGTTATCGCGACAGTGTAACATCATTGCAATCTACTTTGCAGCAGCAGTATTCAGAGGTTATGAATGTCAGTAATGATAGCATGATTAACAGTTGTAAAGCGACTACGAATATTGCTCGCGGACAATCAGACTGTGTTGTGCTGGGTAGGTACATCACAACTTCTAACAGTAAGCGTTTGAATATTAAGAATGTCATAGGTGTCATTCCTAAGTCAGAGGATGCGACAGCGACACTCAATGATGTTAATGTTTTTTTGGGTGATCCAGATGGTTCGCAACCGGGGTATAATATTCAGGTAATAGACACAGGTAGCCAGGTATATGATATTGAGTGGGGTTCGTCACTTGTTGATACATCAATCAACAAGAATGTACCATTGAAATTTTCGATGCTAATTTTACGATCGCCAGTTAGTGGCGCAGTTCGTACTTTTGTGGCTCCTAATTCGACTAATAAAGATCCGGTTGTGGACGACAAAGATATTGCCACGTTAGTGAATGATAACGCTTTGCATCAAAAGACGAGCATCTGCGTTGATTCCAATGGATTCTTTAATAGCGGTAAATCGGCAGTCGTTATAACGGCTAATTCATCTAGTGCCAGCGGTATTGAAGCATTGGGGGAGGTGACAAGCGGATGTTAGTATATAAAAAACATAATGCTAAAGGTGATACATTAATCGAGGCTTTGTTTGCAATTACTATATTTAGTTTGGTCGCAGTTGGTGGTTTAGCAATTATGAATCAAGGAACAGCTACGTCGCAACGGGCATTAGAGATAACCTTAGTGCGTAATGAAATTGATGCTCAGGCTGAAGCTTTAAGGTTCTTAAATTCGTCATATATAGCTGCATACCAGCCAGGTGTTAGCGGTTGTACTGATGATCCATCGAATATTAATCTTGGTAGTCCGGCTAATCAGTGGCAGGCAATGCAGTGTTATATAAAAAACCATCCAGCAAAAGAATCGTCAATTGTATTTAGTGATACATCTTGCCCACAAAATCAGTCAGGTTATAACCCAAGTGGTGATGGCTGGTTTATACTAAATACCCGAAAAGCGACATTTATTGACCCAGTCGGTCAATTTAGAACTGCCCAGACATTTTCACAAGTTCGTTATGACGCTGGTGATCAGGTCACGACAGCTGATGGTATCTGGATAGTACCAGTGCGCGCTGATACGGTTGCAGGAAATAATCAAGACAATGCCGGCTATACCGATTTTTATATCCGTGCTTGTTGGGATAGCCCTGGCCAGTCGATTCCGGTAACGATAGGTACGATTGTGAGGTTATATGAACCACGTGGCTAAGAAACAAGGGTTTACTATTATTGAATTAATGCTGGCTATGGCTTTTGTGTCAGCCTTACTTGTTGCTATCGCTATGACTGTTATCCAAATTGGTGATATTTATAACAAGGGCTTAACATACAAAGACGTTAATCAGGCTGGGCGTTCAATTGCCAGTGAATTACAGCGCACCATAGCCGAGAGTGCCTCTTTTAGTATCGATGTGGCGGATAATCACTACGTAGTTCAAAAAGGTGATGGAGATAAACCGTTGGGTGGTCGTTTGTGTTTAGGGCAGTATAGCTATATATGGAATTACGGTAAGTATATAGGTGATTCGCGTAGCAATGCTTATTTAAACGCTGATTCGTCGACCCCTCCAATTCGTTTTGTCAAAGTATTGGATCCTAATACCAGTTATTGCGTAGCAAACGCTGGTATCTATCCAAAAATAAACAAGGCTAATGCGGTTGAGATGTTGGTAATAGGCCAGGGCTCGGGAGAAAATCAACATGATTTGGCTTTGCATAGTTTTATAATTAATCCTAACCCACCGCAGGATTCAAAGACCGGCCAGGGATTATACAGTATAGAATTTTTACTAGGGACTAATAACCAAAATGCGTTGACGACTGATTTTACTAGTTGTAAGCCACCTGGTGAAGAAGGCGCCGATCCAGCATATTGTTCAGTAAATCAATTTAATATAGTCGCACGTGCCGGTAATACGGTAAAATAATATAAGGAGAATGAAGTGAGTATTAAAAACAATAAACAAAAAGGCGCCGTATCATTATTTGTGGTTGTTTTTGCGGCATTATTGATTACTGTTGTGACAGTTAGCTTTGTTCGTCTTATGATTCAGGATCAGCAACAGGCGACGACAACTGATTTATCGCAAAGCGCCTATGACTCAGCTCAGGCCGGAGTCGAAGACGCCAAGCGTGCCTTAATCCGTTATCAAAATATTTGTGATAGTGGTACAGATTGTTCAGCGACCTCGACTGATTATAAGGCGATTACTTCATCAAATTGTAATGATGCAGTTAAGGTCTTGAAGGATGTGTCAGTCGATAGTAGTGAAGTTAAAATACAAACAGGTACTACGGGCAACAGCCTTAATCAAGCATATACTTGCGTTAAGATAATCCTTGATACGATTGATTACCTGGGAACGTTAACTGCAAATGAGTCTAACTTCATTCCTCTGACTAGCGTAACGCCGTTCGATACGGTTCAAATTCAATGGTTTAGTGCGGATGATATTAGCTCCGACAAAAATTATGTGGTAGATTTGCAACCAGTTGGGGCAACACCACTTTTGGCGCAAAATTCATGGGTATCAAATCGGCCACCGATTTTAAGAACTCAATTTATTCAATTTAGTGACGCTGGTTTTAAACTAAGTGATTTTGATAATATCGCTGCTGGTCCAAGTGATGCTAATACACTATTCTTATACCCATATGGTGTAACTGGTAAAGTATCAACTCCAATCGTCCAAACAAATATATTAACAAACCGAGATGTTCGTAAAACTCCAACTGGCGCGCCGCTACCAATAGAATGCAAAGGTAATTTATCGGCTGGTGGTTACTCATGTACAACAAAAATACAATTACCAGATCCAATCGGTGGTGGTAATCGTGTGTCGTTCTTGCGTCTAAGTACTATATACAACAAAGCAAACTATCGAGTAACCTTAATTAATAGTGCTGCTGCACCTTGTACAACTTCAACTGATCCAAGCTGTGTCAAATTCAGTGCCGTTCAACCAGAAGTAGACTCAACTGGCCGAGCAAATGATTTGTTCAGACGGGTCTCTACCAGGGTAGAGCTAACTGATGCTAATTTCCCATACCCACAGGCGGCGGTTGATTTGACTGGTAATTTATGTAAAGATTTCAGGATTACCGACAACGTAGCTGACTACCAAAACAACTGTACTCCATAGTTATTCAGTTGTATCGCTATGAAACTTTTCGTGAACTTCACGAAGATGTTCATCAGTGACGTGGGTGTAGACTTGAGTTGTGCTGATACTGCTATGTCCTAGCATTACCTGAACACTACGAATGTCAGCCCCATTCATCAACAGGTCGGTTGCAAAACTATGACGCATAGTATGAGGGCTAACGTGTTTGGTAATGCCAGCCATCCGAGTATATTTATTAATTATTCTTTGAATACTTCGGGCACCTAATCGACGATAATCGCCGCTGGTTGTTGGCTGGTTGTTACGACTATAGCTGATGAATAGGGGTGGAAAATTGTCAGTTCGTGATTGTAAATAATTGTTTACATGCAGGCTGGCACTTTCACTAATAAAGACTGGCCGATCTTTTTGGCCTTTGCCGCGGACCATAAATTCACGTCGGATAGTGTTCACGTGTTCACGGTCTAAATTAACTAGTTCAGATACACGTAGCCCGCTGGAAAAAAGTAGTTCAATAATTGCACGGTCACGCAAACCGGTTTCGTCTGATGTTTCGATTTGTGATACTAATCGCTCGATTTCATCGTAGTGTAAAAAGGTGACTTGTCGTCGTGATATCTTTGGTAGTTCGATTTTTTCAGGCGATAAACTTAGAATATCTCGTTTTGATAAATATCCCAAAAAACCGCGTAGCGCAATTAAATGGTAGCTTTGCGTGATTGTAGCTAATTCATCATCATTGTTATTTTTGTAACGGTTCAGCCACAGGCGATATTTACGAACAATTTCAGATGTAATTTTATCGACGGTTATGTCATTGGTGAATTCAATAAAACGCTCTAAATATAATGTGTAATTTTCAGCGGTATGCGCCGACCGACCACCTTCAACTTCAAGGTGTTCAATATAATCAAGCAGCAGTTCTGACATGTACATACATTAAGAATAGCCCAAAAATGATTACAGCGCACGTGTTTTTGCTAACTGGCGCTGTAAAATTAATTAGCTTTGGTATAATGGTAGGAATATAAAACGGTATAACGATAAAAAAGGAGCTATTATGTCAGGAATTGAACGAACACTCATAATCTTGAAACCAGACACAATTCAACGAGGTTTAGTCGGTGAGATTATTTCGCGATTTGAGCGAGCCGGCCTAAAGATTATTGCTATGAAGATGGTAGCACCAGATGAAGCTCATTTTCACAAACATTATGAAGGTATCAGTAATTTAATTAGTCGCTGGGGCGAGGAAATTTATAATGTTACGTTGGCCCAGATGACTGAAACGCCAGTTGTTGTTTTTGTTTTGGAAGGTGTTGAATCGGTATCGTATGTCCGTAAATTAGTCGGTACAACTGATCCAAAAGAGTCTGCTCCAGGTACAATTCGAGGTGATTATACCCATATCACTAGGGGATACACAAATCCAATTGGTGCGACCCTACCAAATATTTTGCATGCATCAGGTAATGTCGAAGAAGCCGTTCAAGAGATTAAACTTTGGTTTAATGATTCCGAGATTTATGACAACTACGACACAGCTCATGGGCCAGTCGTACGTGGTCATATTCCAAAGCCAAAGAAAAAGTAACCAAAAGCTCACTATATCGGTATAATGGTGTATAGGCCTCGGTAGCTCAACTGGATAGAGTAGATCCGTCCTAAGGATAAGGTTGCAGGTTCGACTCCTGCCCGGGGCACCATTTACTGACAAAAGGGAACAATATGTCAAAAAAATCAGCAGCTAACAAACCCCAACTCGATTTTGAAGGTCAACGTCCTAACGAAAAACTTTTATTCGTGTTTCGTCGTCATATCATTGCAATGCGCAAGGGTTTTTATATGTTAGTCATACCTTTGGTTATTACAGCTATTCCGCCACTTATCTGGCAAAATAATCTTGAATTATTCTTGTTGCCAGTTGCTGGTTTTGCGCTCGGCCTAATATTATTTGCGTACCAGTTTATACTATGGTATTTCACGATTTATATTGTTACTGATCAGCGTATTAGACAAGTCACTCAACGTGGTTTTTTTGGTAAAGATGTCATTGAGCTTCGTCTGTCCAAGGTCCAAAACATAAGCTATAATATACCAGGGTTCAGTGGTGAAGTATTTAAGTTCGGCACGATTGTAATTCAGACTTTTGTGGGCGATTTAGTTATTCATAAAGTCGAGCATCCTGATGAAATCTATAACAAACTTCAAGACGCCGTAAACAATGTGATTGAGCACCAAGGAGACCATGAAGAAATTATTGCATAAATTTCGTAAGCAAGAAGAGGTCCAATCCTCGTCGCGCATTACTAGTGATACTGTTGCTCATCATCGTGAGCGTATTCTTGCTGGTGGTCGTCGTTTTAAGTACCCAATTCAATATACCCGTCACAAGCTAGTCATTAATGCAATCATCATTAGTGTAGTGGCGCTTGTTATAGTAGTAGCTGTCGGCTGGTGGCAATTATACCCGTCTCAAAACACCAGTGATTTTATGTATCGCATAACAAAAGTCTTGCCATTACCAGTTGCATCTGTTGACGGTCAGTCGGTTTTGTATAGTGATTATTTGATGAAATATCTAAGCTCAGTCCATTATCTTGAAAAAATTGAACAAGTTAATCTAAAAACAGATGATGGGAAAAGACAGATCGAATATATCAAGCAGCAATCAATGAAGGATGCTATAGCCGATGCTTATGCGCAAAAGATGGCCAAAAGTTTAAATATATCAGTCAGTGAGAGTGATATCCAGGCATCATATAAAATTCAACGACAATCAAGCAGCGGCGAAGTTTCCGAGCAAACGTCCGATGCGGTTAATCTAGATTATTATGGTTGGAGTCCATCTGATTATCATCACGTCACCGAGCAAAAATTGTTGCGTCAAAAAGTTACTTATGCAATGGATAAGGAAGCGTTAAGCACGGCCGATAATATATCAACCACTTTTAAAAATGATTCATCAACAGATCTTAAGACTTTAGCGGCTACGGTATCCAGCCAAAAATCAATAAAAGTTGGTTATGCTGTTTCGGGCATGGTATTAAAAACTAATAGGGACGGTGGGTTGGCGGCCGAGGCTTCAAAATTAACTAAAGGTCAGGTGTCGCTAGCTTTTAAATCAACCTCGGGGGACGGTTACTATTTTGTTAAATTAATTGACAGCAATGATACTCAGGTTAGTTATGAATACATTAAAGTTCCATTGACGGCGTTTGATAGCGCATTAAGCGCTGTGATAAAAAGCGGCAAAGTAAATAAGTATATATCTATCCCAGATTCAACAAAATAAGTTGACCGGCGTAGTTATTAACAAGGAGATAAAATGTTTAAATTACCAAGTCTAAATTATGGTTACGATTCGCTTCACGGTTTTGTAGGTGAAGAATTGATGAAATTTCATCACGATAAACATCATCAAACTTATGTTGATAAATTGAATGCAGTAATTGATGCTAGTTCTGAGTTAAAGGGCCGATCGGTTGAGGATTTGCTAACTAATATTAATAGTTTGCCGATCTCAGCTCAAGTCGGCGTTCGTAACCACGGTGGTGGACATTACAATCATAGTTTATTTTGGCAATGTTTATCACCTAGCGGTGGTGGTCAACCAACAGGTGAGTTATTGAATTTAATCACTAATAAATATGGCAGTTTTCAAAGTTTCGTAGACGAATTCACAACAAAATCACTTGGGGTATTTGGAAGCGGTTGGGCATGGTTGCAGCCAAACGGCGAAATAATTACAACATCTAATCAAGATACGCCAATCGCGCAAGGTCTTGATGCACCTCTGTTATGTTTAGATGTTTGGGAACATGCATACTATTTAGATTACAAAAATAAACGTGACGACTACGTTCGAGCGTGGTGGAATGTTGTTGATTGGGAAAATACCGCAAAGCGCTACCAAGCTTTCCTTGATAAATAAATTACTCGACAATAATTCGAC
Organism: Candidatus Saccharimonadota bacterium; assembly: GCA_037141755.1. Lineage (GTDB taxonomy): Bacteria > Patescibacteriota > Saccharimonadia > Saccharimonadales > Saccharimonadaceae > UBA1547. Next base: position 94,057 of record JBAXBX010000005.1, read on the forward strand.
GGATATTTTGGTTCAAACCAACCAGCAGTCCGTAGTTAAACAAGTTATATTTTTGGCAAATGTTATTGAGGCTTAGTTGGTCTTTGGGGTTATTGCTGATAATGATAACTTCATCATTTTTTTGGGCGTTACAATCGGTGATATCTATCATTGTATGATTCATGCATACGCGACCGGCAATCGGCAGGTATTTATTACACCACTCCACTTGACCAACATTACTTAAAGCCCTTGATAAACCCTCGTAATATCCAAGTGGTAAGATGCCAATTCGGCTGTTACGTTTGACGTTAAATGTGCGTCCATAACTAATACTTTCGCCACGGTCAACTTCTAATACCTTATCAATCGTACTGGTCAATTTAAGGGCTGGTTGCAGATTCTTTAATTTTTTTGCCGAGCTGTCACCAGTTTCAAGTGGCGTGATACCGTACAATGCAATACCAATTCTCAAGGAGTTAGCATATTTCGATTTCACTTTAACGCTACCAGCTGATTGAGCGATGTGAATGTATTTTGGACTAAAACCAGCATCGATTATCATTTTAACTCCGATGTCGAATCGGCTGGTTTGTAAATCAACATGTTTGACTGATTTGGGGTTGTCAGCGTCAGCTAAGTGCGTCATAACACCTTCAACTGATATATTTTTATATTTTTTTATCTCGTTTAGTAGGCTATCAAGTTTATCGATTCTGACACCATGCCGTCCCATGCCAGTTTCCAACTCAATATGAACCAAAAATGGTTTTTTTGTTTGGCCAATTGCTTTGATTGAATCAATGTCATGCACTACAAAGGCATAGCCGCGGGGTTTAATATTTGCGTAATTGCCATTTTTTATGGCGCCCATGACTAGGACTGGCTGTCGCGAAATTTCGTGGATTTTCAAACCCTCAAAGTATCCGTCGACGGCGATATACGGAAAGCGCCTCGCTTTTAAAATTCCAGTAATTTGTTCCAGCCCATGGCCGTAGGCATTTGATTTTAATACTGGGATGACGAATCCACCAGGTGATAATTGAGTGAATAAATCAAAATTATTTAATATTGCCGAACGCGAAATGTAAATATTATTATAAACATCAAAACCCTTTTCAAAGTTTTTGATCTTTTTCGAAAGTGATGATCGAAATGACATGTATCAATAATAACAAAGATAGCAGTGTATAGGCAGTAGTATATCTGTTAATATAGTTAAGATGAAAAAGGCGATTACTTTTACGATAGAAAAAAAGCTTGATGGCACACTGGCGCGTGTTGGTGTTATTCAAACACCTCACGGCGATATTAAAACTCCAGCCTTTATTGTTGGTGGTACTAAAGCAACGGTTAAAACATTGACTAATGAACAGGTGATTGCGCTGGGTGGTCAGTCGGTTTTGGCCAATACTTATCATTTAATGTTACGTCCAGGTGCCGATGTCATGGCGGCCGCTGGTGGTATTAACAAGTTTATGAATTGGAACGGTCCGACTATTACCGACAGTGGTGGTTTTCAAGTTTTCTCACTTGGTATGGCCTACAAAAAGGGAATCGACGCCACTAGTCACAGCGAAAAAGGTGATTCAAAACAAGCAACCCATAATTCAACTCAACTTGCTAAAGTCACCGACGAAGGCGTTTATTTTAGGTCACACGTTAACGGCGAGCAATTATACATGACGCCAGAAAGTTCGATGGAAATTCAGCACAAAATTGCGGCCGACATTCACATGGCGTTTGATGAATTAACTTCTCCGCTGGCGGGTCGCGAATACATCAAACGAGCCATGGATAGGACTCATGCTTGGGCCGAGCGATCGCTAAAGCGCCATCAACAACTAAACGATCAACATATTGCCCGTGAAGAGCCTTTACAGGCCCTATACGGCATTGTTCAGGGTGCACGTGAGGAAGATTACCGAAAGGCTAGTGCGACGTTTTTAGGGCAGCGTGACTTCGATGGCTATGGTATTGGCGGCGTGTTCGAACCCGAGGAAGTATCATCAACTGTCCGCTGGATTACCGAAATTTTGCCTGAAGATAAGCCTCGCCATTTGTTAGGTCTTGGATCGCAACCAGCTGATCTATTTTTGGGCGTGCAATACGGTATTGATACTTTTGATTGTGTAGCGCCAACTCGCCAAGCTCGTAATGGCGCTTTATTTACTTATGATGGTCGTATGAATATTAAAAATGGTGGTTTCAAGACTGATTTTAACCCTATTGATGCTGATTGTGATTGTTATACTTGCCAAAATTACACTCGGGCTTATGTCCATCATTTGCAAAGGTCAGATGAAATTTTGGGTTTGACATTGGCTAGTATTCACAACGAACGGTTTGTTGTTCGGACGGTTGATTTGATTCGACAAAGTATTATCGATGGTAATTTTTTTGAATACAAAAAAACTTTCCTCACGCGTTATTACGGTGAGGAAAGGGCAGCGGTGTTTTTTATCGGCGATAGTAATAGTTAAGCGAACCTACTTGTATATTCGTAACTTGATGGAATTAATTCACCATTCATCTTTGTCGACGTAAAGTGTTTGCCTTCATCTATTTCGGCAACAAATACCACGCCTTCTTTTTTATCCACTTGCTCGGTTTCATATTCGGTTACTTCGACATACATGTCTTCAATATGTTTGCTGTTTTCAATAATCTCGGCTAATTCGTTCGCAAGGTGTCGGTATATCAGATTCATCTCTTTATCGCCAGTTTTAAATGGCATACCAAGATTGGCTTTTGTGATGATAAAACCTTCGTTTTTGTGTTTTTGGATAGCATGCTTTAATTGTTCTTTAGCTATTTTTGGATCGGTATATGATTGTCCTTCGACAATAATTACCATATCAAAATTAATATAATCGGGTTTTCTGAATTCCAGCAACACAGGGAAGCTGTTTTTTTCACAAACTATTGCAAGGTTTTCACTTGGGTTGTTGCTAAATATATTACGAATCTCCGCGCTTGTATTAGCGTAAATTGTTTCTACGCCACCTTTTTTCTTGTACTCGTTTAGTAGTTTATTGTTGATTGCTTCATTTCTTGAGTCTTCAATTTCTGATTCTGTTTTTTTCTCTTTAGGTTTTTTTGTCATTGTTTCAGCTACGGCATGGGTGGCCATTTTTTTTGTAGTTGGTAGTTCAACTAATCTATCGAAATCGCCGATAGACCTCTCTATGGCGATGGGGGTGGTAGCAAGATGGGCTGATATTTTTGGTATATTTGGTATATCGATATTCATTTTTTATGTTTGGTTAGATTACATCTTATTTATAGCATAAGTATGATAAAAAGTCTAGAGCGATTATGAAATGGGCCGATTGATGTGTCAAATTATTATTCTGTTGTTTTGTCTTTTTACTTCCTATTTCCCATTTCCTAACTTCCAATCTAGACTTATTGGCCGGACTATCGGCCTTTGGCCTCCTCCGCTCATTTGCGAAAAAATGTAAACACTTTTTCGCTTCATTCGCTACACGACCCGGTGATTTGCTCGCTGCGCTCGCTATCACCGGCTCGAGTCCGGACCGAACTCGCTAGATATGAATATAAAAAATACCCCTGAAGGGGTATTTTAATATTCATTTGGCGGGCCCGGCCGGACTTGAACCGGTGATCTCCTCCGTGACAGGGAGGCGTGATAACCACTACACTACGAGCCCATATGTGCAGATAACTTAAATATAATAGCAGTTTATCTCTTTGGACGCAACAGGTTAGTGGCGTTTATTTTGAGGCTTGGTGATGATATAATGGACAATGTTCAACCGAGTGCCGCTGTAGCTCAGCTGGTAGAGCGGCGCTTTCGTAAAGCGTAGGTCTCCGGTTCAATTCCGGACAGCGGCTCCAGATATATTTAATTAGTATGAAAACAATTATATTAAAATCCCTCAAAGAATTAGTAGCTGACAGATATTTGTTGGTCTTGTTATCTGTGTTGATACTTTTAGCTTTAAGTTTTGCTGTCACTATTGGCTTATCGATTCATCCTAGCTATACGCAACAGATATCACACTACTCAGCATTTGGAATTACAAATTACTATATTGATCAATGGTATTATATTTTTGTTTTTGTAGCCTTCGGGATTGTTGCGGCCATCTTGCATGTGATTATTTCTATAAAATTATTAGTAGTTAAAGGCCATCCATTGGCTGTGATGTTTGCATGGATTGGCATAGGCGTGATTATTATTGGTTGGATAACGGCGCTAACTTTATTAAATTTACGGACGACACTGTAATTATATGATAGACCTGGAGTTGCCTTTAGATAAACGGACTCTAAAATACAGGTTGTTCGAGATGCTGCCAGCTGTACTTAGTTATGGCGCAATTATGTTATTGATTATTTTATCTATGATAAGCCCTACTCTTGCCGCTATATATCTGTTATTAATCATTGTCACATTGTTAGTAAAATCTATTGGTATAGCAATTCATACGATTCAAGGCAGTAAAAAATTAGAGGCTGCCAAAAAAGTTGATTGGCATCAAAGATTGACGGACCTTGAAAACCCAAAAGAATCATACAACAAAGTCAGGCCGTCTAGATTAAAGGGTTTTGACGCATATGCACATGTTGATAACTTGAGGTTAATGTCGGCTGATCCTGATGCGTTTCCGAGGCCATCGCAATTATACAACGCAGTAATAATTGCTACTTACAACGAGTCTTATGATGTGCTGGCGCCAACTATAGAATCTGTTATCAATAACACCTACGATAATAATAAAATTATATTCACTTTAGCCTATGAAGAAAGAGGCGGTGAGGCGATAAAAAATACGGCGCTAAGGTTGCAAAAAGAGTTTGGTGATAAATTTTATGTTTTTCATCTGGTTGAACATCCAAAAGATTTGCCTGATGAAGTAGTTGGTAAGGGCGCAAATATCACCTATGCTGGACGATATTTGAAAAAGTGGTTAATTAAAGAGGGGATTGCCTCTAAAAATGTCATTATGACGACTTTGGATTCTGATAATAGGCCACACCACACGTATCTTGACTATGTAACTTATGAATATATAGTTCATGAAGATCGTAAGCACCTATCTTTTCAGCCAATATCGCTGTTTATGAGCAATATTTGGGATGCCCCAGCGCCGATGCGCGTGATTGCGACTGGTAATTCATTTTGGAATATTATTAGTTCGATGCGTCCGCATACTTTGCGAAACTTTGCATCGCATTCGCAGCCGATGGATGCATTGGAAGAGATGGACTTTTGGAGCGTCCGAACAATCGTTGAGGATGGCCATCAGTATTGGCGTAGTTATTTCTATTTTGGCGGCAATTACTCAGTGCTACCTATTTTTGTTCCAATTTATCAAGACGCGGTGCTGTCTGATACGTATCTAAAGACACTAAAGGCGCAATTTGTGCAATTAAGGCGCTGGGCATACGGCGCATCTGATGTGCCGTACGTTGCTACCAGGTTGTTTGCGCGTGATCGCAATGTTCCGTTGTTGGGAGGCACTGCTAGGCTACTGAGACTGATTGATGGGCATGTAACATTAGCTAGCGTGTCGCTGTTGGTGGCTTTTGGTGGTTGGGTGCCTTTATTTATTAACAGTGAGGCCACAAGAAGCATACCGGCACACCAGTTGCCTGAAGTAGTTAGTATGATACAACAGGTAGCATTAGTGGGGCTTTTCATTACCGTATTCTTTTCTTTCAAGATGCTACCTCCTCGACCCGAGAGGTATAAAAAACGTCGGAATTTCTTTATGGTCGCCCAATGGATATTAATGCCAGTTACGGCAATATTATATAGCGCCGTCTCTGCTTTGTATTCACAAGGACGGCTGTTTGCTGGTAATTACCTTGATAAATTTGACGTAACCGACAAAGCGGTCCATAAATCAATTGCTACTGTTAAAATTACTTCTAATACAAAGTAAAAGATATTAATTAAATAAATAACACCCCACTTGTTAGATAGGGGTGTTATTGGTAAAAAGTGAGCGGGTTATTATAATGTACGGAATCGTACGTCGTGTTTGACTTGCTGCAATGTCTTATCGAATTCAAAACCAAGGTTAAAGCTTTCAAGCTTTGATGGGGATTGTATGGTTTGTATCTGTTGTTTCTGACTCATGTACCTATGTTAGCATAAACAATATAGAATGTCAATGGAACATATATTCACGTGATATACTGGCTGTGATATATTGAAGTACATTTTTCTATTGAACGCCAGGTGGAAAACTTATGTGGAATGTGGGTAAAAGGCAAATTTAAAAGCTCACCACCGATAGTGATGAGCCGTAATCGAATTTGGTGGGTCCTAAAGGATTCGAACCTTTCACCTCCACAACGTCAATGTGGCGCTCTAGCCAAATGAGCTAAGAACCCAGATACCTATATAAGGATACCAAAATAGGGGTGGTCGCGCAAGAATATGTTACAATAATATATGAACGTTGACGTGAACTAACTAATCACCGAGTTCCGTGGGAGTGGCAATGTACGAAAACGTTGCTTTATAAGAGCCCCGTATTAGCAATTATTACTGGGAAGTCCGGTGGAACCGTCCGCTGTAAGTGGATCCGAGACATGCGATACATAGATTTAAATCATATTTAAATTTAAACATCGCATGTTTTTATTTATTTAAAAAAAGGAGTAAAAAAATGAACGAAGACCAACTACACTTAATGCGACACAGTATGGCTCACATTACAGCAGCCGCTGTTCAACGATTATGGCCTGATGCTAAATTTGGCGTTGGTCCGACAGTCGATAATGGTTTTTATTATGATATTGATCTAGGCGATGTTAAAATTTCTGAGGCAAATTTTGCCAAAATTGAAAAGGCGATGCGCGGAATTATTGAATATGGCGATGTGTTTGAAAAGGTTGAAATGCCAATTGATGAAGCTATTCAGTGGGCCAAGGACAACAATCAGCCATACAAAGAAGAATTGTTAAATGACCTAAAGCGATCTGGTACTACGGTCGCCAAAGATTTGGATATGGATGAAATTGGCGTTGCGACTGATGGAAAATCGGCAGTCGAGACTGTGACTTTTTACAAAAACGGTAAATTTATGGATTTGTGTCGCGGTCCACATATTGCCAACACTAAAGAGGCGGGTGCTTTTAAATTAATGCGTATTGCGGGCGCATACTGGCGTGGTAAAGAGACTAACCCACAAATGCAACGACTTTATGGTGTAGCTTTTGCCTCGCAAGCCGAACTTGACGAATATTTAGAACGACTTGAGCAAGCTAAGCTACGCGATCATCGAAAATTAGGCAAAGAATTAGATTTGTATACCTTGTCGCCATTGGTTGGTGCGGGTTTGCCATTATTTACGCCTCGAGGAACAGTGCTAAGGGAGGTTGTCAGTCAATACTCGAATCAGTTGCGTCAAGCACATGGTTTTCAAAAAGTTTGGACACCACATATTACTAAAAAAGATTTGTATGAGGCTTCGGGACACTGGGAAAAATTTGGCGAAGAGCTGTTTTTGGTCACTAGTCAGGAAACCAGTGATAGTTTTGTTTTAAAACCGATGAACTGTCCTCATCATGGTCAGATTTTTGCTTCACGTTCACGCAGCTATAAAGAAATGCCAGTCAGGTATCTGGAAACTACAACTGATTATCGTGACGAAAAAACAGGTGAGTTGGGCGGTTTAAACCGTGTTCGTGCCTTGACCCAAGATGATAGTCACGTATTTTGTACGACTGAACAAATACAATCTGAGATTAATAATCTTCTAGCTAGCGCCCGTGAATTATATGGGTCATTTAATATGCCGCTACGTGTCCGGTTATCTTATCGTGATGAAGGTAACGGATATTTAGGTGAATTATCATTATGGGAGTCAGCACAAGCTCAATTGAAGGCTGCTGTTATCGCCAATGGCTTAGATTATTTTGAAAAGACGGGTGAAGCGGCATTTTATGGTCCGAAAATCGACTTTATGGCAACTGATGCTATTGGTCGTGAACATCAAGTCGCGACGGTTCAATTAGACTTTGTGCAGCCAGGTAGATTTGGTTTGGAATATACCGATCACGAAGGTAATGCACAGACGCCAGTTATGATTCACTGTGCCTTATTGGGTTCAATTGAACGTTTCTTGAGCGTGTTTATTGAGCATACCAGTGGTTGGTTTCCATTTTGGGCAGCTCCTGAACAAATACGAGTTTTGACTATTAATGATACAGTGTCTGATTATGTATCTGAGATTACAGCTGTTTTGAATGGCGTAATACTCGATAAGCCAATTAAGTATAATGAAATTCGTTATACAGTTGATGATCGTAATGAATCGCTTGGTAAAAAAATTCGTGAAGCGACAAACTGGAAGATTCCAGTACAATTAATAGTTGGGCAAAAAGATAAAGATGCGCGCGAAGTAAGCGTTCGTACTCAAGCTGGTGAAGAAAAGATAAAATTAGACGATTTGTCGGCGTACTTACAGAAATTGTAATATACAGGCGACCATGAACCTAGAACCCTACCATTTGCCATCCACGACCTACAACTTACCGCTCGTTGTTATTGTTGGTCCAACAGCTAGCGGCAAAACATCGCTGGCTGTTGAAATCGCTAAAAAATATAATGGTGAGGTTATTTGTGCTGATTCACGGAGTATATATAAAGGCATGGATATTGGTACTACCAAGCCTAGCTTGATTGAGCAATCGGGTATATCGCATTGGGGACTTGATTTGGTTAATCCAAATGAGTATTTTTCGGCTGCTGATTTTAAAAAATACGCTACGCAAAAGATTGATGAGATACGTAGTCGAGGGCATATCCCAATGTTAGTTGGTGGTACTGGTTTGTATATTGATTCGGTCATATTTGATTATCAATTTGGTGATTTGGCTGACGAAAATAGACGGAATGAATTGAACAAAATGACACTGCAACAACTGCATTATTATTGTAAAGAAAACAACATAGTGTTACCTGAGAATACGAACAATAAACGGTATGTCATACGTAATATTGAACGAAACGGGACTAATGACTCGAGGCGAGCGCTACCAATAGATAACACTATTATTGTAGGAATAGCAACAGAAAAACTGGTTTTGAGGTCAAGAATTGAACAAAGAATCGAACAAATATTTGACGATGGTGTTGTGGATGAAGCAAAAAAGTTGGGCGAAATTTATGGTTGGGAGGGTGAAGCTTTCAAGGGCAATGTGTACCCACTTGCGCATCAATATCTATTAGAGCAGATGACTTTAGATGAAGTAAAAACAAAATTAGCTATATTGGATTGGCGTCTGGCAAAGCGCCAATTGACTTGGCTGAAAAAAAATCCGTATATTCAGTGGGGAACGGCAAAGGAAATACAAAATTACATTAATATACAACTCGCCAAGTGACGCTGGGCATGTTATTATAGAACACGAAAGTTATCCGGGGAAAATAAAATGATTGACGCATTATTTGGTTCAAAAACTAGGGTAAAGTTACTGTACTTATTCCTGAATAATCCAGGGCAGCCTTTTTACGTTCGTGAAATCACCCGAAAAATTGGTGAGCAAATTAATTCTGTTAGACGAGAATTGTCTAACATGATTAATGTCGGCATAATCACAAGCGATAGTGCGGACAACAAGCTATATTATCAAGTTAATCAACGCTATGAATATTATGTGGCACTTCGGTCAATCTTTGGCAGCAACAACGCTGATGCATTAGTTGCTAATAAAGTCTCTGATAATACTACAGCTGAAGACTACATTGCGATACTAAAAGGTATTGGCGGAATTCGGTTAGCAATACTAGCTGGAATTTTAGTTGAGGGCTCGACGACATCTGTTGATGTATTATTGGTTGGCGATATTGCGGCTGCAAAAGTTAAGTCTTTTATCAAAGATGTTGAAAAACAAGAAGGCCGAGAGATTAATTACAGCGTGTTGTCGTATGACGAGTTTTATTATCGATTGAGTGTACGTGATAAATTTATTACCGAAATCATAAATAGTAAGCATAATGTAGTTATCGATAAAGATAAAATTCTGAATAAGTAAGGGAGTACAAAAATGTTTGAAATTGAATATAAAGGCGCTAATTGTATAATTATCAGTACTAAAAAGGCTAAATTGGTTGTTGATCCAAAATTATCAATAGTTGGATTGAAAGATTTATCTACAAAGGGTGCTGTTGAACTAGCAACCGAGGAAAGGTTTAATACGGCCGATTCTGATGCGATTTTATCAATTGAAAGTCCAGGAGAATACGGTGTTGCTGGATTTGATATCCGTGGTATCGCCGCTCGTCGTCATATCGATAGTGAAACTGAAGGTATGTTGTCGACCATTTATAGAGTTGATGTTGGTGATTCACGTATTGGTGTTATTGGTAATATTGATCGAAAACTTTCAGACGAGCAATTAGAGGAGTTAGGTGTTGTCGACATCTTAATCGTTCCAGTTGGCGGTGGCGGATATACGCTTGATGCAACTGATGCCGCTAGTTTGGTACGTTCGATTGATCCAAAAGTTGTCATACCGGTTCATTATGCCGATAAAGCATTAAAATATGAAGTTCCACAAGATGAATTGAGTCTATTTATCACCGAATTGGGCGTTCCAGTTGAGACAGTTGTTAAATTCAAACAAAAGCAAGCTGCCGCTACACCAGCTACATTATCAGTTGTCGAGATTACTCGCAGTTAATAGTAGTTATCTAATAATTAAATACCCCTCTGAATCAGAGGGGTATTTAATTATTTACGGAGGTAAATTAAGCTATAATGCCTTTTTTCTTTAGGGTGCGGATAGCTTGGGTAGAAAGTACCATCGTTATCTTTTGGCCATCAAGATCAAAAGTTTTCTTTTGAAGATTTGGTTTAAAGACACGATTTGTGCGACGTAAAGAAAAGCTCACATTGTGGCCAAATTGTTTACCTTTTCCAGTTAATTCACAGCGTGCTGCCATATATTATTTTCCAATTATTTTTAACAATCTTTAACAGTATAGTGCTTTTTACCCCGTAAGTCAAGAAGATGTGGAGTGAATTAACTGCTATAATAGGTGGAATGGATATCAATACATTGGTTTATATAGGAATAGTAATAATAGTCATTTTAATTTCGATGACTCTGCACGAGGCAATGCATGCCTATGCGGGCTATTGGTTAGGTGATGACACGGCAAAATTACAAGGTAGATTGACACTTAATCCAATTAAACATATTGACCCATTTATGACTCTATTGTTACCGCTGATGTTAGCGCTTGTTGGTGCACCGATATTCGGTGGGGCCAAACCTGTGCCGTTTAACCCCCGTAATGTACGTTGGGGTGAATGGGGTGCTGCACTTATCGCTTTGGCTGGTCCACTAACAAACTTTCTAATTGCATTTATATTTTTTGGTATTTGGGTGCTAACAGGGACGTCGGGTCCAGATTTATTAAGTCAAATATTTAGTATTATCGTATCTGTTAATCTAGGATTTTTTGTCTTTAATTTAATACCAATTCCGCCGCTTGATGGGTCAAGAGTGATGTATGCGCTGGCGCCAGATTTCGTCAGGAAGGGTATGGAAGTTATGGAGCGTTACGGTATCGTAGTTGTCTTCGCCATAATACTTGTCGGTGGTAATTATATTGGTGTGTTTATGTCGTCTTCAATTAGCTTCTTTTTTGACGTTTTTAACAATATCTTTATCCACTAAATGTTATAATAGATATGTCCCAGGGTAAGCCTAGGCGCATATGATTTTCCTGAATATCATATGATAGGGAGCTCTAATGATTCGTTTCCTTGGAAACGTTTTGCGAGCACCCACCTTGTCCATAAGGCAGGGAATATCAAGCGCCGATAGTGAACCTTGGGATTTTTGGTGCTATAATTATATTCGGTAGTTCATTAGGTGATCGCTTGGCGCCTTAAAAACACTAAGAGGAAAGTCCGGACAGTATAGAGTATGACAGTCGCTAACGGCGACCGGAGGTAACTCTAGGGAAAGTGCCACAGAAACGAAACTACCAGAGGAGAAATCCTTTGGAAAAGATGAAACGAGTGGGGTAAGAGCCCACAGCATGCCATGGTGACATGGTGCGAAGGTAAACCCTGTCAACTGCAAGGAGATCTGCATACAAGGGCTTCTCGTCCGCAGGTCGATACCCGCTTGATTTAACGGGCAACCGTTAGACTAGATAGATGATCACCCACGACAGAACCCGGCTTATCGATGGACTGCCAATCAAAAAACCACCTCTTATAAAGAAGTGGTTTTTTGATTGTTTAAACTAAATTACTTAGCTTCTTTGACGATTTCAGCAAAAGCAGTAGGTTCACTGACGGCTAATTCGGCCAAAACTTTGCGATCGATTTGAATGTCGGCTTTTTTAAGACCAGCAATCAATTTGCCGTAAGTCGTACCAAGTTCGCGGGCAGCAGCGTTAATACGTGTAATCCAAAGACCACGTAGGTCGCGCTTTTTGTTGCGGCGGTCACGGTAAGCGTATTGTAGAGCTTTGATGACACCTTGTTTAGCAAGGCGGTATGACCTAGTTCGGCCGTGCTGCATACCTTTAGCTAGTTTTAATATCTTTTTGTGCTTGGCTGTGGCGGTGACGCCTCGTTTTACTCTCATAGTTATTCTCCTTTAGACTCCTAGGGCTCGTTTAACATTTTTGGCCATTGATCCACTGACAATAGCTGAAGTATTAATATTACGTTTGCGGCTTTTGCTTTTTTTGGAAAGCATGTGGTTACCGAATGCGCGTTCGCGTGTCAATTTACCAGTACTGGTAATCTTGATGCGCTTGGCAGTTCCTTTGTGGGTTTTCATTTTTGGCATTATTTACTCCTTACTACTATACTCAGATTACGTCCTGCCATCTGAGGTTTTTGTTCTAATATTGCGTCGTTTTCTAACATCGTGATGATTTTGTTTATCATCTCGTATCCTAGTTCTTGGTGAGCCATTTCTCTTCCGCGGAAGAAAATAAATATTTTTACTTTATGCCCAACGCCTAGGAATTCTCGAATCTTACGAAGCTTGATTTCAAGATCATTTGCTCCGATTTTGAGACCCATACGCATTTGCTTTAATTCAACTGTCTTAGCGTTCTTGCGACTTTTTTGCTGCTCTTTCATCTTTTGGTATTGGAATTTACCCCAATCGACGACTTTTGCAACAGGCGGGTTAGCGCTTGGTGAGATTTCAATAAGATCGACACCTGCTTCTTCGGCGATTTTCAGCGCTTCCGATAGGCTCATAATACCTAATTGTTCACCAGCCGGTCCGATAACACGTAGCTTCTCGGCCCGAATTTCTTGGTTGATACGAATAGATTTACTGATCTTAGTTAGTCTCCTTAATTGAACTGCTTGACAGCTGAGTTAATACTCGGTAGCTATTTTATCAGATATGATGTCGTAATTCAAGTGCATTACTTGCGGTATTGAAGTGCTTCGCTAATGTGTCCTGTTGAAATATCTTTTTCGCCGGCCAGGTCGGCAATTGTTCGGGCGATTTTGATTATTTTGAAATAGCTACGAGCACTCAATTTTAGGCTGTCAGCGGCTTTTAGTAGCAGGGATTTGGCATCGTCTGAAAGCGGCGCATGCTTTTTTATATCGCTATTCGAAAGCGATGCGTTGTATATAATACTGCTTTTGTATCGTTCTTTTTGAGCTATAAATGCACGTTTTATTGAATCCGAAGCAGTTAAATGTTGACTATTTATCAACGAATCTGCAACCAGTAAGGCCTCATTTGGAACTCGCGAAACATTAACGACTAAATCAATTCTATCCATCAATGGCCCGGATAATCTTTTTTGGTAGGCGATTATTTGATTACTTGTGCATGAGCATTCCTTAGTTTTATCGCCGAAATAGCCACAGGGGCATGGGTTCATAGTGGCAACCAACATAAAATCAGCCGGGTAGGTAACGTGAGAATTGGCGCGACTAACATCAATTTTTTTGTCTTCCAATGGCTGGCGTAGTGTTTCAAGGGTTGATCTGGGGTATTCGGGGAATTCGTCCAAAAACAAAACACCAGTATGGGCTAGGCTTATTTCGCCAGGTTTTGGATGGATACCGCCACCGACAATAGCGATTGGGCTAGTTGTATGATGTGGTGAGCGAAATGGACGTTTTTTAATAATCTCGCCATCGATTTTACCGGCCAAACTATATATTTTTGTGACAGCTATCTGTTCAGATGGTGTTAGATCTGGCAACAGGTTAGCAAGAGCCTTAGCTAGCATAGTCTTACCGGCCCCAGGAGTACCTGCTAGCAATATATTATGATGACCAGCTGCTGCAATCACTAAGGCACGTTTGGCTTGCTCTTGGCCCTTGATATCGTCCAGTATTGGGTGGATTAAATTGTCGACAGGTGCTTCAACTGTTAAATCTGGTTGGTATGGTTCAATAATTGATTCTTTCTTGAGGTGAAGAAATAGTTGTTTAACAGATGAGACTCCAAATATTTCAATGTCGTCGATTAAGCTGGCTTGTTGGACGTTAGATAAGGGCAAAAATATCTTTTTATATCCAGCCTGTTTGGCTAGCTGAGTGATGTTAATGGCGCCTTTTATGGGTCTTAAACTGCCGTCTAGGGCCAGTTCGCCGGCAAATACCGCGCTATCGAGCTCTTTTTGGTGCAACTGGCCACTAATACATAGTATTGCCATAGCTATAGGTAAATCATAATGGGCGCCGTCTTTGGGTAGTTCCGCCGGCGCTAGGTTAATGGTTATGCGTTTTTTAGGGAATTCCAATAGGGAGTTGGTTATGGCACTGCGGACGCGTTCTTTGGCTTCATCGATAGCCTTATTGCCTAGCCCTACAATCTGTAAAGAGGGCAAAGACTTAGACACGTCACTTTCAACTTCGACCATAAAACCATCGAATCCGATTGGTGCAACTGTCATAACTCTGGCTACCATAAGCTTAATTTAAGCATGACTGGTAAGTATATGCAATATGTGATACAATTAACAGGTTACGTTGGGGCTGACTTAGCTTTCGACGAAGGGACTTTAACAGATTATTTTGCAAGTCGAATGTACACGTTACGTACAAACTTTAACTGCAAACTTTATTGCAAAAGCAAAAAGCTTCGTAGCTGAATTGGCAACTGCCTTCCAGCCACAAGTTCTAGCAACAGCTCGGGTTTAACCTGGGCCATCGCACTATCCAGGCGACATAGAGATGGTGTCGGTGTTATAAGTATGTCGATTACCGCCTAATGGGGAGCAACGTTAGGATGGAAAGCAATATTGCGCGACGGATCAAAACTTTTTTGTTTGGCTTTTAGCTAGACGAGTCGTTAAAATTTAAGGCAAACTATACTTGTAGACGAATAATTTGTTACCTTTCGGACCGGGGTGCGATTCCCCGCAGCTCCACCAATGTGATTATTAATTTAAAAATACCCGCTTCATATAGCGGGTATTTTTGTTTCAAAACGCTATACGCTGGTAAAAATTGACAATAAAAAACAACCGCCTGCGAGGAACGGTTGTTTTTGTGGAGTTTTTTGAATTTCTGTTTGTTTTGGGCCTCTGTATAAGTTTTTTATTCAGAAGCTACCCCTATAATATCGTGTCAAAACGCTTGTGTCAATGATAATTTATAAAATCGTCTAGTAAAAAATACTACGTGTGGATAAGCTGTTTTTATGAGTTAAATAACACCTTCAGCAATATATTTATGAAAATTAATAGACTCCAAGATAAATATTCTGACAAACAATAAAGTTTTAATGGGGGATTGATGTCGATGTGATTTGATGCCAGTTGTTAAGTAGATGATCGATTGGATGGCTAGAATTTATTGTGAATGTGCAGCCAAAACATAACATAGAGTTAGCTGTGTATGGTAAGTAAGTGAAGTTATATTAAAAATAGTTAATTTGGATTGTCTAAAATTTAATATACTGCGTTAAATGCAAAAAAATATTTTAGCAATTTGTATTAAAAATTAAACAGTATTTAGCACTTGGCATAAAAATACAAATCGCAATATGTCATATTAATATTATTGTAATGACTTCGATATTGATATATTACAGCGATTTGAATATTCTAAAATGCAATTTCTGAATTTGCGTAAAATCAATACGTGAGTTTGTTCGCATTATTTCGTATAAAAAGTCAGTAAATATAGTGACTGGGTTTAGGATTGTTAAATACCTGAATTAATAAATGAGCCAAGTTGTATTTGAGTGGACAGTCATATCATTTTAGCCGAAGTTAATCGATTACATGTAAAATATCTAACCAGACTATAGCGTAGTAAAAAGTGCATATGTAATTATGATGTAGAAATATGTAATCATTACAATGTTGTAAATATGTATAATTGATATACTCAATCTGGTGATTGTAGGCAATTGTGCCAATATTGTAAATAATACATTGAATAAGTTAATACATATTATTGACCAAACATGTTGGTTATGCTATTATCTGGACAGGTTTTATCAACAAAAACAAACAACAAAAACCTATCTATACCTTAACAATTTATATAACGACCGACTGTCATTTGACGGTAATTCGGTGACGGCACCAATCACTTTTTTAGTATTGTAGTTGGCGTCGCCGATGCTCCGCCAAATGGCGTGATGCTACCATGTTTAGTACGGAAGTGCTTTTACACGCAGATAAAATGCTAATATTTGTCTGCATATAAAAGCACTTCATGGAAATGCATGAAGTGGCTATACTCCTACT
Organism: Candidatus Saccharimonadota bacterium; assembly: GCA_037141755.1. Lineage (GTDB taxonomy): Bacteria > Patescibacteriota > Saccharimonadia > Saccharimonadales > Saccharimonadaceae > UBA1547. Next base: position 110,732 of record JBAXBX010000005.1, read on the forward strand.
TTTGTAGGAGCGGTCAGACTCCTGCAGCAGCGGGTTGTCTGCGATTCACACGCCCATTTTTATAATTAGCGGCGTATGCTGTAATCCGGACGCTAACCCGTCTGCTCAGGAAAATTTTTCTCATTTAAGCTTAAATGATATAGTTATGTAATATGTTAAAAATCATCATATCGATCACAACATTAGTCAGCCTCTGCTTTCTAATTATGTTGTTGAACACTACAACGCCAGCTACTGCTGGTCCTTTTGGTATTCTGGCGATTTTTATCTTTGCGTATATGTTGTCGATTGGTATTGTAACTTACTTATTGTATTACGGAAGTCGTTTGGCATCGCGTGTATCAATAGCGTTAAGAGCCAGAAGACCATTTGAGATCTTAACATTCAAACACTCGTATTATTACTCATCTGTTTTGGCGCTATTTCCAATACTAATTATTGGTCTTCAGTCGGTTGGCGCTGTTGGATTTTATGAATTATTATTGGTGTTTATCTTTGTGATTATAGGTACATTGTATGTTTCGAAACGAGTTCATTAAAAATATTGTCATAAGCACGTTGTTGACGTGATATAATTACAGATATGAAACCAGAAGCGCCAACGCCTCGTTTAAGTCCGGAATTGCCATCTGTTCAATATGGTCCAAATCTTGAGCATGTGCCTATTTTGAATAGTCCGGAAACAGGCGTAGAAAAAAGCGCTGAGCGCTATGAACAATCAGCTGAAACAAGTGCGATATTATCTGACATCGGCTTGACGACTGTTATACCGGCCCCTGTTGTAAATGACACACCTGTAGCTCAAGTTACAACGATTAGCGATAATCCAATGACAGCAAATGATGATGATTTGATTGAAAAAGAATGGGTGAATAAAGCAAAAAAAATTGTTGCCGAGACACGCGACAATCCGCATAAACGTGAGCAGGCCGTCAATAAACTTCAGATTGATTATTTGAAAAAGCGTTATGGGAGGGAGCTGGGCGCCGCTGAATAAGCCGTTGTTTTGGCTAATATACACAATATGATAGGCTTTCTGGTTACAATCTTCGTCGTTATTATAGTCGGTACATCGGTAGCTTTTTTTGTCTATGCTCAGTACAAGAAGATGTGGCGAGAGGCGAAGAATTATGAACGTGGACTTAAGATGGTGCCAATGTATATTCACATACCACCATCAAGCGATGATTTAGAGACGGGTGGTCGTGATGAGCGGGATATAACCGAAGAAGTGCTTTCGCAAGCACAAGTTATGTACAACATCATCTCGAGCACTGCAACCAAGGGTTTTAAAAGTCGAGTATATGGTCAGCGTCATATATCGTTTGAGATCGTTGCTAGGGATGGCTTGGTACATTATTACACTGTAGTTCCGACTGTGTTGGTTGATATTGTTAGACAGGCGGTATCAGCGGCTTATCCATCAGCCAGATTGGAAGAAGTTGAGGAACATAACATATTTAGCGAAGCTGGCAGAATCAGCGGAACTATTGGTGGAGAGTTTACATTAAAAAAGAATTACGTCTATCCAATCGCGACCTATCAGGAGTCAAAGCGCGATGCCGCTAGAGCACTGTTAAACGCCTTGTCAACCGTTAATCGTGATGATGGCATCGGTGTGCAAATATTACTAAGGCCAGCTGGTAATAGTTGGACGAAAAATTCTATTTTTGCTGCTAATAAGATAAAAAAAGACAAGGGAGCCAAAAAGTCAGCCATTGGCGGTATAAATATTATGCAGGCACTTTGGAAGCCGATTGAGGCTAAAGAAATCAAACCAGAGGATAAGCAGCTTTCGTCACTTGAGCAGGGGTTGGTTGATGCTATTGAAGAGAAAACTCGTCATCCGGGGTATGAAGTATTAATACGTGTCGTTGTATCGTCCAACACAGCAGCAAGATCGCAGGCGTTATTGTCGAATATTATTGCTGCCTTTTCATTATTCGATTCGCCAACAAATAATGGCTTTAAGTTTAGCGTATCAAAAGATATCGAAGAGTTAGTAACGGCCTATATCTTTAGGTTCTTCCCCCAAGCTGTTAAACAGAGCATATTAAATAGCGTTGAGTTGGCAACGATATTTCACTTGCCGGACCAACATAGTATTCCGACTTCGCAGGTTCAGCGTCAAATGGCCAAGCAAGTTGATGGTCCAACCCAAGTTATGGAAGAGGGATTTTTGTTAGGCTACAACGAATTCCGTGGTACTAAAAAACAGATACGTTTAAGTACTAACGATCGTCGTCGACACACATATATGATTGGGCAGACCGGTACTGGTAAGTCTGGTTTGTTGGAAAACCTAGCTTTTCAGGATATGATGGATGGTCGAGGCTTTGCCTTTATTGACCCACATGGTGACTCGGCTGAAAAATTGTTGGGCATGGTACCAAGGGAACGAGTCGAGGATGTTATTTATTTTAGTCCAGGTGATATGGACAATCCGATTGGGCTTAACTTATTTGAGTTTGACACTCAAGACCAGCGTGACTTCTTGATTCAAGAGGCGATTGCTATGCTATATAGGCTGTATGACCCAGGACACACTGGTATTATTGGGCCAAGGTACGAACATTGGTTCCGTAATGCGTCGCTAACTATTATGAGCGATCCTAATGGGTCGACCTTTATTGATATCCCACAAGTCTTTAACGACCAAGCCTTTACTGATGAGAAACTAAAACATGTAACCGATCGTACAGTGCTTGATTTTTGGAATAAAGAGATGGCACAAACCAGTGACGCTAATAAGTCAGAGGTTCTGGGTTGGTTTGTCAGTAAATTTGGTGCTTTTTTGTCTAATGAAATGATGCGAAACATCCTCGGTCAAACTAAAAGTGGATTTAGTCTGCGCGATATTATGGATAACAAAAAAATATTGTTGGTTAACCTATCAAAGGGCCGTACTGGTGAATTAAACTCGCAACTTTTGGGTATGATATTTGTCATGAAGTTTCAGGCAGCTGCCATGGGCAGAGCTAGCGTGCCTGAAGACCAACGTGAAGACTTTGCGCTGTATGTCGATGAGTTTCAAAACTTTGCCACTGATAGTTTCCAGACGATTTTGTCTGAGGCTCGAAAATACCGCTTGAACCTAGTTCTAGCTAACCAGTTTATGACGCAATTAACAGATAATATTCGTGAAGCAATTATTGGTAATATCGGAACCGTTATTAGTGGACGTATAGGTATAACTGATGCTGAGATATTGCAAAAGAAGTTTGCACCAACGTTTGACGCTGAAGATTTAACTAAGTTACCAAACTTCCAAACGATATCATCAGTCATGATTAATGGTGTACCATCGGCTGCGTTCAGTATGTCACTGGTGCCACCGATGGGGCAGTCAAATCCTCAACTGCGAGATGCGTTAAAGAAGTTGTCAGCAGCGAAGTATGGCCGGCCACGGGCTCAGGTTGAAAAAGAGATTTTCGCTCGTTTGGGTGCTGGTGATGCGGCTAAAAAGGCAAAATTGGATGCCATCAAGCAGGCGCAACAAGAGCGAATGGATAGAGCATCAATTGCGGGACAACCTGTAGCTCCAGTAGTTAGTAGTAATGGCGGATCGTCGTTCTTGGATGACTGGTTAATAAAACGACAACAGATAGCTGCTAGTCAATCGCCTTCAGTCGAACCTGTTGCAGTATCAGCGCCAGCGCCAGTACCTGCAGCACCAATACCAGCATCAGCGCGTGCTCAGATGGTTGATTTTAACCAAACGCCAACTGTTAATAATGGCACTTTTGTGCAGCCAATATCTCAAAGCGACGAGTTGCATATTCGCGAGAATACAGCTGATAGTGAAGTTTCAATCAAGCTCCGCTGATTATTGTGAATTTTTACCTTTAATTAGTAGTTTGAAATAATCGTATATATTTCCTAGCACCCAACCAAGTACAAAAGACCCTATTGTTTCAAAGCCTGACATTTTATAGCCGATTGTTTTTGATATCGAGTATATAAATAATGTTAATACGGATGCAAAGATAGAGCCGATTAATATTGCATTTGGTCTTGCGATTGTTGTTCCTAGGGCATCGCTTATTGTTTCGACTATTCTAATGTGAATAAATTTACTAAATGCTCGCCCTGGTTGTTGTATCTCACTATGAACTCTCTCCATAGTTCGGTTATAGCTAATGTCGCGCTGTTTGTGATTTAATACGCTACGTCTTAGTGCAGGTTGGTGCAATTTGCTAGTTTCGATTTCTCTTTCGCTCATCGCTGTCTTTGTTGCAATGTCGATATTTTTTTTGATTTCGAGTTGTTTTCTCTCGGCTTGCGCTTCGATGTCTCTTGGCGATAGCTCTACGGTAGTTTTTATTTCGTCCGTTAGCTTATCTGTGTTGCTTTGTTGTTTTTGCGAGATATCTATATTGTTAGGCATATACTAAATAGTTCCTGTTCGTGAGTCTTTACGTATTAGTCGAATTTCTTTTCGTAGCTGAAATGATCGGATATAGAAGTAAACAGCAGCCAGTAATGTAATAGACGTGAACGTCAATCCGATTGACGAGCTAGTGCTGGGAAGTTTTGATATTATTCTTTCAATTATTTTTTGATCAGGACAGTCAATTTTAATATCGATTGAATTACCAAAAGCGCTGGATAGTACGCAATCGAACGATTGTTTATTGTTTGTGCCTTGTGCAGTTGCAGGTGTGGTATCAAATAACTCTACAACAAAAGTTCTCGTTTGGGTGGTATTTGGTGTCAAATTGACACTTGGCCATGACATCAAGCCGGCAGCTGTATCAACAGTGCCACCACCGTTATCAATAATCGTTGCGTAATCTAATATATCTGCGACAGATATCTCAAGGTTCGTCTTGTATGGTGAGCTGCTGTTATTTGTAGCTTTGGCGGTATAACTGATTTGATTGCTAGGATGGGCAGTGACAGTAGCCGCATTTACGAAGCCTTGAGAAGCGTTGCTGGCGGTTAATGATCGACTAATACTGTTGTTATCGGTTGTACTATTGCTGTGATTTGTATTTATGGTTGATGAATTAGCTGATTCAGACGGCTGTAGTATAACTATTAGTTGGATTATCAAGGCAAGCACCAAGAAAAATAGGCCGAGACGTCGAATTCTTTCTTCTTTGTTTAGTTCTTTAGAGTATAGTCCAAGTTGCCCGACAAGGGCAGGGCTAAAGGGCAAGTTAGATATTATCTTTCTAAACATAATTTTTTGTATTAATTTTTCAATTTACCTCTTATGAAACACTTTAGCATAAGAAATATGTTCAAGGCAATAGATGAGGTGTTATATATAAATTAGGTATTGCTTGAGTGAACACAATTTATCCGTTATAATGGTAATATTGTAAATAGCAGAGTAGTCTGGAATAGATAAGGGAGTTAATAGTGGCTAAACAAAAAGTTGATAATTCATATGACGGATCACAGATCCAAGTTCTTGAAGGTCTTGACCCAGTACGTAAACGTCCGGGTATGTATATCGGTAGCACTGGCTATGATGGTTTGCATCATTTAATCAAAGAGATTGCCGATAACTGTGTTGACGAAGCAATCGCCGGCTATGCTACAAAGATTAACGTTATTATGTTGGCTGATGGCGGCGTAACGATATCTGATGATGGACGCGGTATTCCGGTTGATAAACACCCAAAGACTGGCATGAGCACTCTAGAGACAGCACTTACTATATTGCACGCCGGTGGAAAATTCGGTGGCGGTGGATATAAGGTATCTTCAGGACTTCACGGCGTTGGTTCAAGCGTTGTTAACGCCTTATCGACCCGTTTAATTGCTGAGGTTGTTCGTGAGCACCAATTATATCGAATCGAATTTGCTCAAGGTGTGACACAGGGTCAATTGCAAAAACTAGGCAAAACCGACCGTGTTAACGGAACGACAATTACATTCTATCCAGACCCAACTATTTTTAAAGAGACGGTTGAATTTGATTACAAATGGGTTGTTAATTATTTGCGACACCAGGCTTACCTAACAAAGGGTATTTATGTTGCCGTCAAAGATGAACGAACAAACGAACGTGACGCTTTTTATTTTGAAGGCGGTATCCAAAGTTATGTCCGACATTTGAACGTTGGTAAAGATGTTGCCAGCGATAATGTCTTTTATGTTGAAAAGCAAGTCGAAGATTCAATGGTTGAAATCGCGATTCAATACAACGATTCATTCGTTGAAATCGTAAAACCGTTTGCCAATAATGTTCTAACGCCCGAAGGTGGAACGCACTTGGTTGGGTTTAGGTCAGCGCTGACCCGTGTTATTAATGATTATGCTCGCAAAAGCGGACTGCTGAAAGAAAAAGAAGAAAACTTGACCGGTGATGATATCCGCGAAGGTTTGACAGCGATTATTTTGGTTAAATTACCAGACCCACAATTCGAGGGTCAGACAAAGAGTAAGTTGGGTAATCCAGAAGTTCGACGTTATGTTGAACAGGTAATGAATGAGTATTTCTCGTACTATTTGGACGAAAATCCAAATGTTGCCAAGGTTATTGTCGGCAAGGCGTTGTTGGCAGCCCGCGCTCGTAAGGCTGCTAGGGCAGCTCGTGATAACGTTATTCGTAAGGGTGCACTTGATGGCATGAGTTTACCAGGTAAGCTGGCTGACTGTTCAAGTAAAAGCCCAGCTGATTCAGAACTATACATCGTCGAGGGTGACTCGGCCGGTGGTTCAGCTAAATCAGGTCGTGACAGCAAGACTCAAGCTATTTTGCCACTGCGTGGTAAGGTATTAAACGTCGAACGCGCTCGTTTGGATCGCATGCTAGGTAATAATGAAATCGTTAGCCTGATTAGGGCAATGGGTGTTGGTATTAGTGACCAATTTGATATTTCTGGTTTGCGTTATCACCGTATTATCATCATGACCGATGCCGATGTCGACGGAAGCCACATTGCGACACTGTTGATGACATTCTTTTTCCGTTATATGCGCGAAGTTGTTGATGGTGGACATATCTATTTGGCAAAACCACCATTGTTCTTGCTGCGCGCTGGTACAAAAAAATACTATGCCTACAGCGACGATGAACGCGATGCGATTACTGACCGTTTGATTGCCGAGCGCAAAGAAAAAGGCACCAAGATCGAACCAACTGACGATCGCAACAAACAAGCCGGCATTACATTATTGCAACGTTACAAAGGTCTCGGAGAAATGGACGCTGAACAACTTTGGGATACAACTATGAACCCTGAAAATCGTGTTTTGATTCAAATCCGAGTTGAAGATGCTGAACGTGCTGACGCCATATTTACAAAACTTATGGGTGACCAGGTTGATTTAAGGAAGAGCTTTATACAGGGACGTGCTAAGTCGCTTAATCTTGAGGAGTTGGATATCTAGTTATGGATGATGAAATTATTACATCAGTAGAAGGTGAAGTTGTAGAAAACGCAACACACTCACGTGTTGTCGAAAAGTTAACAGTTGAAGATGTAATGGAAGATAACTTCCTGCGTTATTCAATGAGTGTCATTATTGATCGTGCTTTGCCTGACGTCCGTGACGGTCTAAAACCAGTTCACCGTCGTATTCTATTCTCGATGGGCGAACAGGGTATGCGACCAGGCGGAAAGTTTACAAAGTCGGCTCGTATCGTCGGTGACGTCATGGGTAAATATCACCCACATGGCGATAGCGCGATTTATGATTCAATGGTTCGTTTGGCTCAAGATTGGACAATGCGTTACACATTGGTTAATGGTCAAGGTAACTTTGGTTCGATGGATGGCGACCCCGCGGCTGCTTCTCGATATACTGAGGCTCGTTTGGATAAAGCTGGTAATGAACTACTAGTTGATTTAGATAAAGAAACTGTCGACTTCCGTGATAACTATGATGGATCCGAACGTGAACCTGTTGTCTTGCCGGCTAAACTACCAAACTTGCTGTTAAATGGTCAAATCGGTATTGCGGTTGGTATGGCGACAAGTATTCCGCCACATAATTTAAGTGAGCTAGTTGATGCGATTATTCATATGATTGATAATCCCGAGACTACAACTTTGGATGATTTGTTGAAGTATGTTAAGGGTCCTGATTTTCCAACTGGTGCTGTCGTTTACGGTGGTGCGCCAATGCGTCAGGCTTATCAAACTGGACGTGGTAGCGTGGTAATTCGTGCGGTTGCTAATATTGAAGAGACCAAAAAAGGCCGCAGTCAAATTATTGTGACTGAAATGCCATTTGCTGTAAATAAAGCAACATTGATTGAAAAAATTGCTGAATTAGTTAAGGATAAAAAGATTACGGCGATTAGCGATTTGCGTGACGAAAGTGCGCGTGGAACAGTTCGGGTTGTGATTGAACTTAAAAAGGATGCATATCCTAAAAAAGTATTAAACCAACTGTTTAAGATGACGTCTTTGCAAACTAGCTTCCACTTTAATATGTTGGCTTTGATTGATGGTATTCAACCACGTATTTTGGGACTACAAGAGATTTTGAGTGAGTTTATTAAACATCGTCAACACGTCGTTCGACGTCGTACCGAGTTTGAACTACGTAAAGCCAAAGAACGGGCTCATATCTTGGAAGGCTTTAAAATTGCCTTGGATCACATCGATGAGGTAATCAAGACAATCCGTGCCAGTCGAACCAGCGAAGATGCTGAAGTTGCATTAATCGAGAAGTTTAGTCTGTCGTCAATTCAAGCCAAAGCAATTTTGGCAATGCAGTTGCGCCGACTAACTGGATTAGAGCGCGAAGCGATTGAGAATGAGTTGAAAGAACTATTGGCCCTAATTTCTAAACTCGAGGCAATTTTGGGTGACGAAAAAGAAATCTTGCGCATCATCAAAGAAGAATTGATCGAAATGAAAGAGAAATACGGCGACGATAGGCGCAGCAAGATGATTAATCATGAACTTGGTAAATTTAGTGATGAAGAATTAATTCCCGAAGAAGACAGTGTCATCTTGTTAACCAGCGAAAATTACATTAAACGTACATTACTTAGTGAATACCACCGCCAAAATCGAGGTGGCAAAGGTAAACGTGGTATGACGACCAAAGAAGAAGATATTATTAATCAATTAGTGCCAGCCAGCACCCATGATTATTTGTTGTTCTTTACTAATCGTGGCCGCATTTTCCGCTTGAAGGCATATGAAGTGCCAGCGGCTGGACTAGCCGCCAAGGGCGTCGCCGCAGTCAACTTATTGCAATTGCAGCCAGAAGAAAAAATTACGTCGATTATTCGTCACGAAAAAGACGCTAAAAGTGATGGATATTTGTTTATGGCAACTATCAAAGGTACTGTCAAAAAGACGCCATTTGAAGAATATGCCAATATTCGCACTAATGGTTTAATTGCGATTAAGTTGGATGATGGCGATGAATTGCGTTGGATACAAAAAACGACAGGTGAAAATGATGTAATCATATCAACATCTGCTGGACAAGCGATTCGATTTAATGAAAAAGATGCTCGTCCAATGGGACGCTCGGCTCGTGGTGTTCGTGGTGTCAGATTGCGTCCAAATGACCAAGTTGTTGGTATGGACGTCGTTGATGATGACAACCGCAAGTTGCTAGTCATTAGTGAGAATGGTTATGGCAAGGCAACTAAAGTTTCGAACTTCCCATCACACAAACGTGGCGGTGTAGGTATTAAGGCTGCAGTTGTAACTGCCAAGACTGGTCCGATTATTGCTGTTCATACACTGGAACTGGATATTACTGAAGTCTTGTTGATTTCGACTGGTGGTCAAGCTATTCGGGTCAGTATCAAAGATATTCCAACTTTGGGCCGCACAACTCAGGGTGTACGCATTATGCGTATGCGTGAAGGTGATAAAGTTGCATCCCTAGGATTAATGCCAGAACATAGTGACGATAGCATTGAAGAGAAAGAAGAAGAGGCTTAGCGGTGGGCGCTGAACTGATTTCGCCATATCTAGTTACAATAGTTATCGCGTGGTTCGGCGCTCATGTCATTAAATATATCGTCGGTCACATAAAAGGTGATCGATATGGATTTAGGACTCATTTGTTTACATCTGGCGGAATGCCAAGTTCACACAGTACGACCGTGGTAGCGTTGGCGACCTTGATTGGACTAAAAGACGGCATCAATTCGGGCATCTTTAGTATCGCCGCATTGTTTGCGTTAATAGTCATGTATGACGCCATGAAGGTCCGTCGATCGTCGGGCGAGCAAGGAATTGCGATTCAACAGTTAATTAAAGAGCAAAAAAGCAAGATTAAATTACCACGCGCCGCCCAAGGTCACACCCCTGTTGAAGTAGCATTTGGAGCCGTATTGGGAGTTATAATCGGGGCAGTTGTCTTTTTATCAACAATTTAAATTGTAATTACCCTTGACTACTGTGCAGATAGTAGGGTATGATTGATAACATTCTGGTCGCACAAGTATGTGCGCAACAACGTGGAGTTGTAACAGATGAAAAGAACTTTGACAATTTAGTTGTGCAAATCATCGTCAGTTTATTATGAGTTATGTACTATTTATCGATTTATCGATAAATAGTTTTTTATGGAGAGTTTGATCCTGGCTCAGGATGAATGCTGGCGGCGTGCCTAACACATGCAAGTCGAGCGGCAGCGCGGATAGTTTACTATCTGGCGGCGAGCGGCGGACGGCTGAGTAACGCGTGGGAACATACCCCAAAGTGAGGAATAACTGCCCGAAAGGGTGGCTAATGCCGCATATGGTCTTCGGATTAAAGGATTTATCCGCTTTGGGAATGGCCTGCGTACGATTAGATAGTTGGTGAGGTAAAGGCTCACCAAGTCAACGATCGTTAACTGGTCTGAGAGGATGATCAGTCAGACTGGAACTGAGATACGGTCCAGACTCCTACGGGAGGCAGCAGTGAGGAATCTTCCACAATGGGCGAAAGCCTGATGGAGCAACGCCGCGTGCAGGATGAAGGCCTTCGGGTCGTAAACTGCTTTTAAAAGTGAAGAATATGACGGTAGCTTTTGAATAAGCACCGGCTAACTACGTGCCAGCAGCCGCGGTCATACGTAGGGTGCAAGCATTATCCGGAGTGACTGGGCGTAAAGAGTTGCGTAGGTGGTTTGTTAAGTGAATAGTGAAATCTGGTGGCTCAACCACTCAGACTATTATTCAAACTGGCAAACTCGAGAATAGCAGAGGTAACTGGAATTTCTAGTGTAGGAGTGAAATCCGTAGATATTAGAAGGAACACCAATGGCGTAGGCAGGTTACTGGGCTATTTCTGACACTGAGGCACGAAAGCGTGGGGAGCGAACCGGATTAGATACCCGGGTAGTCCACGCTGTAAACGATGGATACTAGCTGTTGGAGGTATCGACCCCTTCAGTAGCGAAGCTAACGCGTTAAGTATCCCGCCTGTGGAATACGGTCGCAAGACTAAAACATAAAGGAATTGACGGGGACCCGCACAAGCGGTGG
>JBAXBX010000006.1:0-27215 GCA_037141755.1 Candidatus Saccharimonadota bacterium
TAGTAATTACAGTATACGGAGTGCCTGCTTTTTTGTTTAGTTATGTTGCAAAGGTTGTGAGTTACTACGGTTGCCATTGACAAATTAGCGTTTTTAGACTATAGTAAATATATAAAAGTTACATAAAAAATAAACATTGCGCTGACATATAATCATGACCGAATACTACGAGTCTAAAACCGAAAGACATAAATCAATCCAGGATGAAATTCCCGATCAAGTTCGAGAAATGTCAAAAAAAGTATTACATAATACTATGCGCGATACAGATAAAATGGCAAAACGTTTTGAGTATTTAAAAGAGCACACCGAAGATAAGATACACATACGCACTAAAAATTTAAAAGAAATTGTCGATTTTAATTCATTTTGGTGCCATCCAGATTGTTCGGTAGGTCGCAACCAGGCTGTACGTGGTTCAGACATTGACGGTGGTATCGTCGTCACGAATCAACCGACCACACCAGAAGAACGCCAATTATTTGTTAATGAACTAAGGCTGCAAGGATTTTCGTGCTTCACGCCAGAAGAAAAGGCCGACTTAGCAGCTATTGAAGAATCTGGTAATTATGCGGAGGCTGGCTTTAAAAGCAAATATGACATAATTGAAGCTTCATCAAAAGCCAGATTGGAAACTATTAATTTTATGTCGGTCAAAGAAGTACACGATACAATCGACCAAGGTTTACCAGCGATAATGAACAAATTGAAAGTATTGGCCGCTGGTCGAGAAATCAGATAAAAATCAACTAATAAACAAAAACGGTCTATCACAGCCCGTTTTGTTTTAGGTATGACAAATATTTAACCGCCGATCCATAAACGTCAGCGATGTATGTTTTGTCCAACCAAGTCGGCTTGTCGTCGTACAGATAGGCCCGAATCGACGACAGCGGATAGTCCAACCAATTATCTGCAGCCACGTGGACACGTCGGCTGACATTCAGCAAATCATCAGGTTTTACGGCTGATATTTCGTAATCTTCGTCGTTTATAACGTCCCCGACACCATATTCGTCAAAATAATACAGATTATACCCAACTACAATATTTTTCACGAACTTTTTCACCCCATCATCACTAGTCTGATTCATCAGCAAACTAAAATGATCCGGTGTCAGGCAGTATGCCAAAACTCGAACCGAATCATTGTTGAATAAATATTTTTCTAACAGCAACAGGAAAAATTTGTAATCTATGTCGTTGTCATAGACCACTCCACCACTATTGCCCTTAAATATTAATTGATAATAATCTGCTTTTGTTATATTTTTTACCACATTTTGATTTGACATGATATTACCCCCACCATAAATTTGTTAAGACAGGGATACTACCCTGCATTGATAGTTGTACCTAAGTTCTATCTCAGAATATATCACGTTATTAAATTTGTAAAGCAGTTCAATAATAATTATATTCCCACCTCTATAATAATCGATTAATATTGATAAAATGTGACAAAATAATATTCTAAAAGCTTAGGCTCATGATATATTAAGTATATGACTAAAACCATAAACATTAATAAACAAGTCGGTAGAACAAACAAAAAGATATTAATAACTTCGCTGATTGTCTTATCCCCAGTCATTTTATTCGTTATATACGCTTTATATAATCTTGTCTCAGCCCCCATGTTAGACCGCGCCGATCATGATAGATTTAATACTTTAGACACACAAATGCATAGTTTATTTGACAAAATAAAAGTTGCTTCGAATAGCAATGAGAGATGGAGTTATTCGTCAATCTGCGAAAGCCAGCTTTCTGGAGATTGGCCTACAGGAAAATATATCTGTACAACACTAATGTCAACAAACAAAACAGTTCGTTCCGTACGAGAGTTGAATGATTTACAAGAAAAATATTTTCCACTAGTAAACAGCTCTAACGTATTTATTGGTTCAAACGGATCAGATATACAATCTACAGAAGCATATAGTAAAAGATTTGCAGTAAGCTTGGCTTATAAAGACCTTACGGAAATAAAGTCAAATACTAAATGCATATACACTATTCAACTAAACCAAACACCTACAAATACAAACTATCAAAAAAATAATAGTAATCTCGGCTATCTAATTGACGGTGGTGAAGGCATAGTAGATATAACATTGAGATGCAGTGATATAGCTCGTAATTACTGGTATGCCTTGTCAAACTCAAACACGGAACCAGTACTAGATACGGTGCAGAAAAAATAACAAGTATCCATGTTAGATTTTGATTAATATTAGAATAACATATAGTGTAGCTATAATTACAATAAGGCTTAGTGTAATTACAAGGACAGTCATACCTACCTTACTCTCAACAACATTATCGTGCACTGGTATTCGACTGGCTATAGCTGAAGATACCGAAGCTCCCTTTACAGAAGGGCTGTCTATAGTGGATTTATCATTATTCGAATTGACGATATTGTTACTAGACCTGTATAAATCAGTTAGATTAAGAGTAATGTCCTGTAATTTATTCTCAACGGGCTGATTAGACTTTACTTCACCTACAGCACTCGACAGGCTATAATCGCTGCTTGAATCATCTTCAATATTGATGGCTGTATTCGGTTGATTATTCGAAATAACACTAGGTTTCCTTATTTCAATCACCTGATACAAATCTATCTCTTCACCCGAATATGAGGTTCCAAGCAAATGAACAGCATGATATCCATCCTCTAGGTTACCAGGCAAAGTTATGTCAACATCAAGCGATCCGTCGTTGTTTGCAATGAAGTTACCCAAAGAGACACTATCGGAATGAATCTCAATCATCACTGATGATAACGGTTGTAGCGACCCAGCGCTGAGTTTTGCAGCTATTATAAAACCGCCACTTAAGCTATTCCGAATCGATACGAAGTTGGAAATAATCTGTTTTGGGTAGTTATGATAGCTATTCGGCAACCAATACACCGACGGCTCAGGGGCTACAACAGATTGATCGGGACAGACTACTATGCCTTTACCGCAATAATCATAATCCATAATATTCCCAACTGAGCTCAATATAGAGCTGGCGTCTAACTGATGCCCTAACGAATTAGGATGAAAACTTTCATTACCAATAAACCTAAACCATTTTGAATCGTTTAACATATTACTATCATCACCCAGTGCAATTGAATTCATAGATCTAACTACAGACGGCTGAGCACTACCACAAAGCGCAAAATCACCAAAACTATCTTGAATGTCCACATATTTAATACCGGCTGCTTTGGCGGCCGCAGATATCACTTCATTTAGATAAACAATGCCTTCATCCATAAATTTTCTTTCGGTTTTGTCTAATAAATTCCCTACCAACCAACTACAATTACCATTAGGAATAATGGTTTTCGGATAGCCTATGGCGTATATCTTCGAATTTGGCGAAGATAAATGGATTTGTTGGTATGTGCTCACTAGGGTGTTAAAAAGAGATTTAATCTCGACTGCCGTTTGCTCTTTGCCGCGACTTGTACCAGCAAAACCACAAGTCCCAAGCCCTATGCATGATTTAAGCTTGGTCATAAATCCAGCATCATTGCCACCTATGCCTATAGTTATTATTTTAGGTTGATATATCTGAACAAAAGTGTCTTGATGAACCCTACCTTGAATAAAATTATCTTTTGCGGTATTTTGCGCCAACACTCTATCAATAGAGTTAAGGCCACTTAAACTTAGTCGATCAGTCTGACCGTAGTATAGATTATCATTGCCCATGATATCTTTAGTCATCGCCCCCGAACAGGCCACACTCCTCATATAAGTCGGATCAATATGCGACCATTGCGCAATAATAAATGGATACGACCGTGTGCTGACATGGCATTTTTCATACTCATCGTTAGTACCAGCCATATAATACGAATCGTCCGTTTCGCCTTCACCACTTGTAAACGAATCGCCCAACGCCAGATAATCTAGCCTTTGCCCGCCATACCCTGCAGCTCTTAGTGACACTTGTTTCATATATCCCGTATATGACATAGCAAAGAAACTCAACTCACCGCCTTCACTATTAAATCTTGGATGCGCCGCGTACTTAAACCGGTTTATAAAATCTTCGGTATTTATCCTGGCCTCTTTACATGGATTATGTACTGGCGGCATTAACCACATATTTTCATCAGTTGTTGTATCCCCACAATCTGAATTAACACTAAAAATCCTTAAGTCGGTGTTATAACCAGCAAAGGCAATATTTTTCCCATCATCACTGACGGAAATATCAAAAGATGGGTCCATTCCGCTTCCAAAATAGTAGATTGCCATCGATATTCTTTTCATCTCAAGCGTTTTTACATTCAACAACCCTATTCCGCGCCCATGAAACTCAACCGCCAACCAGTCGCCATTATCAGACGATCCGAACCCGCCAATTGGCCAAGCGTAATTATCAGCACCAAAAGTATCAGTCGTACTTTTAAAAACATAGTCGGGGCTTGACGCATCGAAGTTATATTCCAAAGTCGATACAATATGTGTATCTATCACAGGTTTTAATCGACCACTAAAATTTTTATAAATCACCAGTGACCTAGAAGGGCTATCTGTTAAATACTCTTTTACCGCCAGAGAATCACTACCTGGTAAATATAAGCAACTATCATATACATAGCAGATCCCGTTTATTTTATACATTTTTGAGTCATATTTGAATCCAACTGCAGCGCTGTAAGCACTGCCACTACCAACAAAATAAGTACCAAACCGCACACTATCACCCTCTGCCATGCAAAGTTGCTTGAACCCAGGCTCATTCATAACTTCTTTTGTTTGATAATTACCTTCGCACAAACCAACTGACACATAGTTAGATTCATTCACAGAATTAACTATAGGCGCGGCATTTACCCACGACCAATCATCCGATTTATTGTCGGCGCTGACTGAATTTGCAACCATCAAGGAAGTTACTGATGACACTACGGTCACCACTGTCAATAATATTGTAATTAGTTTTGAAAATTTAGTACCCACTTACATATTTTCCTTAATTATCTAGATAATTTCATACTACGCCTTAAGTTTCGTCTAAGCAATAGCTAATATTAACAATTCAGTAGTTTTTGCAAAGTCCGTCCTTGCAAAAAAATAGATTATGAATTTGTGTTAGAATATAACAGATGAAAATACTCGGAATTGAATCAAGTTGTGATGAAACCGCAGCGGCTGTCGTACAAGACGGACGGATACTTTTAAGTAGCGTTGTTAATTCGCAAATCGATATTCATGCTGTTTATGGTGGCGTCGTACCCGAAGTTGCTGCGCGCAGTCATATCGAGGTTATCAACCCCGTAATCAACCAAGCCTTATCTGACGCCAAATTGACTTGGGATGATATCGACGCCATTGCTGTGTCATACGCCCCCGGTCTGATTGGATCATTGTTGGTCGGCACCTTGGCCGCCCGAACTTTGGCGATTTTAAAAAACAAACCCTTGTACCCTATTCACCATGTCGAATCACATGTTTACGCCAATTTCCTAACGGAAGTAGGGATTGGGGATCAGGAAATAGGAAATAGGGAGTTGCCAAATTCTAATAGCCAAATTCTAATAGCCACTTCTGCTCCCGCCTTCCCTGTCCTAGCCCTTATCGTCAGCGGTGGTCACAGCCAGCTAGTATTATTCCGCGACCACGGTGATTACGAATTATTAGGCCAAACCCAAGACGATGCCGTAGGTGAAGCTTTTGACAAAGTTGCTAAAATTTTAGGCCTAGCCTACCCCGGTGGCCCATCAATCGCCCGCGCCGCCCTAAACGGCAATCCAACGAAGTATAAATTACCCAAATCAAAATTATCAGGCAAATACGATTTTAGCTTTTCAGGCCTCAAAACCGCCGTCTTACGGGCCGTTCAGCACGAAACGGGCGTTGACTTCACTTTTCCGTCCACAGGCCTTGCACAGCGCTTAAATGACGTCCAGCGGGCCGACTTTGCCGCCAGCTTTCAACGCACAGCGATTGAAACTTTGGTCGACAAAACCGAACGTGCTTTTTACGATTTTGGCGCCAAATCAGTCGTTATTGCTGGTGGAGTCGCCGCCAACGCCGAATTACGCCGAATTTTGTCCGAACGTATTCCAATTCACATCGATTACGCTCCATCTGAACTGTGCACCGACAATGCTGCCATGGTCGCATCGATGGGATATTATTATTCGTTAAAAAAACAACCAATTAGCCCCTATGAATTAGAGGTCATACCCAGTTTGTCGATGGCTCATATAAATTAGTTACTTACGTAGTTTTTTAATCGTTTTTTTAACCTTTTCCAAGGTTTTCTTGGTGTAATAACGAGGCTTGGCAATAGGAATTTCCCAAGCACCGGCAAACTGAACTATCTCACCACCAAACGTCTTTTTAAATACCGTAAAACCACTTTTTTCATCGACTTTATCATCACTCTCCGAAATACCATACAAATCAAAATATTTTTTACCTGCCCGTTTAGCATCAATAATCATATAACTAATTAGTGGCGCACTAGCTTGCAAACTGTTATCAGACAAATCGCGTCCTACGTGGGCATAATATCTGGTATCTTCATCTTCGTAAACCAATGCCGCAACCTCAATATTACCATCACGAGTCGCGGTAAATAACGATGCGTTGCCAGTTTGAACTAGTGATTCAAACATTTTGTCAAAGAAAACCTTGTCACGAATATAAAAATGCTTTTCGCCTGATGAAATTTTTAATAGTTTATAGAATACATCTAAAGTTTCGCGAGTGTTACTTTTAGCCATCACTAGACCCTTTTTGTCGTAATTCCGGTGTTGTTTGCGGCGTGATGCGCTCATGTTACCAATAATCGCCTCTTCACTTTGGCTTAAATCAATTCGAAGTGTCCGATACGCTTGGCGGTGAGTACCTTTGTGCGTAAATAGACGCCCAGCAGTCGCTGTATCAATCGGCGGTGTTAATTCAATATTAACAACATACGCGCCTAATGCCGATGCCTTTTCTTTAAGGTCTTTGACAGCTGATAATAAGGACTTTTCATCAACTGCATAAGGACCATACGGCACATAAACATGAGTTCCGAATCTGTCATGTTCAACCATACCAACATACAACCAACCCTGTCCGCTTCCCTCGATAATCGTTCGACCTAGTAATATTTGAAATTTTTTCCAGGTTTCAGATTGCAGTATGTGAGGTTTCATATACTCTTGATTATACCATCGATTTTATCTTGCGAATGACCTTTTTAGCCATTGGAAGCCCACGAACCCAAAGGCCATAAAAAGCTGATAATGGATAGTCAAACGTTCCTACCAGATTCGTCTCTTTGTCAGACCAGCCTGTTTTGTATGTATTGATACCACCACCTATTAAACCGCCAAAATCATAACGATCCAGCCCCCACTCCTTACACTTACGAAGTGCGTACCATTTAAGCGTGTAATTTGCAGACGACTGCTGCCCGATTTCATTCATTGCGCCATATAATTCGTACGCTGTGTTAGCACTGATAGCCAACCACAAAAAACAAATCGGCTGATCATCAATATATGATGCAAATATCGCTGAATGATCACCTAATTTATCAAAAACATCGTAATAATACTGGTCATCATGCAAGTCAAACTTTGCGCGCTTCGAAGTCTGGTGATATACTGCCAAACACTTGGCTAATTCTTCTCGATTTTGCACCATCTTTATCTGAATATTATCATTAGTTGATTTACGAATATATCGTCGGGTTTTTTGAGACATATCTTTTAATAATTCATCTTCGGATTTAGTTAAATTAAGAATAATAGTTTTAGAAACCAATATGTGATTAACTGACTGAATCCAACCTTTTGGAACTGTATATTCTTCATTATCGGGTTCGATAGTCACTACCACTGCATGGTGTTTAGTCTTAGTGTATTTAGCTAGTTGCGTTAATAACTCTTCCCTATTCTCACTATTAGTAATCGGACCGCGCGGAACATAAGCTAACGACCTGAATGGCCAAGGTAAACGACGAATTAGCACCTGTACCGCCCCAACCGAATTAGATTCATCGTCGTTTAAAAATAGCCGATGCGCTTTCCAACCATGCGCAGCTTTTACGTCTCCCCAACCCCATAATTGCAAAGGATGTCCCTCGTTCTCAAGAACATAATCATCCCAACCCTGCCTATCGTGACATTCCAATAACTTCATATATTCATTATACGTCATAAGCTAAATGTTATCAGAATAATATGTGCTTCCAGCGTCCCCCGAGGAACGTCCTCGGTAAGTGATATTTTGGTACAATTTTATTCCCGTATATACTACCTTCTTCCTACTACCTACTACCTACCACCTACCAGCTGTGATATAATGTAAATTGAAAACAAACAGTGAAATAAAAAAGGATTGTGTTTAAAGGGTTTTCACGCGAAAGCCTGAGTGATATTTATGTTTTTTATTTCACGTGTAATATACATACTTTAAGAGATTTAGCCCCACATGAAACTAGCCAAAGCTTACGACCCAAACCAATACGAACCTAACATCTACGCCTTGTGGGAAAAAAGCGAAGCCTTTAACCCAACGGGGAAGGGTGAACCATTCTGCGTCGTAATGCCGCCACCTAATGCCAACGGCAATTTACATATTGGTCACGCTTTGACCGTCACTTTAGAAGATATAATGGCTCGTTATTACCGCATGAAAGGTCGAGACGTTGCCTATATCCCAGGTGCTGACCACGCTGGTTTTGAAACTTGGGTCGTCTTTGACAGGGTTTTAACCGAAAAGGGGATTAACCGCTTTAATTTTAGCCGCGAGCAACTTTACAGCCAAGTTTGGGACTTCGTCGAACAACAACGTGGCAACATGGAGTTACAGCTACGCGCCTTGGGCGTCAGCGCCGACTGGAAAGACTTGGTCTTTACACTTGATAAGAAAGTGGTTAATACCGTCTATGGAACCTTTAAAAAATTGCTTAACGATGGCCTAATTTACAGAGGTGAGCGCATCGTAAATTACAGTACAAAATACCAAACTAGCTATTCCGATATCGAAGTCGACCACAAAAAAGAAAAAGGCACATTATGGCAAATCGCATACCCAACTTATGACAAGATTGGTGAAATTATCATTGCTACAACTCGTCCCGAAACACTTTTCGGCGACACTGCTGTTGCTGTTAATCCAAACGACCCACGCTACAAAGACCTGATTGGTACGCGCGTTTTCTTGCCATTAACAGATAGGGTAATCCCAATTATTGCTGACGAAGCCGTTGATCAAACTTTTGGTACTGGCGCTGTAAAAATTACACCGGCACATGATCCGAATGACTTCGAAATGGGGCAACGGCACAACTTGGAACGTCTACAAGTTATTGATTTTGACGGCAAAATGATTAATGTCCCGCCTCAGTTAATGGGCATCCCAGTTGAAGAAGCCCGTGCTCTAACTTTGGCATTGCTAAAGACCGAAGAGCTTATAAGAGGCGAAACAGCTATCGAACATACTGTTGGCTATGACTACAAAAGCGGCCTGCCGATCCAACCATTAATCAAAGACCAGTGGTTTGTTAAAGTTAAGCCACTGGCGCAACGAGCTAAACAAGCCTTGATTGACGGCGAAATTACTTTTACACCCGAAAGCCGCAAACGAGTCTTGATTCAATACCTAGACAACTTACATGACTGGAACATATCGCGCCAAATCCCATGGGGGATTCCAATTCCAGCTTTCCAAAACATCAATAATCCAGATGACTGGATTTTTGATGAGCGTGTTGACCAAAAAACTGTCTTCGTCAATGGCGCCACCTATCAGCGCGAGGAAGACACCTTTGATACCTGGTTCAGCAGCGGCCAATGGCCATTTATTACCACCGATTTTTTAAGTGGTGGACCACTCAGCCGATTTTATCCTAACAGCGTTATGGAAACCGGTACTGACCTGCTAGACCGATGGGTTGCTCGAATGATTATGTTAGGCCTGTACGTCACCAACAAAGTTCCTTTCAAACACGTTTATTTGCACGGTATGGTTTTGGATGAAAAAGGCCAAAAAATGAGCAAAAGTAAAGGCAACGTCGTCAATCCAATGGAGCTAATCGCCAGTTACGGATCAGATGCGATGCGTCTGGGAATTGTCGCCAACCGTAGCGCCAGTCAAAACCAAGCTTTCAGTACAAACAGGGTAGTTGCCGGCCGAAATTTTTGTAACAAATTATGGAATATCGCTAGGTTTATCGAAGATAAAGTCGGCGAAGACCATAAAAATGTTGAACCAACACCAACAACACCTGCTGACCACTGGATTATTCGCGAATTGACCGCCACTATTGCCGATATTGAGCAAAAAGTTGAAACATATCGCTTTGCCGAAGCCAGCGAAACAATGTACCACACCATCTGGGACGACGTCGCTGACTGGTATATCGAAGCTAGCAAATTACAAGACAATCCAAGTATGTTGGCCTGGGTACTAGACACCAGCCTTAAGATAGCTCACCCTTTTGCGCCATTCGTCACCGAAACTATCTGGCAAACCTTGCCATGGCAAACTAGCCTGCTGATATCAACTAACTGGCCAAAAGCACCAGTATTTGACGATATCGCCGCCGCCGAATTTGCCCGATTAAAAGAGTTAGTTACTGAAATTCGTTTCGTCGACTCTGAACTTCCTGGCAACAAGCGTTACAGCCTGTTGTACCAAAACGACAGCCTAATCGAAGATAATGCCTTGCTAATCCAAAGGATGGCCAAATTAAAAGACGTCCAATCTGTCGATCAAGCCCGCGGTTTACGCATTGCTGCCAGTGGGCGAGAAGCTTGGTTGGATGTTTCAGCCGAGACTATGTCCGAACACCAAATAAACCTTGAAGTTCGCCTAGCACAGACTCACACCGATATCGCCGCTCTTGAAGCACGACTACGCAACAAAGTTTACGTCAGCAAAGCTCCGGCTAACCTGGTTGAAGAATCACGCACTCAATTGGAACAAAAAAAGACGCTTAAAGAGCGCCTCATCCACGAATTAGAAATTCTTAAATAGACGGCCAAGAATATTCACTGCCAAAGGCATTAACCGACAAACGTCGTTGAGCGATATATTTTTTCTCGTCCTCGGTTTTGGCCTGTGAAGCCGGTTGTTGGGCGCGTAAACTAATAGTACCAGATGTAAACGAATCGCTATTAACGTGAGTATGTTGCTCGGGCAATTTCATCCTTATAGATTCAGGGTCAATACTAGTAATTTTTGAAGATGTTTTTGATGCAGCAGCCGATACAGCATTGTCAATTTGAGTGTCATGCGACAACATGCCAAACACCGCTAACAAAGAGACGGTGACGGATAGTGGGTGAGAAAATGCTGATATCATATAGGTTTTTACTTTTTTGTTTTAATTTATAGTACATACTTAACATAGCATAAGCTTGGTTTTTCGTCAAGTATAGGTTGTGTTGGCTGATAGCTACTGGAATTTGGCTATTGGCGCAATCGTAAATTGCCAAATTCCATATTCTAATAGCCAAATACCACTTTCGCCTACGTTCCAAACGCTAATCACACATGATGATAGGGTTTGCCAGCGGCGATCTCTTGGGCGCGGTATATCTGTTCAGACAACATTAAACGCACTAACTGATGCGGAAAAACCAGCTGCGACAACGACCAAACAAAATTTGCTCGGGTATGAACCGTATCGTCAACGCCATATGCACCACCGATAATAATTACGATATCTTTGGAACCCTCTAGTGGCGCCAACAACAGCTTAGACAAGGCAGGCGAATCGATAATCTTGCCACGCTCATCCAACAAGATAACGTAGTCATTAGCATTTAGGTGCGAAATGATGCGCTGTGACTCTTCCTGGCGCGCTCTGTCGTTAGGCAACAGTGAATGTGGTAAAAGTACCCATTCAACAACAAATGGGCGTTTTAAACGCTCTTGGTAACGCCCGATTCCTTCGGCTACCCAAGATTCATGTTTTTTACCAATAGCGATAATGCGAATCATTACAGTCGAATGCGCTCGGCAACAGAGGCCAAATAGTCATTAGTGGCTTCTGACGGTTCTGGCATTGGGTCAAGGTTAACAAAGCCTTGATGCCCAATTGGCACCAAATGAATATGAGTATGTGGCACTTCAAAACCTTTGATAACTACCGCAACCCTGGCAACGTCCATAACTTTGCGCAAATGTAAGGCAATTTTTTGAGCTGTTTTCCATAAATAATCGTAATCATCGGCCTCTAGATCCCAAATTTGATCAATTTGTTTTTTTGGTACAACCAAAGTATGGCCCTCACTAAATGGATGATTAGTTAAAAAAGCGATGACTTGGTCGTCCTCATAAATTTTATGTGATGGGATCTTGCCATTAATGATAAGCGTGAAAATTGATGGTTCTTGCATAGATATAATTATACCCGATAGCCTGGTTTTTGTTATACAATAGCAATATGAAGCTAAAAAAGCTTAAATTGGGTTTCAATGTACAAAAAACAATTGACGGCTTAGTCGACAAATCGATTTTACGTTTTATACCCTATACCGTCAGACCTAATCAAGTGACTGTTATACGTTTTATTTTGATACCAATTGTTTATTGGTTATTGATAAAGGGTTGGTTTGGATTAGCACTATTTACGTTTTTCATTGCCGCCTCAACTGATTTTGTTGACGGCGCTATGGCCCGAACACGGAATCAAATTACCGATATCGGTAAAATTATCGACCCTGTTGCTGACAAATTATTAATCATGACAGTATTACTTTACATCGGTTTTGATTATTTTATTGTTAAAGTTTTCGTCATCGTGATTATTTTGGAGCTAGCGGGAATTTTGCTGAGCATTATCTTTTCAAAGGCAAACGGACGACCAATTGGCGCCAACCTATACGGCAAGATCAAGATGATTTTGCAAAGTTTTAGCGTTGGATTGTTTATTTTAGGCATCTTAATTAACGACTTATTCTTGGTTGTCATTTCGGAAGATTTATTGTTTTTAGCGTTATTATTTGCGTTGTTTTCAGCGATAGAGAACTTGCGAGTTCGAATTTGGCATCCTAAAAAAGGTGATATTAAGATTAGTTTTTAATAACGAGAAAGTGATTTGGTCACGTTCCGCCAAATTAAATACACCCAACTAGGGTGTATTTAATTTGGCGGAGAGAAAGGGATTTGAACCCTTGAGAACGTTACCGCCCTACCGCTTTTCGAGAGCGGCCAGTTCAACCACTCCTGCATCTCTCCGTATTGGTAGGTAGTAGTTGGTAGGTAGTAAGATGGTAGAATTTCAATAACCACATCCTAGATACTAATTACTTTCTATTACATCTTAGCAAATATATTTGTCAGTGGCGAGTGGTCTGACACTGGGTTATCGCCCAGTAATGGCATATACTGGTGATATATCAGTTTGATCGTAAAATCAGGAGGTTTTTATGTTAGACCCACGCGTACAACAACTTGCCAGAAATTTGATTCATTATTCGACCAATTTACAGGCGGGTGAGAAGATATTGATTCAAATGAATAATGACACACTACCCTTGACCAAGGCTTTGATTGAAGAGGTCTATAAAGTGGGAGCAATACCGTTTTTGGAAATTAAAAATGCCCAATTACAACGATCTTTATTAAAAGAAGCTTCGATTGAACAACTGCAATTGACCGCCGGCTGGGAAGCCGACCGCATGAGCAAAATGGATGCATTTATTGCACTGCGAGCCAACGATAACGTTAGCGAACTATCAGATATCCCAAACAGCCAGATGCAATTATTCCAAACTTACTGGCAAAAACCAGTCCATATGGATATACGCATTCCAAAAACAAAATGGTGTGTTTTGAAATACCCAAATAGCGCTATGGCTCAACAGGCAAACATGAGCACCGAGGCTTTTGAAAATTACTTTTTTGACGTCTGTAACCTTGATTATTCGAAGATGGACAGCGCCATGACTCCACTGTATGAGCTGATGAACAAAACAGATAAAGTTAGAATCGTCGGCCCTGGCACTGACTTAACTTTCTCAATTAAAGACATCCCAACAATCAAATGTTGCGGTGAAAAAAATATACCTGATGGTGAAATATTTACCGCCCCAGTCAAAAGTTCAATTAATGGGCATTTGACTTACAACACGCCGTCTATACAACAAGGCTTTACTTTTGAAAACATTCATTTTGAATTTGTTGATGGCAAAATCGTTAATGCAACATCCAATAACACCGAAAAAATCAACCAAATCCTAGACACCGACGAAGGCGCCCGTTACATCGGTGAATTTTCATTTGGTGTCAACCCATATATCGATACGCCGATGAAAGACACTTTGTTTGATGAAAAAATCAAAGGCAGCTTTCACTTTACGCCAGGCAATGCTTACGACACTGCTTTCAACGGCAATAAATCAGCCATTCACTGGGATTTGGTCTGCATTCAAACGCCAGAATACGGTGGCGGAGAAGTCTGGTTTGACGATGTCTTAATTCGCAAAGACGGATTATTTGTTTTGCCAGAGTTAACTGGACTAAATCCAGAGAATTTGATTAACAGTAGCAAATAACAAGGAATATATACGAAAAAACACATTGGTCTTCGCAAATTTTTAAGTAATTACTTTTTTATTCACGGATTAGTTTTATTAGGGCTGTTTTCACTACTCGGTTACGTTATGGCTGATATTAAACTGCTTGCCCTCGCCGTCGCTGCGTCTTTTGCTGGTGCTGTTTGCGGGTCGTTTATCCGCGTTGTTGATGCGATTGAAAAATAAACAAGTGGTAATTATATATTTTAGAATATGCTCTATCGTGGGCATATTTTAAATTTGCACTTGTTGTATCTGTTAAGGGTTAGACCCTGAAGAATAAATAACAAATAGATGTAAACACATTGAACTGGCAAGATTCGGCCACAATAATTTTCTTCCAGAAAATTTTGCGACCCCGTTTTACGTGAACTCGGCAAGATATCGGCCTTCGGCCTCTTCCGCTTGCTCACAAAAATATGTAAACACATTTTTGTTTCGCTGCGCTACACCGAACCTCTTTTGCTTCGCAAAAGTCAGGTTCGGATCTTGTCCGTGGTTACCAAAATTAAAACCCCACTAAAAAGTGGGGTGTTAATTTTGGTGAACTCGGCAAGATTCGAACCTGCGACCTTTAGCTCCGCAAGCTAACGCTCTATCCAGCTGAGCTACGAGTCCAAAAATGCAGTACTACATATTATAAATAGTATGCAGCACTGCTTTTCATGTAACTAGAAGGTGCTTCCATTCGCAAAAACTTGCGGTGAATATCGGCTATTGTAGCATAAATAGGCGTTTGATGGTAGAGGTAAAAGTGATTTTAAAGCCGTAATTTTCGGATTAAAACGTCAATCATATCTAACTTCAGCGTATTCATCGGCAATCTGGCACCTAATATATCAACTATGCGTTCGCCAGCTTCTTCGGGGAAATAAACCGACACGCCCAATGAAAACCTTTTAATTGGTACTAGAATGATTGAATTATGCTGTTGGTCACGAATTAATCCAAACGATTTAAACTCACTAAAATGATACAGTTTTTCACCAACATACAACCCTTGATCGCCACTTAAAGTATAGTCAATTTCGCGAGGTGGGCGACGCGAATACAGGACAACCGCCACAGCCATAACAACAACTAGCGCCGAAAAGGTATATGATTTCAATAAAAATATATCCGCCGCAATCAAGGCGACGACGACGACAGTAAAAATAACAAACCACAGACCGTTTTTTTCTTGATGAATATACTCAGTTGCAGTCCAATGCACTGGGTCGCTATCGGTTTTCACTGTCTTTGGACTAGCTTCGGGAATATTTTTTTCAGGCAATACTTCATCGGCATCTGGCGATGGAGTATACATTTCGGTTGCTTCATCTGTCGTTTCAGATTCGTGTTGCCAATAATTATCCTGCTGATTTGGTTGCATATTTTAAGTATAACCGACTTACGCAAAAACGTCATTAATTATTCGATATTCTTGACCATAACAGATATATGCAGACTCAGGTATAATTAGTTAATATGCCAGAAATCATAGATTTTAATACCGCCAGACAAGCCCTGTACGAATATATTCCAAAGGGTACAAATGTCACAAAGTATAATTTGGACAATATCACAAAATTGATGAAATATCTGGGCAATCCACAAGATAAAGTCAAAATTATTCATGTCGCTGGAACTTCTGGTAAAACTTCGACTTCGTATTATTTAGCTTCGTTGCTGTTTAATGCTGGCTATTCGGTCGGTTTGACTGTTTCGCCACATATCGATGAAATTAATGAGCGAGCTCAGATTAATCTGCAACCATTACCCGAAAAGGAATATTGTGAATATTTAAGTCAGTTTTTAAAAATCATCAAAAAGTTCAAAGTTCAACCGTCGTATTTTGAAGTGTTAATTGCTTTTGCTTATTGGTTATTCGATAAAAAGGGGATGCAATACGCAGTTGTTGAAGTTGGTCTGGGTGGGTTAATGGATGGCACGAATGTCATCAATCGCGCCGACAAAGTTTGCGTTATTACAGATATCGGACTGGATCATACCAAGATTTTAGGCAATACGATTAAAAAAATTGCATTTCAAAAAGCCGGAATTATTAAACACGAAAACGCCGTTTTCATGCAACAACAAGACGAAGCCGTCATGGCCGTCGTTAATAAACAAGTAAAGGCACAATCGGCAAGCTTAAATATATTACAGCCCAATGATAAGTATGATGACCTTTTAACAACATTGCCACTGTTTCAACAACGTAACATTAAATTAGCTATCAACACTGTTAATTACGTCATTAATCGCGATCACGCCAGCCAACTAGCCGCCGTTGAGATTAAAAACGCTACTGGAACTTACGTCCCGGCACGGATGGAAATTACCCACTATAAAGGTAAAACTATTATTATGGATGGGTCGCATAATGAACAAAAAATTAGCGCTTTAACAGAGGCCGTTCAGCAACAATTCGGTGACAAGCCGATTACATTATTGGTCAGTTTTGGTGAAAACAAGATAACCAGCGTCCAGGAATGTATGAAATTACTACGCAAAATCAGCTCGACAATTATTTTGACAGCTTTTGACATCGGCCAAGACGAAGTTAGAGCCGCAATTAAACCTGACGAACTGGAAATTTATGCCAAACAAGCTGGTTTTAATGCTATTATCGTCGAGCCAGATCCTATTTTGGCACTAGAAGAACTAATCTGGCGAACCAACGGAATTGGACTGATTACTGGGTCTTTTTATCTGTTGAATGTAATTAGAGAAGTAGTGCTAGAAAAGAAATAACAAGGGGGAGATATCGACCTTCGGCCTCATTTTGTGCTGCTACTATGTGTGTAAGAATCTTTTAAATAGGGGATTCGGAGATTCGGCGAAGCGAAAAAAGGGAGCAAAAGTTTACTTTTGCCCCTTTTTGAGCGAAGGAGCGAAATCCGCTGACCAGCGGATGAAGCGCTACTCCCGCATTTTTGTGGTAAAACCACAAAAATCAGCGCGGAGTTCGAATCTCCCTTCCGGCGACAAAATAAAATAACGACCAAATGGTCGTTATTTTATTTTGGCGGAGGAGGGGAGATTCGAACTCCCGCTCCAGGTTTCCCCAGACTAATGATTTAGCAAACCATCCCCTTCAGCCACTTGGGTACCCCTCCACATTGTTGTGACTTGTAAGAGTCTACCATACTATACTGATTGCTCGCAAACCATCTATAAATTTGCGTTTCACGCAGCAGCCACTTGGGGAGCCCTTACATCTAGCTAATGGCTATTGGAATATGGCTATTGGCATAAAGCCATGTCATATCACCTTTCACCATTAGCTATTATTTTACCATAGCCAGGGGTTACAGGCTAGATAGTTTGTGTTGGAACTTTATTAATGATAATGTATTTTGGGCCAAAAAACAGTAATATGGCCGCAATTATAGCACCGATTACGCCCAATACACTAAATGCCGCTGCCATACCAAACACATCAGCCAAAACACCCGCTGCCATTGGCCCAATAATATATCCGATATTTGACGAGAAGTCTTCTAACGCTTCAATTTCAACTTCAACTTGCGGTGCATCGTTAATATAATCAGCAAACGACGAGTTAATGACTGGATGAGTAAATTTAATAAAACTAGACGCCAAGAACACACATAATATCAATGCAAATGGGTTACTGATAAAGAAAAATAACGACAAAATCAATGATCCAGTCAGTAAACTAACATAGGCTGACCTTTTTTTGCCATATTTTCTTGTTATCCTACTAACAAACCAACCAGCGATTAAGGCAGGTAGGGAGTAGGCCGCCAAAAAAAGACCGCCATATTGTTGCTGATGTGAAGCCAAAGCGTAAAGTGGAATCAATGTCCAAAAAAACGAATCAATAATTTGATAATAAAAAGCCATGACAAGTACTGGACGCAAAACATCACCCAACTTACGCCACAAATTAAGCTCAATAATCAACCTTCTCTTTTTTGCTACAGGTACAGGCGAATCATCTTTATTGCGTTTTTGCCGCATGATATAAATCAACAGTAATAAAAAGACCAAAGCTACTAAAAGTGCCGCCCAGCCAACCATAAACGGCTGCCAACTAATTCGGTCGGCGACTACAAACCCAATAATTATCGGCGCAATAATACCACCGAGTGATTTAAAAACCTGAATTTTACCAAAACTAGAAGCCGAGTGTTTTCGTTTAATGTATCTGGCCACAAAGTCAAAAGCGCTAAATCGGTATAAGTCATAATAAATACCCCACACGCTCATCGCAAACAAAAATAACCAAATTGACTTTGATTGCCACAAAATTAACGGATAGAAGAACCCAATTGCAAACATCGTCAACAATAAACGTCTAAAATCTGTGTTTTTGAATACTTTATAGATGAAAAAATCAAACACAGCACCAACAACTGATGAAAACCCAATAATCAACCCAATCATACTGGTCGAAAAACCCTGCTGTTGAATCAACAGTGGCGTAATATATTGCATCGTGGCATCAAAAATCGCCCAAAACAGAATTGCCAGCGCAAAAATAAAAACCGACGTTTTATAACCGACACTGGAACTTGTAGTATTTTCTGAACTTTTTTTCATAATTGTTTGTTTAATACGACTTTTCTATATTTTATCACGCAAACCAAGCTAAACTCTACAAATTTACTATTTTATTAAACTCAATACCATCACTAACATACGATAAGAAATACTTGGATTACTGATTTGATTAACCGTCCCGGTTAAATAAATTCCTTTAGCTGGACAATAATACTCAAATGCACCCGATAAACCCGAATGTCCAATCAATTCTGGCATTTTTCGAAATCCAGTCATTAATGCGGGCAATTTAAACCGCATTAATCCCGTACCATACTGCAAAGGGAACATCACACCGCGATAATCGGTTCGCATTTCGTCAAAATATGACTTTGGAAAAAATTTACCATCAAAAAAGTTTTTGATAAAACTCATCGAATCGTATGACGTACTGACAATGCCGCCGTCAGCCCTAGTCGACTTCATAGCTTGAGGGATAAACAATCGTTTGTCCATAAAATACATCGCAGCTGGTTTTTGATCAGGTTCAGCCGTGTACACATAAGTATCCTTTAGACCAAATAATTCAAATATCTCATGTCTAAAAACGTTTTCAATTGTGTTACTGCGAATTTGCTCGATAATTCGGCCTAACAATTGAAAATTTGTATCACTATACAAAGCTTTGCCTTTTTGGCCAGGCCTAAATGTCGATTGCATGGTTTTTACCGTCCTTAACACGTCCTCAAGGCCCCAGACGCGATCTTTGCCTTCAGTCAGCTCTTTTTCTAGACTAGTGCCTTTGGCGTTCTTACCGCCAAAGTAGTCAGGTATCCCCGAGGTGTGTGACAACAAATGCTGGATCGTAATTTGATCTGAATAATCGATACCCTTATAGACATTCAACCTTTGGACAACCTCGGGTCCAAAAAACTTAGATATTTTATCATCCAAATTCAACTTTCCCTCTGCTCGCAACTTCATAATCATCGCAACCGTATATAGTTTAGTTGTGCTAGCAATAAAATATTGCGAATTTGTCTTTAGCTCACCGGCAGCACCGTCAAATAACACCTCGCCATTAGCACGCTCGATTCGTAAAACGACGCCAAAAATCGTTTTGTTATTTACCAATTTTTGTATTAATTTGTTGATTTTATTTTCCATAATTACTAAATTATAATCTAAAACGTTGTGACTTGGTAGGGAGGGGCTACAGATAGTCCCTCCCTATAGTTTGTTTATTTTATAAACGTTTCATAAACATGTTCGACGTCTTTGTCGCCACGACCCGATAAATTGACCACTACAATGTCAGTCTTTTTGTATTTTTTGGCTTCGCGTTTGATATAGGCGATCGCATGAGCTGATTCCAAGGCCGGAATTATGCCTTCAATTCTAGATAAATAGACAAAAGCATCAACCGCTTCAGCGTCAGTCGCTTCACTTAATGTCAATCGTCCAGATTCTTTTAACATGCTAAGTTCTGGGCCGACACCAGGGTAATCAAGGCCAGATGCCGCACTATACGACTCTTTAATTTCACCTTTATCATCAACCAGCACTAATGTTTTATAGCCATGTATGACCGTTGGCTTACCAGCGGCCAATGATAACCCGTGTCGTCCCGACAACAATCCGCGACCAGCCGGTTCAACCGCCACTAACTCAACATTTTTTTCAGGTATAAAGTCGTACATGGCGCCAATCGCATTACTGCCGCCACCGACACAAGCCACAATCGAAGTCGGCAAGCGTCCTTCCATCTTCATAATTTGTTCGCGAATTTCCTGCCCGACAATTTTTTGAAAATCCCGCACCATCGTAGGGTAGGGGTGAGGTCCAACTGCCGATCCCAATAAATAATGTGTAGTAGCGTAATCAGCCACAAAAGCGGTTAGTGCCGCATCAACAGCATCCTTTAACGTCCCTTGGCCTTGAGTTACAGGTATAACTTTGGCGCCCAAAATCTTCATGCGGTATACGTTTGGTTTTTGAGCGTCAATATCACGCGCACCCATATAAATATCACATTCCATACCTAAATAGGCAGCAATGGTTGCCGTCGCGACACCGTGTTGGCCAGCGCCTGTTTCAGCAATCAATTTTGTTTTGCCCATTTTTTTCGCTAGCAAACCTTGGCCAATAACGTTATTAATCTTGTGTGCACCAGTATGATTCAAATCTTCGCGCTTCAAATATATTTTTGGCCCCTTTAAATCGGCTGTCATATTTTCAGCAAAATAAAGCGTGCTGGGGCGATTAGCGTACACCTGGTACAGGTGTTTTAATTGTTTTTGAAAGTCTTTATCGGTCTTTGATTTTTCGTATTCAGTTGCTAAATCTGCTAGTACTTTTTCGAGTGCTGGTGGCAAAAATACGCCGCCAAAGTCACCAAAAAAACCATTTTCAGTGGTAGTTTTCATATTGTAAGTTTCCTAATTAAGTTAAAAATTTATCGATCAAAAATAGTGGTGAAAATATTAATTTGGGGCTGCCCCCACCAACGTGCAACAACAGCAAACACAGATGTTGAAACCTGTGCCATGTTGATACCGTTTATTTTCTGCATGCTTAAGATTATATCTTAATATTTTATTCAGGGGAAGGGCATCCTAAAATATCCTTCCAGGGCTAGACCCTGGAAGGATTAATTACACAAGATTAAATCGGTTGTGTTTTTTATGTCCTCAATATAATATAAAGATATGGAACAAGTATCAAGACTACACGCAGCAGCTTTGGGCCTGATATCAAAGTACTTTGGTCAAACCACCGCCGAGGTATACGATCAATTCTTTAGTGGTGAACCAGATAGTGTCATCACCACATCGATTAACGAAATAATGGTTGATTATATTGGTCAAGAAAAAGCCAACTACGAAATTAGCAAAATTATGGAGCAATCAGACTTATGAAAGCTCGAAAAATAATCTTTATTGCGATTTTTATAGCCATTGCAACTGTTAATATTTTGAGCCCAAAAACTCAGTCGCTCCCGATTTACACATTATATACGTTTTTTCCAGTTGCAGCCGCATTGATTGGGCTATACACCTCAAAGATGTATAGATTTAATAATGCCAATGGCCGAGCGATGCTTCTGATAGTCGGCGGATTAGTGTGTTGGGGAATAGCCGAATTTATCGGTTATATATCAGATAACTTCATCACACCACCCACTATGGATCCTCAGATATCCGACTTTTTCTTTCTGCTAGCTTACCCTGTTTTTGGCATCGGCGTCTATCAGGGCTTTATTGCAGCCGAAATCAAACTAAAACAGATAAACGAATCACTCTTAGCTGTGGTGTTGTCAGCCTCTCTTGCTCTGACGGCTTGGGTGGCATATTTTGGAGTGTACCAAGCCTATGACCCTGACGTAAACCTTTTAACAAATGTCGTAAATATAGGCTATGGTGTGGGTGATTTGATTTTGGTTATTGCTTCAACCTTGATGATTTTAGTAGCCAAAGAGTACGGCAACGGCAAGCTGGCGTCATTCTGGAAGACTATGGCTTTAGGCTTCTTTATATTTTTAATCGGTGACATATTATATTTTACGATGTACTGGGACCAATACTCACAGGATCAAAAACCCTATGTGTACATCGACCTACTTTGGATAGCAGCGTACCTGTTACTGGCTTACGGGGTACTCGAGAATTATCTTCATATATCTGAAGTCCAAAATAAAATCAGGTTGAAACTCCAACAACGTCAATAATTTGCGGGCAAAATAAATAGATGACCATCTGGTCATCTATTTATTTTTGGCGGAGGGGGGGAGATTCGAACTCCCGAAGCCTTTCGGCTTGGCGGTTTTCAAGACCGCTGGAATAAACCACTATCCGACCCCTCCCTATTGGTAGGTAGTAGTTAGTAAATAGTAGGTAGTGAATGCAATAAATTGCAAAACAAAAAACATATAAAATACAAACTACTAGACGATATTATATAACACTTTTATCCTATGGGCTACACTTTTTTACCATGCTATCTACTATCTACTATCTACCACCTACTAACTACTATTTCAGCACCTGCCTTGCCACAACCGCAACCCATACATACTTAGCGCCTGCATCACGCAGCGACTTGGCGGCGTATTTAATTGTCGCCCCAGTCGTCACAACATCGTCGATTAACAGATATACCTTGCTGTCGTCAACTTCACCACGAACCTCAAAAGCAGACTTAGCTTGTTTGGCGCGCTGAATGGCAGTCGACTGACGCTGTTTAGTATCAGTTTTACGACCAATCAAACGCTGGCATTTCAAATTTCGTTTCTTCTCAACATACTTGGCAATCAATAACATATGATCATAGCCTCGCTCGCGTATATGGCCGCTGACGGTAGGGACGGGGACTATGACGGTATTATCAGGTAACTCTGGCAAAATAGCCAACAATAAGTCACCAATATCCCTATAGGCCGCCTTAGCACGACTAAACTTGTAAAGTCCGACTAATCGTTGTAAAACACCACTACGTTCACCAACTATCCAAGCACGCTGATAGGGCACACGACAGGTGTTACATAACCAAGTTCGTGCGGTCGGACGTCCACAGACAATACAAACCATTTTTTGCTCAGATACGATGTTATATTTACAATTGTCACACAACAGACAACCAACTTTATCGCACCCACAACAGTGGTGTGGTGCGATAAATGATAGTGCAGCGTCAATCATTGTAGTTTTTACGTTTTAAGACCCTTTGTAGTTGATTATACCGTATATGTTAGTTATAATGTGATAGACTATTTGTCAATAGAGCCTAGAGAAAGTGGAGGATATCATGGCCCGTAAACAAAACGATGATTTATTAATTGAGGACGAGTTGGCAGCAGCTTTCCTGAACGACGACACACTATCAAACGAACCTAATTCAGTTGTAGTAGCTGAAAGCTGGGACGACTCAGAAGAAGAATTTCCTGGTCAACTAGCAGTAGATGTCTACGAAACCGAAGATAAATTGGTTGTCAAAGCCCGCACAGCCGGCGTCAACAAAGAAGAGCTTGATGTCAGCATCAGCGACGGAATTTTGACTATCAGCGGTACACTCAGCAGTGGCGACGAAAGCGATGCTACAAATTGGCATATCCAAGAATGTTACTGGGGAGAATTCAACCGTACTTTGGCACTACCTGTTAGCGTCAAAGAAGATGAAGTTGAAGCAGTCCTAAAAGATGGCGTTTTGACCATCAGCTTTAGCAAGATTCGCCAAGAAGCAGCAAAAAAGATTCAAGTTCAATAATCAAAAATCTGAACCAATTAAATACGGCCCAATCAAGGGCCGTATTTAGTTTCATAGTTTTAATTAGTTATTATTAACTAACACACCCAACACCCAGTTGACGATTGCAAATGCCAGCAGGGCAACTACAATACCAACAATGGCGTATAATACTGTATTCTTAGCTGCAACAACATCTTTTTCATTACCACCTGAAATTGTGTAGCGAATACCACCATAGATCAACATCAAAACGCTAACTGCGCCGATGACATATAGGGCAGCATTAGTGACTTGCGTAAAGGCACAATCTTTTCCAAACAGACAATTTGGCGTACCATCTGGCTGGCTACAAGCTGCACCGTTTTCTACAGTTGTGCCATCACTACAAACAGTCGCCCCAACATGACTGACGGCAGGTGCAAACGCGACCAAACTCAATGCCATCAATGGAATAACCATTAATCCAGCAATTACATTTTTAATTGATATTTTCATGTTATTTTCTGTGCTCCTTTTTGTGATACGGCTAATTAATACTTACTTACATTTATAACAGATACCCAGCAAATTGTTAATGGTTATCAAAAAAGCCGCCTTCATACGAAAGCGGCTTTAACTTTTTGATATATCTGTTAGTTTTTAATTAATGTTCCTAAAACGAAGTTGACAATTGCAAATGCCAACAGGGCAACGATAATACCGATAATCGCATACAAAATCGTATTTTTAGCTGCAGTCACATCTTTTTCATTACCACCTGAAATCGTGTAGCGAATACCGCCATAGATTAACATCAAAACGCTAACTGCGCCGATGACATATAAGGCAGCGTCAGTAATAGTAGTAAAGATACCATTATCACAGCTGCTACTGGTAAACAAACAAGTTGCACTATCACCAGATTTTGCAGCCTTCGCACCATCGGTTATGTTTAAGTCTGCAAAAGCGTGTTGTGGCGCGATTGACAAAGCCAAAATTGGAATCATTAATATTCCGGCCAACATTATTTTTATTGATTTCTTCATTACTTTATTTTCCTTTTCCGCCTTCGCACTTCGTAATTCACAAAGGCTAACGGCTAGTTAATTCTTATTACCTTTATATCAGATATCTAGCGATTTGTTAAGACCTTACCATCGATTACACAACAGTTGTCACCACGACTGACGATTTTGCAGGTGTCGCCTTAAATTGGCCAGTAACGAAATTGACAATTGCATAAGCCAACAATGCGACAACTAAACCAATTACAGCGTACATCAAAGTGTTTTTGGCTTTTTCAACCATCTTAGGGTCGCCAACCGATGTCGTATAGAATACACCTGCAAAGATAATAACGATGACAGATACAGCACCTAAAACGTACAACAAACCATTAACTATTTTGGTGATATAGGTTGGAATCGTTTCGGTTGTTTTTGCACACAAAGGGGATTGCGAATCAGTTGTACACGCACCAGACAGTGGATCTGTAGCGGCGCTCACATTTATTGGCGCGGCAGCTAGACCAAAGCCAACAACCAAACTCAGTGTTAACAATACATATTTAATCTTTTTCATTATTTCAAACTCCCAATTACAAAGTTAGTGATTACAAAAGCGGTAATAACAACGATTAAACCGACAACCGCATACAAAATAGCGTTTCGAGCTTTTTCAACCTTGGCGGGGTCATAAACTGCCGTCATAAATGAATATCCAGATAAAATAATAACAATGACAGCAACCGCACCAGCCGTAAAATAGG
The DNA here is from genome assembly GCA_037141755.1 of Candidatus Saccharimonadota bacterium. GTDB lineage: Bacteria > Patescibacteriota > Saccharimonadia > Saccharimonadales > Saccharimonadaceae > UBA1547. Next base: position 26,031 of record JBAXBX010000006.1, read on the forward strand.
CTATGTTTAATGCGCTGCCTAGTACATTATCGGCAGATAATATTGGTATATTAACGCCACTACCACCTACATCTAATTTTGTTGTGTCTGCAAAATATTGTAAAACACTCATCTTATAATCCTATCCCTGCAAAAATAAAGTTAATCAATATCACCGCACCCATCGATATGGCCAATCCGATTACAGCATCCAACATCGTCGAACGTGCCCGAGCAGCATCAGCTGGATCACCCTGACTAGTCAAAAACAAAAATCCACCATACAAAATAAAGTAGGCTGCCACATATGACGCTGCTACTAATGCAATATCAACCACATTCAAACCAATACGCCAAATAAACTTGCTTAGCCCGCCAGCACTTTCAGGCGACTTTATACTACAATCATCATTCGTTAGACCGTTATACCAAGCAGGGAAGCCCAAAAAGCCAGTGTTGCATTTTGCAACCACATCCGATGCACCGGCAGCTTGCGGTACAGCCGTCACCGTCAATACACCCCCAACAGACATAATCATAAACAAAGATAAAACCGTATATTTCAACCTACTTAACCGCATTAAACATCCCTCCGGGTATCATATAGTTCAAGAATGCATACATCACTGCATACATTAACAATCCAATCAGTACATTAGCGATAATCGTTCTGGCTTTTTTGGTTGACTCCGCATTGCCCTCGCTACTGGTGTATTTTATGGATCCATATATAATTCCACCAACCGCCGCAACGCCAATACCAGCGCTCATGATATTTATAACAGTAATCAACAGCCCCCAAATACCGGATTCTGTAACTGTTTTATACGTAGGTATTGATTTGTCACTACAAAGACCATCCGTACCTGGACCAGTCGTATTAGGTGGGCACACGGCAGCCTGCTGACTACAATCAATGACGCTAGTTGAAACACCACCACAAGACGTAGCAAAAACTAGAGACATTGGCATAAAACTATTCAAACTTCCAGCTAAAGCTATTGCCAATATTGTTTGTTTTATTCTCATATCTATCTATTAAAATACGATACTCTTAGCTAAACTGCAAGTATTTTACAATAATAGTTACGCTTAGCTACGTATAAAACTCAAGAACTTTGCAACATCTCAGCGGGTGTTCGCATCTGTAAGCCTAAGTGTACACGCTTTTGGTTGTAGTAGTCTAGATAAGCGTTTAGCTTATCT
>JBAXBX010000007.1:0-13002 GCA_037141755.1 Candidatus Saccharimonadota bacterium
ATACCATTATGAATGAGCCTACTACCTACTACCTACTACCTACTACCTACTACCTACTACCTACTACCTACTAAATAAGTTATACTTTAAGGCATATGTATGACCAAACACAAATAGACGCCATCAAAAACTGGCTGGGTAATGGATCGATTAATATTTTTGGGCGACCATTTGCCGGCAAAGACAGCCAAGGCCGACGATTAACTGAAATTTTCGGTGGTAATTTAGTTGGCGGTGGCGAAATTTTGCGTGGCAGCACTATTCCTGATTACATCAAAGAATACACCCATTCGGGACATTTAATCCCCAGTGATGATTACGTAAATATTGTTTTGCCATACCTTAGCCAACAACGTCTAGCCAACCAGCCATTATTTTTAAGCTCAGTCGGACGTTGGAGCGGCGAAGAAGAAGGTGTTATTAAGGCACTGGCAGCATCCAATCACCCGCTAAAAGCCGTCATCTTTTTAAATATATCCAACGATGATTCACACGACAGATGGTTGGCGCGCGACGTTAACAACGACCGCACTGCCCGACATGACGACACCGAAGAAGTTCTGCAAACTCGATTTGATGAATTTCAACAAAAAACAATGCCAGTATTAGACCATTATCGAAATCTAGGACTGTTAATCGAGGTTGATGGCAAACGAACCCGTGATGAAGTCACGCAAGATATTCTAGATGCGCTGCAAAAATTAATCTAATAGCCAAATTCCAATAGCTATTTCTTAATCCCGCTTCAACATAACCGTAAAAGCTTCGGACGGAATGTCGACTTTACCAAAGCGTTTCATACGCTTTTTGCCTTTGGCTTGTTTTGCTAACAACTTCTTTTTGCGTGACACGTCGCCACCGTATAAATATCCAGTAACGTCTTTACGAAAGGCCGACAAATCGGCACGGGCAATAAATTTACCACCAATGGCTGCTTGCAAAGCCACCTGAAAATTTTGACGCGGAATCGCTTCTTTCAATTTATCGACGATAATTCGACCTAGACTTTGAGCTTCACTGCGATGTGCCATAATACTGAGGGCGTCAACCATGTTTCCAGCTACATAAAAATCCAACCTGACTAAATCTTCGGTTCGATAATCATCAAGTTCATAATTAAATGACCCGTAACCGCTAGTGACTGATTTTAACTGATCATAAAAATCCGTTAACAAATTAGCTAGTGGCGCTTCAAAACTAATTAGCGCTCGTTCGTCAATATAACTTAGGTTTTTTTGAATACCGCGTTTATTAATAATTAATTGCAAAACAGCGCCAATATAGTTTTGCGGTACAACAATTTCGCCCTTTATCCAAGGTTCACGAATTTCGCTGATTTTACTGACATCAGGCAAATCACTGGCACTTTTAATGTCTAGTTCTTCGCCATTCGACAGTGTTACATGATAATCAGTCGACGGATTAGTAACGATTAAATCCAAATTATATTCGCGCTCCAAACGTTCACGGATAATATCCATATGCAGTAGACCCAAGAATCCAATTCGCACACCAAAACCCAAAACTGGTGAATTTTCGGGTTCAAATTGCAAAGCCGAATCACTTAAACTTAGTTTTTCAATTGCGTCTTTTAGGTCTTTATAATCATCATTACTGACCGGAAAAAAGCCAGCATAAACGAACGGCTTAACTAATTTATAGCCTGGTAATTGCGACGTTGTATAGGCACGTTTAGTTGTGACTGTATCGCCAACCCTGGCATCGCGCGTCGTGCGTAGGTTAGTTACAATATAGCCAATTTCACCCGTCGTCAGCCCGTCAATCTCTTTTTTGGCTGGCTGCAAAATTCCAACTTCCAACGCAATTCCATGCGCACCAGTCGCAATCATTTCAATAACGTCGCCTTTTTTGACCATACCGTCAACAATCCGAACGTACAAAATAACACCACGATAATCATCATAATAGCTGTCGAAAATCAGCGCCCGAGTTGGCGCATCAGCGTCGCCTTGGGGGGCAGGGATTCGATCAACAATCGCTTGCAACACTTCGTCAACACCAACCCCAGTTTTGGCGCTGATTTTCAAAATATCTTCTTCTTTGCAACCTAATAAATTAATAATCTCAGCACTGACCCGCGCCACATCAGCGGCTGGTAAATCAATTTTATTTAGGACCGGAATAATCGTCAAATCAACCGCCAACGCCAAATACACATTTGCTAAAGTTTGCGCTTGAATGCCTTGACTGGCATCAACTACCAGTACTGCACCTTCACAAGCTTGCAACGAACGGCTAACTTCGTAACTAAAGTCAACGTGGCCTGGGGTATCTATCAAATTCAGTTGATACTCAACTTCGGCTATTGGAATTTGGCTATTAGAATTTGGCTTTTGAGATTCGCCATATTCCATATTCCATATTCCAATAGCTTGGCTTCTGTAGGCCATCCTTACTGGAGCTAATTTAATCGTAATACCCTTTTCGCGTTCCAGATCCATACTATCCAGCAACTGTGATTTCATATCGCGTTTTTCAACTGTGCCAGTCATTTCTAACATACGGTCAGCCAACGTCGACTTGCCATGATCGATATGGGCAATAATGCAAAAATTTCGGATGTTTTTAACTATCATTATCGCCTGATTCCAACGAAGAGTATCTTTTTAAATCGTGCAATAATTGGATTAGCTTCGGGTAGTTTTATCATTCGACTAAATATAACGTATGACACTAACGAAATAGCTACGATTAATCCAAATTTTGGAAAACTAGCTAAAAAGCTTTGGTCAGTCGCGCTGAGTGGCATCATTGATACGCAAGTATAAGTAACGACAGCCATAAAACCAGTCACACTGGCCATTCGCGCAATCGCATGCAAGAATACCTTATCAAACAAACCTTTAATACGCCGAGCCATTATTGTAAATAATATACAAACTTCAATAATCGACACAATTGACGTCGCCCAAGCCAAGCCATAGGCACCCATATTCAATCCCATCGTGAACCACAGCGCTAATGTGATATTTAAACCAATCGCAAAAAACGATATATATAATGGCGTTTTGGTATCTTGTTGAGCATAAAAACTGCGTGCCGCGATATGATAAACTGAACGGAACAAAATTGCTACCGCCAAAATTCCTAAAATACTAGCCATCAATACATCACCACCATTTTTTATAAAATTAACTAAATAACCGCGTCCAAAAAACGCAATAATGGTGACTGGCATAGCCAGCCAAATAATAACCCGCAAAACCGACTGCAATTCACTTTTAAATAGATCTGGTCGGCCTTGGCCTAATCGTTCGGCCATTTTAGGAAAAGCTGCCGTACTAATCGCTACGCCAATTAAATTAATTGGGACATTTGACAATACCGAGGCTTGTTGATAGGCCCAAATCGTACCAGACGCCATGCGTGATGCAAGATTTGTTTCAACTATTCCATTTACATAATCAATACCCTGATCAAGTGATCTGGCAGGTAACAATGACAAGACCCTCAAAAAACCTTTGTTTTTCCAATAAATCTTGAAATTATAATCAAACCCCATACCAAATAGTCCAGCACAGCTAATTAATAGTTGCATAATAGATCCAAGTACAACACCGAGTGCCACGCCCATAATACCACCGTCAAAAACATGCCAACCAAAAATGTTTATACCATTCGTAAAGAACATAGCACCAATAATTATGCCTATATTATATACCGCTGGCGCCATAGCAAAAAACGTAAACCGTCCAACCGCCTGTTGCATGCTGGCGACAACAGACCCAATTGCAAACAAGAATGGGTTAATCGCAATCACACGCATCATACTGACTGCCAATGCCCGACTAGATTCATCCAAACCTGGGCCAACAACATACTGAACCAGTGGTTGTGCAAAAATCATGATCAACAAACTAGCGATTAACGTTAAAAGCGCCATAAAATTTAACATACTAGTTGAAAGTTCCCAGGCTGACTTTTTATTATGATCCGCTAAACGCTGATTAAAAACTGGTATAAAAGTAACGCTCAGCGCGCCCGAAACCAGGATAAAAAACATAAAATCAGGAATCGTAAATGCCACTGTATAAGCGTCAATTCCCTGTGGATAGGTACTGTAATACAAACTGGTTAACAGCCGAGCACGAATCAGACCCAAGACACTTGCTAGCAACGATGAGCCAGCCAACAAGGTAGCCGCCAGCTGGAGCGGCAGTTTCAAGTTGGCCTTAGCAATCGTTATCCTGAATCGATCCATTTATCAATTACTAGGCTAGTAAAGCTTAGCCTCCTTTGGCAAAACAGTGTCCTTTAGTATCTTGGCAACTTCGTCTTCTTCAATAGTTTCTTGTTCCAACAAAGCCTTAGCCAGTTTATCTAGGCTGTCGCGATTGTGTGTAATAACGGCTTCGGCACGACGGGCGGCTTCGGTGATTAATTCGGATACTTCTTTGTCAATTTCGCGGGCTGTATCATCGCTGTATGGTCGTTCGTGTGTCATACGGTCAATCATCATACCGCCATTGTCTTCATGGAAAACTTGGTCGCGTAGTTTAGTGCCCATACCCTGCTCGATAATCATACCGCGAGCAACTTCGGTTGCTTGGCGCAAATCTGACCCTGCGCCGGTTGTGACACGTTCGCTACCATAAACGATTTTTTCAGCCAAACGACCACCAAGGGCGCGGGCTAAAATATCTTTGAATTCAATGATGCTTGTATAACTTTTATCTTCGGGTGGCAAGAACCAAGTTACGCCGCCAGTTGCACCACGAGGGATAATAGTGACCTTGTGCACTGGATCACTGTCAGGCATAACGTGTCCAACAATAGCATGTCCAGCTTCGTGATAAGCAGTCATTTCTTTTTCTTTATCGTTCATGATTTTAGTTTTTCGTTCTGGCCCAATAGCAATCTTTTCAAAAGCTTCAGTAATATCAGAATTTGTAATCTTTTTAGCGTTACGACCAGCCGCGACAATAGCAGCTTCGTTAGCAATATTAGCTAAATCAGCACCAGATGAACCAGCAGTTTTAGCTGCTAATGCATCCAAATCAACCGTGCTATCAACTGGTTTGTTTTTAAAATGAACCTTCAAAATCGCCAAACGATCACGACGTTCAGGCAGCATAATATTTGTACGGCGATCAAAACGACCTGGTCTTAGCAAAGCTGGATCCAAAACATCAGCTCGGTTAGTCGCCGCCAAAACAATTACGTTAGCGCCAGTTTCAAAGCCATCCATTTCAACCAAAATCTGGTTTAAAGTTTGTTCGCGTTCATCATGTCCACCACCCATACCACTACCACGACGGCGACCAACAGCATCAATCTCATCGATAAAGATAATCGCCGGAGCATTCTTTTTAGCCTTGGCAAACAAATCACGGACACGGCTGGCACCAACACCAACAAACATTTCGACGAATTCTGAACCCGAAATCGAGAAGAATGGCACATTAGCTTCACCGGCAACAGCGCGAGCCAACAAAGTTTTACCTGTTCCTGGGCTACCAACTAGTAATACGCCCCGTGGTATCTTAGCCCCTAAGGTTTCATACTTTTTTGGATGTTTCAAAAAGTCAACAACTTCTTCTAAGTCTTGTTTAGCTGAATCATTACCAGCAATATCAGCAAAAACAACTTTTTCTTTGTCGACACCATATAATTTTGCTTTCGATTTGCCAAAACCCATGGCTTGATTGTTTTGACCTTGTGCTTGGCGCATCATATAAGTGAAGAAGCCGGCAATTAAAATCACAGGCACAATAATAATTGCCAAATTCCACAAAGTGTCGCCTGTCGTTGATGGTTGCAAAATCGTCAATTCAACTGGCGCATCCGCCTTGAGACCTTGATCTTGGATACTGCTACCAGATTGTATTACAGATTTTTCAGTTGGCGTAGTATTGCCTTTTACAGTTGCTTTGACATCTTGACCTTGAATTTCAAGTTTGGAAATTTTACCAGAATTAGCATCACTGATTATTGTTGATATCGGCACATCTTTCAAATTATCGTGAGGCGTCAAAAACGATGCGCCTAATAAAACGATAAAAATAATGATTGCCCAAAATAATGATAAACGTAGCAAATTACCAGGTTTCTTGTTAATAGTTGGACTTTTCATAGCCATAAAAATTAAATGTTCCTTTCAATTAGATAAACACAGCGGATATTCTGTACTTATTTTAACAGTTTAACTGTAAAATTACGAGCCGTGAAAGCAATTTTTACACCATTACCAGCATCATATGTCTTGCCTGGAATTACAGTCTTAATAGCATGTAAAGTTTTTAGTAGTTGCGGCCTGGTTAAACGAGCGCTAACAATATACCTTAAACATTCCATACCAGTTTTGGAATCGATATGAATAAAAAAGTATCGACTGTAATCTGGACCATCGCCAACTAACTTTTCGACTTCTCGTTTAATCTGTTTTTTCAAGACTTTTTGATGCTCCCATAAGCCCAACAATTGCCTTTTACTGTCGTCATCCATATTGACTGTCTGACGTCGAATTCGGTTGCGCAGATATTTATCATCAGCGTTGGTACTATCTTCACGCCAAGTTAGACCGTTATTTTTAGCATATTCGATAATTTCTGCTTTACTGAGACTAGTTAATAGACGTATGATATCTGAATCCAAAACTGCCAAGCCACGCCAACCAGTGCCACGCGATAAATTAATTGCAATCGTTTCAACTACGTCATCGGCATGATGCGCTGTAACCAATTGTGCATTATGTTTTTTGGCAACTGATCGTAAAAATTCATAACGCCTGGACCTGGCTTTGTCTTCACTGGCATTAGGCCCCAATTCTTCACGCCTGGTTTCAAATTTCATACCATATTTATTAGCCAGGCCAGCTACAAAAACCGCATCAATTCCAGAATCATGACGAATACCATGATCAAAATGAGCCACAATCACCTCAAAACCATCATGTTTTGACAATATATCTAACAGCACGACCGAATCCACACCACCGCTGACTGCCAAGACATATTTGTTCATATATTTAGTATAAGATGACAATTAGAATTTAGCTATAAGTATCTTGTGCTACCAAACGGAATTTTAACAGTGACAGTTTCATTGCTTTCCAATGTATCAGCCGAGTGAACCGTTCGCTCGCCAAAGCGCCGATTAATATCATCAATCGCGCTGACCAGTTGCTGTTCGCGGGCTAACATATCGCCAAATAAACTTAGCTGGTCGTTATTGTTATCGTTTAATCCATACAAATGGACGCCAATTTCTCGGATTTCGCCAGGCGCTTTGATAAACAACTGCTGCGCCAGACCGTTGATCGTGCTGTCGCTGTAAAACGGTAATTGACACATCCGACTGTCATGCCAATATGCCCGTCCCGCCGTCCGAACGTAAACATAAATCCCCCGCGCGGCCTTATGTTGATGGCGCAACCGCGAACCAACTGATTCGCATAAGTTGTGCAACCTAGTCGTAATTTGAGCCCGCGTTAAATTACGACTTTCCAAAACATATTGCCGACCAACTGATTTGGTTGATGTCGTGACGTCGTCAACTTCGTATCCGCGCAGCCTAGTGTACCATTGTTTACCGACAATACTTTTAAAAACAACTTTTTGCAAAGTAACCTCGTCAGCATCCAAAAATTGCAAAGGCGTAAAGATTCCAACAGCATTTAATCGCTTTTCAAGATGACCAGCAATCCCTGTTAAATCGGTCAATTTCATCACAGCATAAGTGTCCCGCAAATTATCGGCCGTAATAATATCCAATCCGTCGGGTTTGTGTAGTCCAGCCGCCGTTTTAGCCAAAAACCGATTCGGACCAATGCCAACATTACAGCGCATTGCCACACCAATTTCATCACGCAATCGCTGTTTAATTTCGTACCCAATTTCGATTAACGGGCGACAATTGGGTATATGATGAAAGTCCATAACACCTTCATCAATGCTTTTCATAACGGCATGCGGCGAATAATCGTTTAATATTGCCATTAATTTGCGATACACAAACCGATATTTGGCTGGGTCACTTTCGATGGCAATTAGTCCTGGTACTAATTTGACCGCCTCGGTAAACTTCATACCAACTTTGACGCCCTTTGATTTAGCCTCGTAACTAGCCGTCACGATGATAGTATGTTCAGTCCGACGATTCAAAATCGCCACTGGTTTGCCACGTAATAATGGTCTGGATTGTTGTTCGATAGTTGCAAAAGCCGAATTCAAATCGACATGCATAATTAGCGGTTGTTCGTTGTTATATTTCATGATCAGCCTCGCGCGTTAATCGCCAAGTCAAACGTTCGGCGTCAAATTCCAACCGATAATCGGCCGACCCATCAGTAACGTCAAATATATGCACCATTTTATTGCCTTTGGCGTTGGGAAAGCGCAAACCAATCTCGGTAATTATCACCTCGCGACCGTTTTTGCGCTTAAATTTAAGCGGTTGGCACGGATTCAATCCATCACCAAAAGTCGCCACAACCTTGACATATTCGTTCAAAAAAAGTTCGTCATTCATCATTAAAATCCCCTAAAAAATTATTTAAGGAAACGATTTAACTTTTATTGCCCGTCCTATTGACCCGTTTCGTTAGCCAAAGTCCGAAAGCAATTAACAATGAATGACCATTCGCGAGGGACGCTTAACTTTTCAGTCAGTGAGTATCGCGCGGTATAACACTAATTATACTACTAAACTTCTAGAAATTATTTTTGTCCACAAGCATAATAAAGCTCGTTTCCGCCAACACCAAAATAAACTATTGGATTGCCGCCAATTTGTTGACATTCCTCTTTTGAATTAACGCCATCATACACTTTAGCTGTGCCATTACCAGGACAAAAATCAGCATTACAAGTTAATTCTATTTCAACCAATTTATATTGCTTTGGTTGGGTATATTTCAAAAAGAAGAATGTCGCGACACCAACAGATATAACCAAAACAAAACTCAACATTATCTTTTTATTTATAATCATAAGCAAATAATAACATAAAAACCTTGTTTGCAAGGTCCGTCCTTGCAAAAAAATAACACTTATCAAACTATGTACTGAATATTTAATCGTCCACCTAGAAATGTAATCTGTTTTTTGCTACAATTATTCCTGTGACAATTGTAGTTTGCATTTGTCAAATAAAACAAACCAGGCTAAAAGCTGTTTGTTTTATTTAAAGGAGGAACAACGAAAAGACGAAGCTTTTGTCGTTTACGACAAAACGAGGTCTTGAAAGTAAGTTCCGACGCGGTAGTTGTAGCTCAGTTGGCCCAGCCGAAGGCGGTAATAAATCCGCGTAGACGCTCTAACCAACTGCCCATACGCTGAAAGATATATTTCACAATTCAACATACGATATGGTAGTGTAGCTCAGTTGGTTAGAGCGTAGGACTCATAAGCCTAAGGTCACAGGTTCAATTCCTGTCACTACTACCAAAGAAATAGCCTCATCGAAAGATGGGGATATTTTTTTGGTAATCTTATGACCATGAATCGAATCTGTGGCTTTTTGCAAAGCAAAAATAGTCACAGGTCGCATAGTGCAGTGAAATAAAAATGTGTTTACATATTTTTATGAACAAACAGATGGGCAAAGCGACATTCCTGTCACTACTACCAAATTAATGTTGAACTATTCGAATCATTGTCTGATCAGATGTATTTATCGATGCCACGCCACCGACTGGGAAAGTGATTTTAGGGTCAGTGTGTCCAAAATCTACACCAGCGATGACTGGCAGGTTATTGAGCTCTTTTTTAGATTTAATAATTTTAATTAATAAATCGTTTGTCATACCGGCTGCTTTTTGAAATCGTCCAATAACAATACCACGAACACCACTAAAATCAGGCAGACTTATAAGTGATTGCAAGTTACGGTCAAATTCCATCACGTCAATACCATTTGCCAGCGCATCTTCCTCTATAAATAAAATTACACCGTCTAAACTTGGCATATATCGAGTACCTTGTAAAAGATTTACAGTGCACAGATTTCCGCCAACAATCGTACCCTCGGCCATGCCCTGATTAATTACCCAAATGCCGTTATTATCAATTAATTCCCTGATGTCCTGATTATTATGCCAATGATCATCACTCCATTTTTCTGAAGCACTGATGGATATTACCTCACTATCAATGCAGGCTTGTTTGAAATAACCCAACGTATAATCAAAATATAGTTTTTGCCCAAATGACCAATAATGTGGGCCTGAATATGTCACCAACCCAGTTTTGGTAAAAATTGCGTTATTAAGTGCTGTAATATCCGAAAATCCACAAAAAACTTTTGGATTATTCGCAATCAAATCCCAATCAATATAATCCAATAATTGATTACTGTTAAAACCACCAATTGCTGAGAAAACCCCTTTAACATTTGGATCAGCAAACGCTTCGTGCAAATCAGCCAAACGTGATTCAATACTGGATGAATTAAACTCATCAATTTCATCAACATGCTTACCGAATGTAACCTTGAAGCCTAAATCTGCCAGTCGCTGATTGGCAATTGCCTTGGCTTCATCATCAATAATCGCCATTGACCGAGCCGGTGCAATAACTCGAATTTCATCACCAATTTTTAGTTTTTCGGGTATTATCATACCTAAATCATAACAATCAACAAATGAAAAAGCCACACACCTCCACCTTTTTGTAAGGCGGTCAGTGTATGGCTTTGTTTTGATATAGCGCGAACGCGTTGCGTCAGCGGGGTAAGTTTACCCTATTATTTGAACCTGAATCGGTTCTAATTCAAGGACATGTATATCAGGCATGCCTTCGAATGGAGAATGTTGATGCACAAGTGCATGATAAGCCTCCTCCTGGCTTTCCGCGTGTGTGACAATTCGTTGCCAGGATTCCCTAGAAACGACTTCTCGCAAATTCGGATATATCCGGATGGATTTAACCAAAACCAAACCTGATGACCGTGGGGTCACTAGTTCGATTTGGTCTCCCGCCTGATATATCTGAATCGATTCGTAGCCGACTCGCACTTCGAGACTTTTATGCCCAGCCATAATGGCATGATAACACTTGGTCCCAATTGTTAGTCTACTGCGGTCTAAAAGTTTTATAACACCGTCCATAACTAGAATATTTTTTGTTATAAGAGACTTAAGGCCAAGATACTATACCACAATTTATTATCTTTTGACAAAGAAAAAAAGCCATGTCCGCGAACCTTGTGGGTTGCGGAACATGGCTGCGATATACACAGACTTTGTGGCCTATGTATATTTGTGTTCTCTGTACTACGGTTTTACGACTTCGAATTCAAAGACGTAAAAACCTGCACCCTCCGAGTCTGGCATCATTTTACGAAGCTCACGCAAAGCTTCGACCCTGGTATTTACCTCGGGAATAATTTTTGACCAAACTTCATAGTTTACCGCGGATTGCAAGTCGTTATAAAGACGAATGGCTTTGATGCGCACCAATACAGGGGGTTTTGAAGTCACCTCAAACTGTATTAATTCATCAACTTTGTAGTGCTTATACTCACTACGTGCCAATCGTACTTCGATTGTCTTTGTACCAGCCACGATTGCATCATAATATGCACAGCCGATACGCATAGTCCTGGTTACAGGCTGTTTTGCTTGGAAAGCCCACTGTTGAACAATACTGGTCGGCGAATACACACCAGCCAATAAACCCTCAACAACCCAACCATGCCGTTGCAAACATATTATTTGATCAACGCTCGGAGACAAATGGACGTACAGTTTGTGACTGTAAACAATCAATGAGTCTTGAGCGAAAATCAACAATGCCTCAAACGACACGATATCCTCGGCGACTAACGGTATTAGCATAATCGGACCACTCTTTGGAAGTGTTGCCCCGACTAAACCAGTAACCCTACCGTCGACCATGGATACAAAGATAATGTGATTTACGTCTTCATCATCCGTCGAATCATCGTGCAGTTTACCGTTCAACAGATTATTAACCCAATATGGATTAACCGAATCAAATGTGCCAGACATCTCGTTGAAAATTAAAGTCATAGCTTGAGAGCCATGCTTATCCATTGCAAACGGGACGACTTTGACGACGCTTTGTTCATCTGCATCGGTGTTAACGATAAGCTGCTTGTACAGCAAATACTCATTAATACCTTTGGCCGGGCTGTCTTTTGAGATTCCGGTCAACCGGAATCCTTTTTTGTAAAGCCAACCAAGTTCGTCCACACTGGGGCTCGGCACGTTGCAATATAGCTGTCGAATTTTGTTTTCGGCAGCGTAATGTTCAACATGACCAAGTAACGCCGTGGTGACTCCCTTGCCCCGATAGAATTCAGCCACAATTAACAAGCCGATTTTGATGATTGAGTGTTTCTCCTCAAAAATCTGAATCACGCCGGCATTATGGCCGTCAACTACCGCCACCAGAACATGCTGATGAGTAACGAAAGTCCCGATTCGCCGCGAGCTACCAACTAATTGGTTGCTCAAAATATCACTGGCATGAATGCGCTGATTAGCACTACAAAATGGCGCAAACGCCAATGTCATAATGTCAGTCAACCAATCAAGATCATTGCCATCTGCATGACGAATAACAATCCCTTTTTGTGTCATATTCACCTCTTAGGATGAGCGCTATGCGATGATAACGCGGTTTTTAAAAGTACAGAGAACCTGCATACTATACCACGAATTTTGTAATTTTACAAAATAATTCACACATAGCAAAAACCACGTAATTATTACGTGGTTTTAGACTTAAATTAGTATTATTTAAGATTGGGTCGAAAAGATATCAGCTTCACGACGGCTAATTAAGCTCAATAATTGCTCGGTCGTACGTGGCTGATCCCAAGTAGCCGTTTCAAGAGCCAATATATCTGACTTATTAACCAGTTCGCCTATCTCTACTTGTGTTTCCATTTTTCTATTTCCTTTTTTTGTTTTTATTGTTTGATATATCTATTTAAGCATAAATGTGATAGTTTTGCAATACCTACGTAGTAACTCACCACCTTTGCAACATAACTAAACAAAAAAGCAGGCACTCC
>JBAXBX010000008.1:0-9623 GCA_037141755.1 Candidatus Saccharimonadota bacterium
CTACCTACTACCTACTACCTACTACCTACTACCTACTACCTACTACCTACTACCTACTAAATACTATCTACTACAAAGCGGCTTCAACAGCGGCCCATTCAGCTTCGGGGTTGTCGGCTGGGACGATGATTGTGACTTGATCATTAACGTTGATGCGGAAGTAAGTTACGCTGGCTAGTAAAATGCGGTATTCGCGGCCATTGGCTTCAACGTAATACGCACCGTCGTGTTGGACTAGTGTACCGATAATCAATTTGCGTTCGATTGGGCCGATTTGTTTGTAAACAAAGCTGCCGTCGTCGGTAATTGTTAGTTTAAGGATATCGCCTTCAACCAATTTAGATTTGCTGGCGTAATTAGCTGGTACTGGATATTCTTTGCCATCAGGGCCGGCCATTTTTTGGCCATCAAAGACGCCTTCGATAACTTTGCCACGGGCTTCTTCCAAATTAGTACTACGTTTTGTGATAACAGCGCCATCGTCACCGGTGATGCTGATTAATAATTCTTTGGCAGCGGCCAAATTGGTTTCCGCCTCTTGAATCAGGGCGTACAATCTTTTTACTTGTTTTTCTGGTAATTCAGACATGGTAACTCGCAATTTCCTTTTGTCTATTTTTGTGATGATATTACCTTATATATACCAATGATTACTAATCTTGTCAACAGCCGTTAGTCAAACCTCAAAACCACACCGCGGGTGACGTTCGTCGGGGTGGCCCCAATTTACTACAAAATGGTAATCCATTTTTATAAATTAGGGGCGGAACGGACGGCAGGACCCGAGGGTAGTTTTGAGGTTTGACCGTTACTTATCCACACAATTATATGATGTGACACGCAAAACGTTGTATATTTTGCCTAAACAAAATACCGCCCTGTGACAGGCGGTATTAATGCTTATTTACATTGGTTTGGTCGAATATAATGCTGAACTAAACTAGTTCGACAGTTGCGCCAGCTTCTTCAAGTAGCTTTTTAGCAGCTGCGGCTTCTTCTTTAGTTGCTTTTTCTTTAACAGTTGAAGGTACACCGTCAACGATAGCTTTTGATTCACCTAGACCTAGGCCAGTGATTTCTTTAACAGCTTTGATGACAGCGACTTTTTGTGAACCAGCATCAGCTAGTTTAACTGTGAATTCTGACTTTTCGTCAGCAGTAGGTGCAGCTTCGCCGGCGGCTACAGCAACAGCTGCAGCAGGAGCGGCAGCGCTTACGCCCCATTCGTTTTCTAGGTGTTTTACGATTTGTGATAGTTCTAGTGCAGATAGTTTGTTGAGTTCGTCAACAATTTTTGCTTGTGCAGCAGATAGCTTGATTTCTTCAGCCATGATATTAATTCCCCTTTAGTTAGTAGTTAGTAGATTGTAGATGGTATATAGTAGTTGGCCGTATTTAGTATTTCTACTATTTACTACCTACTACCTACCACCTACTAATTGGTGCAAAATTAGAGTGCTTGAACGCGTTGTGACAGTACTTGAGCAAAACCACGCTGTGCGCCATTGGCAACGCCAAGGAATCCAGTAAGTGGAGCTGCAATAACGCTGACCAATTGACCGCGGAGTTGATCCTTGGTTGGTAGTTCAGCGAGTGCTGTGACCATAGCTGTATCAAGTGATGCGCCTGATCCGTCAAAACCAGCAACCAGTTTTAACTCTGGGTGTGATTTGGCGAATTTAGCTAAAACTTGAGCAGGAGCAACTTCGTCGGTGCTTGAAAAAGCATAGACTAATTGACCTGTTAATAAACTAGTGTCAGCGGCTTTGAACTTGTTGTCGGCAGCCAAGGCAACTCGTACCAAGCGGTTTTTAGCCACTTTGATTGATACGTTGTTAGCACGGGCAGCGGCGCGAAGTTCTTGCAAGTCAGCAACAGTAAGGCCGGTGTAAGCTGCGCCTACGGTACCTTTTGCAGACGCGAATAATTCAGCTAATTCTGCAACCAAAGTATTCTTTTTATCGCGTGATACGGCCATAAAATTCTCCTTTAGTTGTTTTGTTATTTTCTATTCGACCAAATTGTAAACGTTCTAGACAGTTGCGCTTTACAAAGAAAAAAGTCTTTGGAACTCGCACTGCCAAAGACTTATAATCGAAAAATGTATGTGTTACATAATCCTCGGTAGCGAATTAAGCTTTTACGCAGCTACTGTCTTTGGGTATTTGTCTGTGAAAAGTATAGCAAATGTTTTCACGGAATGCAACAGATGTGGATTGTGAAATCAGATTATGATGTATAGACGCGCCAAGCCTGAAGGCTCGCTCATCGCCGATTGGGCGAGAGCAAGCCGACTTGGCTTTAAATATTAATATTCAATATTCGGTCAATAAACGCTTTTTCTGTTTAGCTAATTTAAATCTATAGCCCTTTTGATTTGCAAATAGCAATAGTAATATTGCTATCTTTGTGTCCTTGGTGGCCATGTCTTTTGCTGAAACTTGCTTTTGTGTCTTGTATATTTTTGACGCCTGCAGGCTTGCCTGCCAAACACCTCTTGCATAATCCAGAATAGATCTGCGCTTTAGATGATTTGGTATCTGTTTATACAAGTTTTCGGTTAATCGAACTAGTTTCTTCTCGTCTCTTTTGTTATTTAGTTTTTTCATATTAATTTTTTCTTTAAAGCCATGTAATTTACATGACATCAAAGAGTGTTTAATTAACGCGTTCTTAAATTTGACGCGTCATCATAATCCGATTTATTAAACAACGCCAATACAATGATTAGTACTACTAATAATAGCATAAAACGACAATAAGTCAATATGAACAAGCTGTTGCTTTATTTTATTCCGTCAGCTAGTCCAGTGATAACTTTGACTGGCTTGCGGGCGTCTTTGAATGATCGTGGCAGCATCAGGCTTGGCGACCAAGTACGAATTAATTCGTCTAAATCAGATGTACTTTGGTATTTGCCACTCATGTTGCGACCTTCGCTGTATTTACCTTCGACGGGGCCAGTGTGATGAAAAATTAATTGTCCGACACGCTCGCCAACTGGCAAGATAATCGATTCAAACTGGTTTAGATTATAAATTTCAAGGGTTATACGATTAACGTATCCAGGGTCAATCCAGCCAGCGTCAACACAGATAGCAACCCCGTTGCGAGCCCAGGTGCTACGTGATTTAACCTCGCAGGCGCCTCCGTGGGCTCTGATACCAATGAACTCGTGTGTATGACCCAAGATACGTTCGCCAGGCTGCAAAACGATGATAGGATGGTCAGCGGGGATATTGTCAAACAAAATGTGCCCATTTTGGTCGCACCACTCTTGATGTGGCATGGCCTCAAATGGGCCTTTAAAGTAACGGTCAACCTCATTTTTGTCAAAGGGGTTATAAATCTTGGCATTTTGGTCGTTTTTTTGTTTGTAATAATAATGACCCAACGTAAAATCTAGGCTGGCTTCGGCAATGTGTTTTTCGTTAAACGGAACAGATACGATTGTACCGTCAGCGATAGCTTGTTTGATTTCGATATTACTGTATACACCCATATTTTTCACATTACACCATTAACAATGATGTAATCCCCTTTTTTATCAGTCAATTTACACTTTTATCTGTATATTTAATATTATAAAGCATTTGGTCTGACTTTACCGATTTTGCCTAAACAACTACACTATAAATAATATGTATGAGTCGGCATTACCGCGGGTGCTAAAATTTTATGGTATTGAATATCAGCGTATTTTTGATTTTCAAAAGGGTTATCGTAACGAAATATGGCCGGTTTTGACATCTGATAACCGGATGCTAAATGTGACTTTTTATAAACGTGAGGCAGAAATTGTTAATCGAATAGCACGGGCTGATAAGGTTTCGGCGTTTGTGGCAGATCACGGTTTGCCGGCCCGCCAGCGGTTTGACAACCGGACTTTGACGTTAAAAAGTGGAAACACTACAACTTACATCGGCGTATATGATTATTTGCCTGGACATACGATTCCGTGGGAGTCGTACAACATGGAAAAGATAAAAACTTTGGGCGCGATGATGAGCGATATGCACTTTAAATTATCTGCCGGTCCGTTAGTTATATTGCCGTCGGTATATGATGAGTATATCGAAATTGTTGGGCGCATGAAACAGTATTTTTCACAGCCAACAGTTGCAGATGCGATTGCGCAAAAACTAAACATAAAAGTGTCATCAGATAGATTTGATGACTATATTAATTTGCTGGAATCATACAAAACAAAACCTGGGCAACAGCCACTTCATATGGATTTTGTGCGTGGCAATATTTTGTTTACTGGCGACGTAATATCAGGCATTTTGGATTTTGAAAAGACGGCTTTGGGGCATCCAGTTATGGATATTTCGCGAACACTCGCCTTTTTGATGGTTGATTGCAAATATAAAACAATCGACAAGGTTGTTAAGTATTTTCTGCATTCGGGATATCAAAAGCGCGGTAAAAATAAAGATATTGGCGACGACGCTGACCGCAATAAATTAGTCGAAATGTTTTTGATGTATGACTTTTACAAATTTTTACGTCATAACCCATATGAATCGCTATCTCTTAATCAACATTATGTGCGGACGGCGGATATACTAGCCAAGCGTGGTGTGATATTCTATAAGTAACAATTATTGAGAGGTTGAGGGTATATGTCTAGTTGGAAAAAACGGCTGATTTCACAAAGTGATTTAATGTCCCTAGGTGAGCAATTGCGCGAAAAAGGTAAAAAAGTTGTCTTTACGGCTGGTTCGTGGGATTTAATCCATGCTGGTCAATGCCGATATCTTGAAAAAGCCCGCGAACGCGGCGATGTTTTGGTTGTTGGTGTCAGTAGTAATAATGCCATCAAACAAGTCAAAGGCCCTAATAAACCTATTTTGGATGAAAAAATCCGTGCCGAGATGCTGACTTTTCTAAAATCAGTTGATTTTGTTACTATTTTGCCTGAACCTAGTTGCCAACCATCACTTGGTTTGTTAAAACCTGATGTATATATTACCGTCAAAGAAGATTGGACAGACGAATACAAAAATTCAGTTGAATACAAGACGGTTGTTAAATACGGTGGCGAAGTTATTGTCGTTGATCGTCAGTCAACTGCTATTTCGACGACTCAAATTTTGCAGCGTGCTATTGGTGGACATTTAAGTGAAGTGTTAAAAGATTTTATGCAATATCGCAAGGACCCACTTAAAGAGAAGTAAATGACGGACAAATCAACTAGCGACAAGCAGATAATGTATCGTGACGCCAGAACAACTGGTAAATATGACGATATTTGGCAGTCGACTGGTAAGTGTGTGTTTTGTGATTTGCGCGATAAATATGTGATTTATGAAGAAAATGGCGTCGTACTAACAATTATTTTATTTGCCTATATTGACGGACATTGTATGATTATCCCCCGCCGTCACGTTCGTTCGGTTAAAGAATTAACACCTGTCGAATGGGAAACAATGCGCAAATTGATGTATATCGCCAAAAAAATGATTCGTGAAATTTATGGTATCAAAGGTATGCAGATTGTTCAAAAAGACGGTGCCGAAGCTCAAAGTACGGTTGATCATTTGCATTTTCACTGTATTCCATTTGATGGACCAGATTTGAATGTTTGGAATTACCGCCAACTAAAAAATACACCGCTTGAGAACACCGAATTATATCGATCAAAAATTAAGGATATTGAAAAGTTAGCCAAGCGATTCAGCAGGAAGTATCAAAATGAATAATTACGAACTCAACTGGTCTGATATGGCGTTTGGCGGTAAAAAGCCACTTAAATCTTTAAAAGCGATTTTTATTGCGCCGTCGCGCCAGATGTCGCAGGCTCGTTTTGTACAGATAGTTAAAAAGTACTTGCCACTGGGTAATATAGTCGTTGCATTGGCTAGTGAAGATTACATATTAGGCTATGACAATCAGCCACAATTCAAAACACTTGATAAATCAGTTATCGAAAATGTCATTTCCAAGGTTAATTTATCAACTTCAGTCCACAAAATAACAATCCTAAATTGCTCACAAAAAGATATTTTGGATATATATAATTCGTCCAAATTCAAATCGGTGTTATTGGTCAATGGATCGTGGCAATATTCGTTTCATTTGCGACCAGAATATTACTGTCTGGTTAATAATAATATTCCGTTCGAATATATCTCGCCTTTTGCTGACGGGTCCGAAGCGATTAGTTATGACAAATCGATTAGTCTAATTGACAATAAAATTAATCAAAATCAGGTTGTAAATGAAACAGAGGCGCTGTCAATTGCGATTGCGGCTCGTCGGGATTCATTTGATACATCATTTCAAACTGGTGTTGCCTTGGCTGAAAAAGTTAAGGGTGGATACAAGATTATTAAGACTTATTACAATAAAACTGTTCCTTATCGAACCTTTGCTTGGCATTATGGAGCACAACGCGAAAAGCATTGTGCAATGCCTGGTGATTTGACGTATTACGATACGGTTCATGCCGAGATTTTGATGGCGATTGACGGTCAAAACCTAGACGACAAGACGCTTTTTATTGAACTATTGCCATGCCCAAACTGCGCTAGAATGTTGTGTGAGACTGGTATTTCTGAAATCGTTTACTCGCTTGATCATTCTGATGGTTACGCCGTTAAATTATTAGAAAAAGCCGGCAAAACTGTTCGTCGTCATGTTGTTAACGATGATATATTAGATATGGAGAGTTAATAAATATGCATCCCGAATACCAATATCTAAAACTGCTTGAAACCATATTAAAAGATGGCAAAACTAAACCATCGCGCGGCGTTCACCCTGTCAGGTCAATCTTTGGTTATCAAATGAAGTTTGATTTGCGTTACGGCTTTCCATTACTGACGACTAAAAAAATGCCATTTAAGATTCTTGCTAACGAATTGTTGTGGTTTGTTTCGGGCTCATCAAATATTAAAGTTTTGCAGGATAATAAGATACATTATTGGGATGAATTTGCCGATAAAGATTTGAATTTAGGTCCGGTCTATGGAGTTCAATGGCGACATTGGCAAAACCCACATGGTGGTGAGATTGATCAATTGGCTTGGGCGATTAATCAAATCAAAGACAATCCTAATTCAAAAGCGATTATTGTTAGTGCCTGGAATCCAGCTGACTTGAGTGATATGCGATTACCGCCTTGTCACACGATGTTTCATTTGGATGTTACCAAAGGCAAATTAAAAATGTTACTGTATCAACGATCATCTGATGTTTTTTTGGGTTTGCCGTTTAACATTGCTCAATATGCGATGTTGTTGCAAATGTTAGCCAAGGTAACAGGCCTGGAAGCTCGCGAATTGGTCGTTTCGATTGGTAACGCGCATTTGTATACAAATCACCTCGAACAGGCCAAAGAGCAGATGCAGCGAGTCCCTATGAAGTTTCCTCGGCTGTCGATTGTTGGTGATGTAGATGATATTGATAGTTTTACGATTGATAACTTTGAATTGACTGGTTATGAAGCTCATCCGCATATCAAAGCCCCACTTGTTATTTTATAAACAGATTATCAAAACCCCCTCGGGTCCTGTGTGGGGTAGCTATTGGAATATAGCTATTGGAATATAGCAAATCACAGTAATACCAAAAGTTATTAGCGTACACCCGCCACCTTCCAATAGCCATATTCTAATAGCCAACCAAGACCGCCCCGACAAACGTCACCCGCGGAATGGGTTTTGAGGCTATTTATATCAGTTTACGGTATGCCGCAGCGTGGTTTTTACACATAATATCGAGTGTAAATCTGGCTTCAAAATCGTCGCGGCAATCTTGACGGTCGATTGTATCAATATTGGCGATGGCTTGATTTAACTTTTGGGCTGTATCGGTGTCGGAATCAGATTTATTAACTAAAATACCGTTTGTATTTATGATAATTTCAGGAATCGCGCCGCTATCAAGTCCAATAATTGGTGTTCCGCTGGCCAGTGATTCAATCATCACCATTCCGAATGGTTCATCAAAAGTTGAAGGTATGATTAAGGCTTTGGCCTTGCCTAAAAACTCATTTTTTTGTTTTAAATCTGATATGAAGCCGACGTATTCTATGGTATCACTCAATTTAGGCTGTATTTGTTTTTGCCAGTAAGTATCTTTTTCGGTATCAGAATAATGTTTGCCGGCAATTTTTAATTTTAAAGGTTTGGTGGCTGTTCTATTATAAATATTAACTGCTTCAATCGCTAAATGTAGGCCCTTGGGCTGTACGATTCGTCCCAAAAATGCAATGTAATCACGCTCGTTGGTGTCTGTAAATGGCGTAAAATCATCAGGGTTTAGTCCATGATAGATATTTTCAACCCAATTAGTGTTTTCGGGCATGGTTTTTCGCTGCGCCAGTGATAATGACAGCCAATTTAGGTGTGAATATTTAGGAAAGACACTTTTATAACGTGCCATAAAATTAAATGGATCATGATGAGTAAACACGACTGGTTTTTTGCAAAATACAGCAAATGGCAAGGCGATGTCTTCCTCGTTGGTGTAAATATGAACTAAATCAAATTCGTCGTTGTTGGCACGCTGATAAGCATTAGATATCAATTCAGACTGAACTTGTCGGGCTAGGGATACAAAGATAAACGGATGCTTTTTAAGTAAATCAATATAGGTGTCGCCGCGGGCCGCTAATTCAGATTCAAAATATGACATGTCGGCATTAATATTTGGTACTACGGTATCAATTGGGCCGGGTGTAAATAATGTCACGTCAACGTTATGTTGTATCAAGCCTTTGGCTAGTTCCAAGGCTAACGTACCAGGCGAAAAAATAACATTCGATATAATGTCGCGGTGTAAAAAAATATGTGGGACAACGAGAGCGACTCGTATTTTATTCTGTTTTGGATTCATCTTCGTCAAGAAAACTAAGATCGAAATCTTCTTTTGGTGCAGTTACACCTTCATCGTAATATCCGTCAGCTGGTTGAGGTTCAGTTGCCATAATTAATTACACTCCCTTATTTGTAATATCATACATTATGACGTTTATTCAGAAATTTGTAAATGACACGCAGTATTTCAAACATTCTTTGATAAATCGTTGTGTTATCATTGTATTAATGAAGTATATTATTGTCGCCTACGATAAAAACCGTCTAATTGGAGCTAACAATACTCTGTTGTGGCAAGGCCAGATGGCGGCTGATATGCGCCATTTTCGTGAACTTACTACTGGCAATGTTGTGATTATGGGCCGAAAAACCTTTGAATCAATCGGCAAACCACTACCAAATCGCCAAAATATTGTGATTACTCGGCAGCCGCTGGAAATTGATGGTATTACAGTTGTTCACGGACTCGAAGAGGCATTTTCTAAGGCTGAAATTGGCAAAGATATTTATGTCATCGGTGGCGGACAGATATATGAACAATCTGTTTCCAGCGCTGACAAGATTTTGGCAACTGAAATTAAGGCTGATTTAGTCGGTGACATATATTTCCCGATACTTACAAACGATTGGCACGTCGAATCACATGACGACCATGCGGCCGACGACAAGAATAAGTATGATTATTCGTTTGTTGTTTACTCGAAGAGTTAGTAGTTAGTAAATAGTAAAATCTCAATAATGGCACCTACTACCTACTACCTACTACCTACTACCTACTACCTACTACCTACTACCTAC
>JBAXBX010000009.1:0-2684 GCA_037141755.1 Candidatus Saccharimonadota bacterium
TGGATATTTCACTCCAAAGTTTACCACTTATTTCACTCGATAGTTTACCAGCGTTTCACTCCAAAGTTTACCACTAGGAGTTATGGTTAAGTGAGTTATTTCAGTCCAAAGTTTACCACTTGTGGTTTCATATGTTCTGACATTCCGGCACAAAGTTTACCACTTGAAGGGATTTGTTGATAGCATTTTAAAACAACCTTGCTTTGTAACAAAAGCATGGCCAACCAAGTGATATCAATGCAACAGATTCGAGCACTCATTCAACTTTTAGAAAAAGGCTATTCTCTTCGGGCCATTGCTGTTCAATTAAGTATATCAAGGCAGTCGGCTACTTTATATGCTATTAGACTTAAAAAGTCTGGTCACCCCATGGAAGTACTTCGTCAGCTTAGTGATGCTGCATTAAGTGCTGTAGTATATGCACCTGCATTAGTGATTGATTATTCCGATGATCTAAGACGCTTAGATTTTAATGCACGGACGCCTTACTTCCTTACAGAACTTAAACGAACTGGCGTAACAAGGCTTTTGCTTTGGGAAGAATACCGCAAAGAATATGATAGCCCTTATCGCTACACTAGGTTTTGCGATTTACTCAAAGAAGCGATTCGACCAACAAAAGCTACCATGCACTTGGTTCATACACCTGCAGAGATGGTCATGGTCGATTTTGCTGGCGACAAAATGAGTTATGTTAACAAAACTACTGGCGAGGTAATTTCTTGCCCTGTTTTAGTTTGTGTTTTACCATTCAGTAAATACACTTTTGCAATGGCATTACCAGATGCAACTATCCCCCAAGTAATTAAAGGGCTTAACCGCTGCCTGCAATATTTTGAAGGTGTTCCCTTAAGTCTTAAGACCGACAATATGAAGCAGGTGGTTACAAAGTCATGCCGCTATGAACCATTATTTAGTGACGTGTTACAGCAATGGGCATTACATAATAACATCACACTGCTTGCCACACGCGTAGCTAAGCCAAAGGATAAAGGAGCTGTAGAGAATGAGGTTAAAATTGCCTACCAGCGTATCTATGCTCCTTTACGTGATGAGATATTCCACCACATTGATGAGCTAAACGAGGCTGCCCTAAAACTACTGGCATTGCATAATGAAAAATTATTTCAATTAAAAGACCACAGTCGACTGCAGCAATTTAAACAAGAGGAACAATCTCTTTTACAGCCACTGCCAAACGTAAGCTTTGTTATAAAGCACCAAGTATCTGCCAAGGTGCAAAAGAATTATCATATTACACTAGGAGAAAACTACCATCACTACAGTGTACCCTACCAATATATTGGCAAACAGGTGAGTGCTGTATACGACACAGATATTGTAGAAGTCTATTACAAACACAACCGTATTGCGCTTCATAGACGTGCTTATAAAAAACACGACTACACTACCACGGGTGAACATATGCCAGCAGGCCACCAACATTATCATGAACAATTAGGTCTAACGCCTACTTATTTTTTGGAACAAGCATCCCGCATTGGAGAACCCGTTTATCAATATATGGATAAGGTTTTAAAAGCCAGATTGTATACCGAACAAACTTATAATGCATGCAAAGGGATTCTTCGGCTACACAAACAATATGGTACTACAAGGCTAGAAGCTGCTTGCAAAAGGGGTTTGAGCAGTAACACTTTTAACTACAGAATACTACAAAATATACTCATCAACCATCTTGATCAAATAGATCAGTTACACCAAAACTATTTATTTAAAGTACCAGAACACGCTAATCTACGAGGACCAGATGCCTATCAATAAAACAGTATTTTTTCAATCATTAAAAATAAATACATGAACCAACAAAGTACATTGGAACAATTGCAGGAACTAAAATTAATTGGTATGGCCAAACGATATGAAGCCATTATCAAACAACCTGTTCACCAACAACCAGAACCACATAACGTAGTTGCATTACTTGCAGAAGCAGAAGCTGGTTACCGCGTACACCAGCGAACACAACTCTACTTGCGCCTATCCAAACTACGTTACAATGCTTCTCCAGAACAAATAAATTGTACGCCTGGCAGAGGTATCAGCAAAGAAACTTTAGCCACTTTATCGGATGGCACATTCATTGAAAAATCTGAAAACTTACTAATTACTGGAGCTACAGGTTGTGGTAAAAGTTATTTGGCTTGTGCTATGGGTAGAAACGCTTGTTTACTCGGATACAGAACATTATATTATTCCATGAACCGTCTTATTGAAGCATTGGTTGCAGCAAGATTAGATGGAACTTATATCCGATGGCTTAACATGATTGCAAAAACACCCTTACTTATTATTGATGACTTTGGATTACAACCATTAAGTCCAGATATGAGATTGTCTTTATTGCAAATACTAGAAGATCGCTTCGCGAAAGGCGCAACCATAATAACTTCACAATTACCCGTTAGTAAATGGTACGAATACATCAATGAACCAACGCTCGCTGATGCAATCTGCGACAGACTGACAGCTAATGCACATAAAATAGAATTAAAAGGAGACTCATTACGAACCAAAAAAATTAACTAGATTTATATCAGCTTCAACAACTCCATTCGGGTGGTAAACTATCGAGTGAAATGCTGGTAAACTTTGAGTGAAATATCCAATTGAAGGAGGAGCAAGTGGTTGTTGCTGGCTGGAAATCAGAAGGATTTCTTGAA
>JBAXBX010000010.1:0-2649 GCA_037141755.1 Candidatus Saccharimonadota bacterium
GATTGTTATTTGTGTAGCAGGGTGTGCAGCAGAATGGGGGGTTGATTCTATAAGTTATTACCCCACCTAAATTATAGCCAATAAAGAAATTCTCACATCAAATAATAAGTGAAATGTATTATGATTTCTAAAAGAATATACTTACACTCAATTTCGCTGCAAGTTTTGTTCCAGGAGTAAAACAGATTTCTTCCACTGGGGTTGTTTCGTTTTTCAATTTTGTCAATGTATCAAACTGGGTCTCTTTCCATTTTACATTGAAAATATTATTGACTGTAAGTCCTACTTCATATTTTTTTTGAGTATAGTTCAACACAAAATCATTTATAAAATAACCACTTGCTATAATAGAATTATTCTCATTTGCGGGTCTATCGCTCAACCAACGATAACGGAGACTTCCATTAATACCATTCTTATTTTTATAAGTTATCCCCCCTGTACTACTCCATACAGGTGCTAATGGAATAAAATTTTGTCCTTTTGCCTCATCAATAAATCTACCATGTGCATAATTAACATCTGCATCTACATATACTGATGGTATGGGTTCATATCTAATAGAAAAATCAAAACCTTTTCTATTTGTTTTACCCGAAGGAGAAGGAGAACCATCGTCACCATTATAAACAAACTCTTGTTCTAAATATAAATACCATAAAGCCGTTTGAATTAAAAGATTTTTAGTGGGTTTGATAATTGTACCAAGGTCAGCCGAATAAGCTCCTGGTAAAACTTTTCTCCCATTTTCAATAACACTAACACGGGTGTCATTTGAATGAAATCCCTTACCCAAATTCAAATAAAATTGTGTGGTATTGTTCTTATGATAATTGAAACTAATCTTTGGGTTAATAGTCGCCGCTTTTGCTTTAAATAAACTATCGCTTTTCAAATGGTCTTTGTACTGATTAAAAAATTGGTCAATCCTTAATCCGCCATTGATACTAAACCTTTCATTTACTTTAATCGTCTCGTTTATATATGCTGCAACATCAGTTTCAGTGATATTCCCGTACATTACTCTATTCAATAAAGTATATCTATCAATAGTATGTGATAATTCTGAATTAGTTGTAAAATCCTGTCTTAAACTAACCCCAATTTCAGTATTCAATTGTGATGAACCAATATTCGATTGGTGATGGTAGCTTCCATTATATCCCAACAAATTCCTTGTTTCCTTTTGGCGGATCTGGTCACCATTTATCGGATCATTCAAATAAAATGTAAAGTCGGTATGTAAGTCAAAATAGTAGTTTGAGTAATAAAATTGGTTCTTGATGAAACTACTGTTTTTAAAAGTAGTCACGAATTGAGCATTGATATTACTTCTTGATGTTTCTCCTCCCTCTGTTGAATCGAGTGCCCCATAGAAACCAATAAATCCACTTTCTACAGCACGGTCGGGTATTTGACCAGACGCATTCCATTTACTGTTAAAGGTTGAAGCCGTTAGTATTAAATAAGTATGGTTGGTAATTTTACCATTGTATTTGGTAAAGAAATTAAATCGTTTAAAATCCTGTGGGTGGTCAAAGGACCCATTTGAATAACCATACTCAGAAGCAACATACCAAGATTGTTGTTTTTCTTTAGCATGTTCGTTAAGTAAATTAAACATTCCTA
The DNA here is from genome assembly GCA_037141755.1 of Candidatus Saccharimonadota bacterium. Lineage (GTDB taxonomy): Bacteria > Patescibacteriota > Saccharimonadia > Saccharimonadales > Saccharimonadaceae > UBA1547. Next base: position 1,630 of record JBAXBX010000010.1, read on the forward strand.
ATGCTCGATAGGTATCAAACATCCCACCTTCCAACTTCACCAAATTATTACTTAATCCATTTTTAGTTTTTAAATCAACAAAGCCCGAGGTGGTAAAGTTTCCTTTGCTAGCATTATAGGTTCCTTTTTGGAAATCTACATTTTCTACTGTTTCAGGAATGATGAAATGCATATCAGCATAACCCTGGCCATGTGCTTGGGATACCATATTTACAGGCATACCATCTGACATAATATTTATATCTGTTCCATGATCACAATCAAAACCTCGTACAAAGATTTGTTCTGCTTTACCACCACCTTGATGCTGACCAATAAATAAACCTGACACCATTCTCAAAATTTCCTGTGAATTACTAACTCCACGCATCTTGATATCCATCTTACTGATGGTTTTGTATTCTTGTCCAGCATTTGCAGTTACGATTACATTCTGTAAAGATGTTTTTTGATGTGATAAAATCAACGGTTCAGATGAATTGAAAGATGCTATTGCAATAGTTTTTGTTTCAAACCCAATTGAAGCAATTTGAATGGAAACGACTTTACCCAAATTGTTTATAAAACTGAATTTACCTCTTTCATCTGTGGTTGTATTTACATTGTTGGGAAGTAGTGTAACAGTTGCATTTTCAATGGGAAGATTTGTAACACTATCTAAAACAACTCCCCGTATCGTTTGCTGGGAAAACGCAGAAGAATTAGAAAGTATGAATAAAAACAATAGTAATTTTCTCATCATCGTTTAAAGTGATCCAAACAAAGGTTGTAAAGATATCATTCTAAGTGAGGGTTTAAAGTGATATTTATCAGTCAATCCTTTTCATAAAAATATCATGAACTTTAAATAAATGGTTTCTTTAATTATAGTACTAAAACAAAATAATGAAGGTAACAGAAGAATATTTTACTGTGCAGCGCCCTGTGCAGCAACACCATATTCTGCTACACACTTACCTATACAAATATTGAAATAACTAACTGATAATCAATACTAATTAACGGGTTGAAAAGAATAGG
>JBAXBX010000011.1:0-1545 GCA_037141755.1 Candidatus Saccharimonadota bacterium
AAAACTACCAGAATCGGTAAATTTCTTGTTCGGGTTTTGCACACCTGAACTAGTGCCATTGGCTAAATCCCAATACCAAGTATTAATAGCACTGGTTTTGCCATTGCTATTGTCTATAAAATTAATCTGGTCGTTCAAGCATATCTCCGATGGATTGGTAGCAAAATCTGCTTTCGGTTGCGGATAAATAGCCGATAATATTTGGGTTAACGAATCAACACACAAATCTTTACTCGTAACTTTTAATTGCACATTCACAGGGCCTAGTGCTGTGTATTGGTGCGTTGGTTGTTTGAGTGTAGAAGCCGATGGATCATTCGGATCTCCAAAATTCCATAAGTATGTAAACAACCCTTCGCTATTGTCTTTGATAGTGGAGATATCTTTAAACACACCTCTTCCATCTGGTAAACAAATACTAGGTAGTGTAAAGTTTACTACCGGTAAAAAGTTGAGTTTCAGGTTTTGAATATTATAGGTACTTCTACAACCACTATCTGTTATTACGCGCAAACTAGCCGCATAAGTATTGCCAGCAGCGTATTTTTTGGTGAAGCTTGCCGTATTGGTATAAAGGGTATTAGTGCCATCACCAAAATCCCAATAGCGTTGTACGATATTACTATAGTTGGCTACTGATGAATCGGTAAATTGAATATTGTTCTTTTCGCATAGTATAGCATTCACGCCCCATTTGGCTACTGGTGAAGGCCATACTGTGATGGGCTTTGTGGCAGAGTCGGCACAACCAAATGTTGTGCTATAAAAATATTTAATAGGATATGTGCCAGGAATTTGACTATTGGGGGTATATAGTCCTGTAGCGTTTATGCCACTACCGGTATATACAAATGCACCAGGTACACCGCCTGTTTCTTTGGCCTGTGTAATTTGACGTGCGGTGGTATCATTACAAATACCCGGCACTGTTGTAAACTGCACTTTAGGGCTTTGGTGGATGGTAATTGTTTTGGTAACGCTATTGGCACACACAGAAGAATTACCTGAGTGTGCAGTCATTTTAATTTGGTAGGTTTTGGTAGCAGGTGTTTGAAAATTACTGTACAAATGTGGGTACTGCTTTTTAAACAATGTATTGTCGTCAACACTATCTACCGTTGGCGCACCAACATAGTTCCAATAAATATCATTTTTAGTTACTACACCAAAATCTACATACGATGAATCATATATTCTAATAGAATCATTGCTGCATAATTTAGTATCATTTAGCACCACAAAATTTGCATGCGGCGTAGAACCATTTACAGTAAAGGCTTGCGTTAATGTTGAATCACATCCAAAGGAAGTAGTTACTTTGTAGGAAACTTTGTAGTTGGCAGCTAATTTATATTTAGCAGATCCATTTTGCGTTGTTAAACTTGTTAAAATGGGTGCCGGTGTTACGGCAGGTGTTGCTGCATTGTAATTCCAATTCCAGGTAACTGCGGTACTGCCATCTGCAATAGTGGTTGTGTCTGTAAACACAGCCAGTGCATCATCTAAACAAACTTCAGGTAAAATAAATCCTACATGTGGTTGTGC
>JBAXBX010000012.1:0-1105 GCA_037141755.1 Candidatus Saccharimonadota bacterium
ACATCTATTCTTTTTTGATGTGCCAATCTTCTAGGAAGGTCTGTTTAATGTCTTCTATAATAATAGGGGACAGACCACGTTTAACCCGTAAGGCGGATTCGCGTTAGCAATCCGCCAAAAATAATAATAGGGGACATAATAATAGGGGACAGACCATGTTTAACCCGTAAGGCGGATTCGCGCTAGCAATCCGCCAACAGGTAACGACTCAGCCCAAACTGTCTTTAGCCGAGTCGGAATTAGAAGCCGTTGATAGATTGAATTAAGTTGTGGATTGCCAATGCCCATTTATTGCTATAATGAATTTATGAGCCAAATACACGATAGCAGCTACAAGTTCCTTTTTTCTAATCCCGAATTAGTTCGTGACCTTGTCATGGGCTTTATACCGGACGACTGGCTGCATACACTGGATTATTCAACCTTGGAAAAAGTCTCCTGTTCTTATGTAAGTGATGACCTAAAACAGCGAGAAGATGATATTGTCTGGCGTGTTAAGGTGGATGGTGAATGGGTCTATCTGTATATTTTGATGGAGTTCCAAAGCACTGTTGATAAGTATATGGCGCTTAGAATGATGGTCTATATCGGTTTACTTTATCAGGACTTGATTAAGCAGGGTAATGCGTTACCAGATGGACGTTTACCGCCTATATTACCCATTGTGCTTTACAACGGTAGCAAGAAATGGACAGCAGAAACCAATATCGCAGACTTAATCCCAGAAGTGTCGGGTTTAGTGGCAGAGTTTAGACCAAGTCTTAAATACTTGTTGATTGATGAAAACAATTACACTGATAGTGATTTAGCCAATACAAGTAACTTAGTGGCGGCTGTGTTTAGGCTAGAACATGCCAGTAGCCCAAGTGATGTCAGTGATATAGTTAAATTGTTGATAGAATGGTTAAAAGATAGACCTGATTTAAGAAAAATGTTTGCGAGGTGGTTAAGCGCCACATTGATGAGAAAGCCGGAATACGGTATCTTATTGCCCGAAGTGGATGATTTACAGGAGATTAAAGTTATGTTGGCAGATAAAGTAGAAGTGTGGGCTAAGTCTTATATTGCTGAGGGTAAGCAAGAAGGTTTGCAAGAAGGTAAGCAA
>JBAXBX010000013.1:0-1086 GCA_037141755.1 Candidatus Saccharimonadota bacterium
AATGCTTATCCGCAAAGAGTCCTAATGAATTAGGCTTCAAAAGCGGTTGATTTTCTTTGAAATAATTGGTAATTATATTTGTATAATACACTGAATATCAGTATATTTATAGTCAAATAATCAGACTATGAATATACTTGAATTCATTCAGAAATTCCCCGATGAGGACGCTTGTCGGTCAAAATTTAAAGAACAAAGAGACCAAATCGGTGTAATTTGTCATAAATGCAATTGTAAAGATCACTTTTGGCTTGAAAACAAGCATAGTTATGAGTGCAAATCGTGTCATTCTCGTCAATCATTACGATCAGGAACAGTAATGCAGAATTCAAAGCTTCCTTATCGATATTGGCTTGTTACGATACATTTACTGACTTGTACAAAGAAATCATTCTCTACAGAAGAGTTGCGTCGTCAATTAGGGCATAAGCGCTATCAGCCTATTTGGGAAATGACAAACAAACTTCGTGAAGTAATGGGCAAACGAGATGACCTTTATCAGCTAACAGGTCAAATCGAACTTGACGATGCATTCTTTACAACCGAGATTCCTTTGGATCATAAAAATGAGCCATTGAAGCGAGGTCGTGGCAGCCAAAGTAAAAGCAAAGTATTGGTAATGGCTGAAAGTGAGTTTGTTGACAATCCCAAGAAAGGATTAAAACCAAAACGAGTAAGTCACATTAAAATGCACGTTATCACTGATTTAAAATCAAATACAATTACAAATATTGTCAAAGAACAAATCAATCAGTCTGCTGATTTATCAACAGACGATTCAACATCATATACTAAATTGATTGAACATGTCAATTCTCATGTCGCTGCCATAGTGAAGCCAAAAATGATTCCAGCTATTCTGCCTTGGGTTCATATTGCTATCAGCAACGCAAAACGATTATTATTGGACGTTCATCATAAAATTAAACCAGAATACTTACAATATTATCTCAATGAGTTCTGCTATAAATTCAACAGAAGATATTTCGGAGAAAAACTTTTCGACAGACTGCTTTTAACAGCTATGTCTTATTCTCCAGAATTTAAATCCAAAATTTATAATAGGACACTTTGCGGATAAGCATT
>JBAXBX010000014.1:0-1000 GCA_037141755.1 Candidatus Saccharimonadota bacterium
CGGCCACTAAGAGTCAATGAGGTTAATTAATTACTCCCTCAAACTATTGCTTACTAAGATTTTTTAGGTTTAATTGCATGAAACCCTATTTGGTAATAGACAACGCATTGGCATTTAAAAGGGATTTAATTGGCTCAGTCACTAATTCCACATTTACAGTGTCGTTGTGTCCAGCATTGGAGGCCGAAATAAAACGAGCATTAATACCTCGCTCGCTTAAGGCGGCAACATAATCTTTAGCTAAATACCCTCTAGTATTGTCATCGCCATCACCGGTAATGGCTATTACCTTTGTATTCGGCGGTACTGATTTGTAAAAATCAATTGGAGAGAGTGATCCCCAAGGTTTAGCCTGGTGATCTGACCGCCAACTATTAATATCACAGGGGCAAGATAGCAGGAGTGCACCATTTGCAATGCCTGGGGTTCGTCCAATCATCACGCCAGAATAAGCTGCACCCCCAGAGTGCCCAACAAGTACTGTATTTTTTACACCGTAATATTTTTGTAAAGATTGAATTGCTGCAGTTACCTCATCAACATTTTCTGAGGTATAGCTATCTCTACGTCCAGAATTGTAACCAGTCGATTCATTGCCTTGAGCGTCGAAATAACCTGGCCTGAGGATCGCTACCTTGACCACATCAGCAGGAAGTTGAATATTATTAGCAAGGCGTGGCATGCTCGTGACCGCCTTCATATCACTTTGATCACCATGAATAAAAATTACTAATGCTGAGGGTTTTTGAGCTGTTGTATCTCGGTATGTCGAGATGGCTAAACAGTTATCTATACCTTTGACCCGGGTCACCTTATCATCAAGACACTCACCAGCTATTGCTATTTGACTACAGGTTATTGATGTCAAGAAGAATAAACTGAAGGTATGATTTTTGCTCATAGTTTTGTCCAGATAGGTGGATATAAATCAATATAACAGCACACGTTTCCATGCGCCATCCCGGGAGATTGCAGCTACTTCTGCGTCCGCTTTGGGTCG